>JBBSHM010000091.1:0-9727 GCA_038253125.1 Acidimicrobiales bacterium
AGGTTGCCGCCAAGGTGTTCGAGCGCTTCTACCGGGCGGACGCCTCCCGGGCCCGGGCCGGCGGCGGCACCGGCCTCGGCCTATCGATCGTGGCCGCCGTGGTCGAGGCCCACGGCGGCCGGGCGTCAGTGACCTCGGCGTCGGGCCAGGGCAGCCGGTTCTTGGTCGAGCTGCCCATGCGGGCCTCCGTCAGCCACGAGGCTGCGCCATGGTCGGCCTGATACAGGGGGAGTTCGCAGCCCATCCACAGCCGACTCCAAGCATGGAGCCGCAGCGTTGTCGTCAGCGTCCCGAGAGCCGGGCGACGAGAGCGGAAGACGAGATGAACGAGATGAACGAGATGAACGATATGAACGACTTGGACAACCCGGGCAGGCCGGACAGCCAGGACAGGCCCGACACCCAGGGCGACCCGACCAACCCGGACATCTGGCGGCCGACCCCCGGTCCGGTTCAGGCTGAGGCCGCCGGCGACGGCGTTTCGCACGGCCGGCGCTTCCGCCGCAACGTGGTGGCCGTCGGGGCCGCCCTCGGCCTCACCTTCGGCGGGCTTGGCATCGCCGCCGCCCAGACCCAGGGCAGCACCTCCACCAGCACCCCGGCTCCGGCCGCCGGAGCCCGGCCGCCGGGCCCGGGCCACGGCGGTCCTGGCGCCGGCTCGGCGGCAGCGGCAAAGGCGATCGGGATCAGCGAGGCCGATCTGCGGACCGCTCTCGGGTCCGGCCAGTCAATCGCCCAGGTGGCGCAGTCCAAGGGTGTCGACCCGGCGAGCGTGATCGCGGCGATGGTGGCCGACGGCAAGGCCCGCCTGGCTGACGAGGCGGCCGGCCTCGAGGCCCGGATCACCGAGGATGTGAACCGCACCGGCGGTCCCGGCCACGACGGCCCGGGCGGTGAAGGGCCCGGTCGTCCCGGTCGCGGCCCGGGGGCGGCCGCCGCGGCCAAGGCGATCGGCATCAGCGAGTCTGACCTCCGCACGGCGCTGATGTCGGGCCAGTCCATCGCCCAGGTGGCGCAGTCGAAGGGCGTTGACCCGTCGACTGTGATCGCGGCGATGGTGACCGACGCCAAGGGGCGCCTGGCCGATGAGGTGAAGGCCGGCCGTGTGACCCAGGCGCAGGCCGACGAGCGGGCGGCCGGCCTTGACCAGCGGATCGCCGACGAGGTGAACCACGCGGGCGGCCCCGGTCGCCGGGGCCCGGGTCACGGTCCCGGCGGTCCGTGACGGCACCGCAAGCGCACATCCACCCCGCCCAGGTGCCGGGACGGCTGACGGTCACATAGTTTCGCAGCCGTGGGCCGACGTCTGGTGGTGGTCGGCGGTGACGCCGGAGGCATGGCGGCCGCCGCCGCCGCCCGCCGCCAGGACCCCGACCTCGACATCGTGGCCCTGGAGCGGGGCCGGTGGACCTCGTACTCCGCATGTGGGATCCCCTACCTGATCGGAGGCGAGGTCCACCGGCTCGAGGACCTCGTGGTGCGAAAGCCCCAGGACCTGCGCGCCAGCCTCGGGATCGACGTGCGCATGCGCTGCGAGGCGGTGGCGATCGACCTCGACGGCAAGGTGGAGGTCCGCAACCACGAGCAGGGCCGCACCTTCCAGCTGGGCTTCGACCTGTTGCACCTCGGCACCGGGGCCCGCCCGAAGCGGCCGCCTCTGCCCGGGATCGACCTGCCGTTCGTGGGCGGCATCCAGACCCTCGAGGACGCCGCCCAGCTCCTCCGCCACCTGAGCAGCCCGCCGGCCTGGGCGCCGGCCGGGATCCGCCGGGTGGTGGTGGTGGGGGCCGGCTACATCGGGCTCGAGATGGCCGAGGCGTTCGTGCGGCGCGGCGTCGGCGTCACCGTCGTCACCGACACCGCCGAGGTGATGCCCAGCCTCGACCCTGACATCGGCGCCCACGTCACCAGGGCGATGCGGGGCCTCGGCATCACGGTGCGGTGCGGGTCGAAGGTGACGGGCTTCGAGCCCGGCTCGGTGCAGACGGCCGATGGGGACCTGCCTGCTGACCTTGTGATCCTCGGTCTCGGGGTGGCCCCCAACGCCCAGCTGGCCGAGGAGGCAGGGCTGCAGCTGGGGGCCGCCGGTGCCATCAGGGTCGATCGGCGCCAGCGCACCAGCGCCGAGTCCGTCTTCGCCGCCGGCGACTGCTGCACCAGCCGACACCTGATCAGCGGCCGGGAGGTCCACGTCGCTCTCGGGACGGTGGCCAACAAGCAGGCCCGGGTGGCCGGCGCCAACCTCGGCGGCGGCTGCGCCACATTCGCCGGCGTGCTCGGCACGGCCATCACCAAGGTGTGCGACCTCGAGGTGGCGCGGACCGGCCTCAACGAGACCGAGGCCGAGGAGGCGGGCTTTCCGGCGGTGGCGGCCACCATCGAGAGCTCGACCACCGCAGGCTACCTCGAGGCCATGGCCGGGTCGATCCGGGTCAAGGTGGTGGCCGAGCGGGGGACCGGCCGGCTCCTCGGCGGCCAGATCGTGGGTCGGGGCCCGGGAGCGGCCAAGCGCATCGACGTCGTGGTCACCGCCCTGACGGCCGGCATGTCGTGCGCCGAGGTGGCCGAGCTCGACCTGGCCTATGCCCCGCCCTTCAGCCCGCTGTGGGACCCGGTGGCCATAGCCGCCCGCAAGGCCGCAGCCCTGGCCGCCGCATGACCGGGCCTGAGCGGCCCCTCGGAGCGGGGAAGGCCGGGGCCGGCCGGGGCGACCTCCTGCGCTGGAGCGAGGCGCTCGCCGGGATCGCCCGCACCGGCCTCGGCTTCACCCAGAACCTCTACGAGCGGGAGCGGTTCGAGGAGGTGCTGAAGGTGGCGGCTGACATCCGGGCAGCGGTGGCGGCGGCGGACGAGGGTGGAGCCGGCGGGCACCACGCCGATGTCCCGGTCACGCCCGAGGAGTACGAGGCCGAGTGGCTGAGAGGAGTCGGCTCGGGCGTGCCCGGCTACGTCACCCCAAAGGTCGCCATCGGTGCGGTGGTGGGCGACGAGCAGGGCCGACTGCTGCTGGTGCAGCGGTCCGACTCGGGCGTGTGGCTGTACCCGACCGGCTGGGCCGACATCGGCTACTCGCCGGCCGAGGTGGCGGTGAAGGAGGTGCAGGAGGAGACCGGGATCACCTGCGAGCCGCTGCGGCTGATAGCCGTGCTGGACGGCCTCCGCCTCGGCTTCACCGCCGTTCCCCTCTACTCGCTGGTGTTCCACTGCCGGGCCACCGGCGGTGAGCTCCAGGCTCACCCGCTGGAGACGAGGGACGTCGGCTGGTTCGCCCACGACGATCTGCCGTCGCCGCTCGCCGGCTTCGAGCGCTGGGGCGCCAGCGCCTTTGCCGCCATCCGCAACGAGCCGACGGACGTGCTGTTCGACCCGGTCCGCAACCCGATCTGGCGCCCCCCGGTCTGAGCGCCACCGTCAGGTCAACCGGTGGGTGGCTGGGACAGCTCGGCGAGGAGGGCGGCGATGATTGAGATGGCTCCGCCGGTGCGCTCCCAGTCGTCGCCGATCCGGTCGTGGTCGACCAGCCCGGCGGCGTCGGGCGCCAGGCCCAGAGCGGCGGTGCAGGCTGCGGCCAGGACGGCCGGCTCGGCGTCGTCGCCGTAGGCCGGGAAGGCTTCGAGCCCCTCCCACAGCTGCTCCAGAGGCGCAGGCCCGTCGTTGCCCGTGGCCAGGGCGGCGGCGGCCAGCTCGAACACCTCCTCGGTGGCGGTGCCCTTCGGACGCACGTAGCCGGGGACCGGGTGGAGGCGCCACTCGATCACGCCGCCGCCGGGACCGTCCTCGCGCAGCCACACCTGGGACCCGTTGACGTAGGTGTCGAGCGGGGCGCCAAAGGCGTCGTCGAGCAGGGTGATGAGGGGGACGGTCGCCCGCCACACACCGGTCGGCACCAGGCCGGGCATCTCAGGCGGCGGCCGGCTCAGGCGGCGGCCGGCCGGCGCGGCCCGCGGGGCCGGCGGCCCCGGAGCCGGGCGGCGGCCAGCAGCCCGCCGAGCACCACGAACGCGGGCACGCCTATCAGCAGCGGGGCGAAGCGGGCCAGGTCATCGTGCGGCAGCGGGACCCCGGCGCCGAGCGGGGCCGATCCTCCGTCGGCCGGCGCCTTGGCGGCCAGGGCGGTGGTGAGCTCACGGGTGGCCGAGCACCGGTTCTCCCTGAACCGGGGCGAGACGCCGGCCGTGGGCAGGAACAGGTAGGTGCGGTTCCGGGCGTAGAGGCGGTCGAGGACGGTCTTGACCTTGTTCTGGGTGGCGATGGTGCCCTGCACCTCCACCCGCCTGGGCAGCGGGCCGCCCTTCCACACCCGGATGATCTCGACGGTGGCCCGGCGACCGCTGCTGTCCAGGGCCCGGACGGTGCCGGTGAACACCGTCGGCGACTGCTGGATCACCGCTTCGATGCCGATGTCGGGGGCGCAGCCCACCTCGGACTGGGCGCTCGCCGGGCCGCCGAGGGCGCCGAGGACCGCCAGCACGGCCCCGAACGCCGCGGCACGGGCGGCCGGGGCTCTCATCGGCCCTCCCGGTTGCGCAGGAAGCGCTCGACCTCGGCGGCCAGCTCGTCGGCCCCGGCCATGGTGATCCCCTCGTCCTCGGGGCGGCGCAGCTCGCCGAGGCGCAGGAGGTCCGGGGTGACCGGCTCGTCCTCGGCCTCCTCGAGGCCCCGCACATACTCGCGGGCCTCCTCGTCGGCCTCGACAGCGTCGTCGATCTCGGCCAGGTACTCAGCGGCGGCGGCCCGCAACTCGGTGCTGTCGATCTCGACCTGGAGCAGGGCGGCCACCCGGTCCACCAGGGCGAGGGCGGCCGGGGGCGACGGGTTGCGGCCCACGTAGTGCGGCACCGCCGCCCACAGCGAGGCCGACGGCACCCCCGAGCGGGCCAGCTGGTCGTGGAGCACCCCGAGAATGCCCGTCGGCCCCTCGTAGCGGCTGCGGGACAGCCCGAGGCGCAGGGCCAGCTGGGCGTCGTGAGCCGTGCCGGTGACGTTCACCGGGCGGGTGTGGGGCGTGTCGGCCAGCAGCGAGCCGAGGGTGACGACGAGGGAGCAGTCGAGGGCCTTGGCCAGCTCGACGATGGTCGTGGTGTAGGTGCGCCACCGCAGCTGCGGCTCGACCGCCGCCAGAAAGGCGACGTCGGTCGTGGCATTGGGCCGGGCGCACGCCGACAGCCTGTGCTCGGGCCAGGAGATCTCGCGGGTGAGGCCGTCCACCAGGCGCACCGTCGGCCGGTCCTCAGTGAAGTCGTGGAACTCCTCGGGGTCGATGGTGGCGAACACCTCGGCCCTCCACAGGTCTTGGAGGTGGCGGCTGGCGAGGGTGGCGGCGTCGCCAGCGTCGTTCCAGCCCTCAAAGCTGGCGATGAGCACCGGCCGGCGGAGCTGGGGACGATGTTGCCAGAGGACGGGATCCACGCTGGAGGACAAACTACGCGGCCACGGCCAGATGGCGATCCCTCCGGCCGAACTCGGGCCGAGCGGGGGCGGCGGCGACCGCCGGTCAATAGGCTGGACCGGTCGTGCCTGGGTTGGAGCGCTTCTCCGACGTCACCCGCCGCTGGTTCGCCGGGGCGTTCGAGGCGCCGACGCCCGCTCAGGAGCAGGGCTGGGAGGCGATCGCCCAGGGCCAGCACACCCTGATCTGCGCCCCGACGGGATCGGGCAAGACGCTCGCCGCCTTCCTCTGGTCCCTCGACCGGCTCCTCACCGGACCTGCCGCGGGGGATGCTGCCGGTCGGCTGCGCACCCTGTACGTCTCGCCGCTGAAGGCGCTGACCTACGACGTCGAGCGGAACCTGCGGTCGCCGCTGGCCGGCATCGCCAACGAGGCCAGCCGGGCCGGCGTGACGCTCCCAGGGCTGAAGGTGGCCACCAGGACAGGCGACACCCCAGCCGACGAGCGCCGTCAGCTGGCCCGCCACCCGCCGGACATCCTCATCACCACCCCTGAGTCGCTGTACCTGCTGCTCACCAGTCAGGCCAAGGAGATCCTGGCGTCGGTCGAGACGGTGATCGTCGACGAGGTGCATGCGGTGGCCGCCACCAAGCGGGGCGCCCACCTGGCCCTGTCACTGGAGCGGCTGGAGCGGCTGGTGGTGGGCGGCGGTCGGGCCGCCCCCCAGCGCATCGGCCTGTCCGCCACCCAGCGCCCGCTCAGCGAGGTGGGCCGCTTCCTGGGCGGTCGCAGCCGCGACGTTGCGACCGGTGCCTGGTCGTTCCGGCCGGTGCGGATCGTCGATGCCGGGGTGCGCAAGCAGCTGGACCTCGAGGTGATCGTGCCGGTCGAGGACATGGGCGAGCTGGGCCGGCGGCGCGAGGTCGACGACCTCGACTTCACCCTCAGCGGAGCGGCGGCCGGCGACCCGGAGGTGCGGTCGTCGATCTGGCCGTCGATCCACCCGGTGCTGCTGGAGCTCATCACCAGCCACCGCTCCACGCTGGTGTTCGTCAACAGCCGGCGACTGGCCGAGAGGCTGTCGGCCGCCCTGAACGAGCTGGCCCGGGAGACGGGCGTGCTGCCCGACGGTGCGCCCGACCTGGTGCGGGCCCATCACGGCTCGCTGGCCCGCGAGCAGCGCCTGGAGATAGAGGACGCCCTGAAGGCCGGCCGGCTGCCCGGCCTGGTCGCCACCTCATCGCTCGAGCTCGGGATCGACATGGGGGCCATCGACCTGGTGGTGCAGGTCGAGGCGCCGCCGTCGGTGGCGAGCGGCCTGCAGCGCATCGGCCGGGCCGGCCACCAGGTGGGAGAGCCGTCGCGGGGGCGCATCTTCCCCAAGTACCGGGGCGACCTGGTGGTGGCGGCCGTCACCGCCCAGCGCATGACCGAAGGCCTCATCGAGGAGACCCGGGTGCCCCGCAACCCGCTTGACGTGCTGAGTCAGCAGATCGTGGCGATGTGCGCGGCGGTCGAGCCCGCCGGCTCCGGAGGAACGGCTCAGCCGGGGGCGCTGGCGCTGGACGAGGTGGAAGGCGTGGCCCTCGCCACCTACTCCTTCGCCGAGCTGTCGCACGAGGCGTTCGAGGGGGTGCTCGACATGCTGTCGGGCCGCTACCCGTCGGATGAGTTCGCCGAGCTGCGGCCCCGGATCACCTGGGACCGGCTGGCCGGCACCATCACCGCCCGCCGTGGGGCCCGCATGCTGGCCGTGACCAGCGGGGGCACCATCCCCGACCGGGGCCTGTACCGGGTGGTGACGCCGGATGGCGGGAAGGTGGGCGAGCTCGACGAGGAGATGGTCTATGAGTCCCGGGTCGGTGAAACGTTCCTGCTGGGCGCCTCGACCTGGCGCATCGAGGACATCGACCGCGACCGGGTTGTCGTCACCCCCGCCCCCGGCGTCCCCGGCAAGATGCCGTTCTGGCACGGCGACAACATCGGCCGACCCCTTGAGCTGGGCCGGGCCGTAGGAGCCTTCCTGCGCCAGTCGGCCGACCTGACCGACACCGAGCTGCACGACCGCCACGGCCTCGACCCGCTGGCCACGTCGAACTTGCGCCGGTACCTCGGCGAGCAGATGGAAGCCACCGGGGCGCTGCCCACCGATCGCCAGATCGTGGTCGAGCGCTTCCGTGACGAGCTGGGCGACTGGCGGGTGTGCATCCTGTCGCCGTTCGGGGCCCGGGTCCACGCTCCGTGGGCGCTGGCGATCGAGGCCAAGATCCGGGACCGGCTCGACGTCGAGGTGCAGGCCATCTGGGGCGATGACGGGATCGTCCTGCGCCTGCCCGAGGCCGACGACGCCCCGCCGGCCGAGGCCGTTCTCCTCGACCCCGACGAGGTTGAGGAGCTGGTCACGAACGTGGTGGCCGGCTCCGCGGTGTTCGCGGCCCGGTTCCGGGAGAACGCGGCCCGGGCCCTGCTGCTGCCCCGGCGCCGGCCCGGCTCGCGCACGCCGCTGTGGCAGCAGCGCCAGCGGGCCGCCGACCTGCTGAAGGTGGCCAGCGCCTACGGTTCGTTCCCGATCCTGCTGGAGACCTACCGCGAGTGCCTGCGTGACGTGTTCGACCTGCCCGGCCTCCAGGGTCTGATGGCCGACATCCGGTCCCGCCGGCTGCGGGTGGTGCAGGTGGACGCCGCCGCCCCCTCTCCGTTCGCGGCGTCGGTGGCGTTCAGCTACGTGGCCTCGTTCATATACGAGGGCGACTCACCGCTGGCCGAGCGGCGGGCCCAGGCCCTGACCCTAGACCGGCGCATGCTGGCCGAGCTGGTGGGGGCCGACGAGCTGCGCGAGCTGCTGGACGCCGACGCCCTGGCCCAGCTCGAGGCCGAGCTGCAGGCGCTTGAGGAGGCCCGCTGGGCCCGCACGGTCGACGAGGCCCACGACCTGCTCCGCCGCCTGGGCGACCTGACCGGGCCCGAGCTCGAGGCTCGTTGCACCGAAACGTTCCAGCAGGCGTTGCTGGACGGGCGCCGGGCTGTGGTCGTGCGGGTGGCGGGCGAGGGTCGCCTCATCGCCGCCGAGGATGCCGGTCGCTACCGCGACGCCCTGGGCGCAGCCCTGCCGCCCGGCCTGCCCGAAGCCTTCCTCGAAGCGGTGCCCGACGCCCTCACCCAGCTGGTCCGCCGCTGGGCCCGGACCCACGGGCCCTTCCTCCCGTCAGAGCCGGCGGCGCGATTCGGGGTGCCGGTCGATCTGGTCGACGTGGTCGTAAAGGACCTGGAGGCAGCCGGCACCCTGGCCCACGGTGCCTTCCGGCCCGACGGGCGGCGCGAGACGAGGGAGTGGTGCGACCAGGACGTGCTGGCCCGCCTGAAGCAGCGGTCCCTGGCCGTGCTGCGACGCGAGGTCGAGGCGGTGGACGCCGGCGCCCTGGCCCGCTTCCTGCCGGCGTGGCAGGGTGTGGGCTCGTCGTCGTCGGGCCTCGACCGCCTGTTCGAGGTGGTGGCCCAGCTGCAGGGCGCCAGGGTCCCGGCGTCGGTGCTGGAGCGTGACGTGCTGGCCGCCAGGGTCGCCCGGTACTCGCCCCGCCTGCTCGATGAGCTGGTGGCATCGGGCGAGGTGCTGTGGGTGGGCGCCGGCCCGATCGGCCGCGACGACGGCCGAGTGCTGCTGCTGCTCCGGTCGGACGCCGACCTGCTGGTGCCGCGCCTCGGTCTCGACCAGCTCGAGCGGCCCGGCACCGGTGAGCACGACCGCATCCGGGGCGTGCTCGAGCAGCGGGGCGCCTGCTTCTGGCGTGAGCTGGCCGGCCGTGACGCCCGGGAGAGCCTGGATGCCCTGTGGGACCTGGTGTGGGCCGGCGAGGTGACCAACGACGGCCTCCAGGCGCTGCGGTCGTTCGTGGCCGGGCAGCGCACCGCGGGCGCCGGGCGCTCCCGTCGCACCGGGCGGCCCCGGGTGGGCTCGCTGTCCGCTCTCGGGCCGCCGGCCGCCCAGGGTCGATGGAGCCTGCTGCGACGCGACCTCGGCCTCGACGGCGCCACCCCGCCGGCCGACACCCAGACCCTGCACAAGCTGGCGGGCTCACTGCTGGAGCGCCACGGGGTGCTGACCCGCGAGGCAGCGCGGGGGGAGGGCGTGCCCGGTGGGTACGCCGCCGTCTACCCGGTGCTGCGGGCCCTCGAAGAGGCGGGTCGCATTCGGCGGGGCTACTTCGTGGCCGGTCGGGGCGGGGCCCAGTTCGCCCTGCCGGGCGCCGTGGACCGGCTGCGTGGCTGCCGGCACGGGGCGGCCGACGGGCAGCCCCGGGTGGTGGTGCTGGCCGCCACCGACCCCGCCCAGCCCTACGG
>JBBSHM010000092.1:0-9632 GCA_038253125.1 Acidimicrobiales bacterium
CCGCCCGCCAGCGTGTGATCGGGCCCTGTGACATGGGATCTGACTCGGCATCTCCGGCGAGAGACTGTAGGAGGGCCGTACCGTTGCTTGCCGGCGCGGGGATACTGGATCCCGGGCGGTTCCCGAGGCAGATGACACGAGGAGCGGACGCACATGAGCGAGGCACGGCCGAGCGCACCAGGGCGCGCCTCGCTTCCGAGCGACGAGGAGGAGCGCCTCCGGGCGCTGCGCGAGCTGGGCCTGCTCGACACCCCGGCCGAGCAGCGTTTCGACCGCCTTACCCGCCTGGCCAGCCGGGTCTTTGACGTGCCGATCGTCATGATCAACCTGGTCGACGTCAACCGCTTGTGGGCCAAGTCGTGCATCGGCCTCACCAACCGTGAGCACGACCGCGACGGGTCGTTCTGCGCCACGACGATCCTCGGCGACAACATGCTGGTGCTTCTCGACACCGCCGCCGACGCCCGCTTCGCCAATAGCCCACTTGTAACCGATGTCGGCCTCCGATTCTACGCCGGGCGCCCGCTCCGCGATGCGGGCGACCGGAAGCTGGGCACCTTCTGCCTGATGGATACCAAGCCCCGCCAGTTCGGCGCCGCCGACCAGGCGGTGCTAGAAGACCTGGCCCGAATCGCCGAGTCGGAGATGGTATCGCTGGAGCTGAGCGACGCCCTGGCGCGGGTGCGGCTCAGCGAGGCGAGGCTACAGGCCATCGGCGCGGCGGTGGACGAGAGCGTCCTCGCGGTCGACGCGACCGGCGTCATCCAGACCGCCAACCTGGCCGCCGCCGTTTGTTTCGGATGCCTGCCCGGCGGGTCGGCGGTCGGCCTTCCGGTCTCCCGTCTGCTGCCCGACGCCGACCTCGGCCGCAGCGGGCCCGGTCGCCGCCAGACCCTGGCCCGGCGGCTCGACGGCACTCCGTTCGACTTCGAGTTTGGCGCCAGCACCGTGGACCTCGGTGGCCGGCGCCTCCAGGTCGTCGCCGGGCGCGATGTCACCGACAGGCTGCGGTCGGATAGCGAGCTCCGCCAGGCCCGGGACGCGGCCGTGATCGCCACGGCGGCGAAGTCGGCGTTCCTCGCCACCATGAGCCACGAGATCCGTACGCCGATGAATGGGGTCATCGGCATGACCGGGCTACTCCTCGACACGCCGCTCAACGCCGAGCAGCGGGATTTCACGTCGACGATCCGAGCGAGCGGCGAGGGGCTGCTCGCCATCATCAACGACATCCTCGACTTCTCCAAGATCGAGGCGGGAGAGCTTGAGCTCGAGTGCCAACCCCTCTCGATCCAGGAGTGCGTGGAGAGCGCGTTTGACGTCGTCGCTGCCCTTGAGGGCGTGGCCGACCTTGAGCTTGTGCAGACCGTGGCCGCGGACTGCCCTGCCGCCGTCATGGGCGACGTCACCCGCTTACGCCAAGTGTTGGTGAACCTCCTCGGCAACGCGGTGAAGTTCACCAAGCAGGGCCAAGTGCTCCTCACCGTCGCCGCCGCGCCGGCCGCGCCCGCCCGGGCCGCCGCCGGGGCGGCCGCGCCGGAGGCGGTCGGACAGGAGCTCGTGGAGCTGCACTTCGCGGTGAGCGACACCGGTATCGGAATTCCCACGGATCGGATGGACCGCCTGTTTCAGTCCTTCCGCCAAGTCGACGCGTCCACCACCCGCACCCACGGGGGCACCGGGCTGGGCCTGGCCATCAGCCGGCACCTGGTCGACGCCATGGGCGGATCGATGTGGGTGGAGAGCGAGCTTGGGCGGGGCTCGACGTTCCACTTCACCGTCGTGGCGCCGGTGGCCGCCAGCGTGACCAGGCCTTCGGTCGGAACGGGCCTGAAAGGCCGGCGGGCGCTCGTGGTGGACGATAACGACACCAACCGGCAGATCCTCAGCCGCCAGCTCGCGTCCTTGGAGATGGACACCGTCGACACCGCCGCCCCCGCCACCGCGCTGGAATGGCTGGCGGGCGCCGAGCGGTTCGACGTCGCCGTCCTCGACATGCAGATGCCCGATATGGACGGTGTGAACCTGGCCCGGGCTGTCCAGAACCTCCCGGCACGCCACGAGCTCCCCCTCGTGCTGCTGACCTCGATCGGCCACACCCGCGTGCCCGACGGCCTCTTCGCGGCGACGCTCACCAAGCCGGTCAAGCCCGCGCATCTCCAGACCGCGTTGGAACGAGCCCTCAGGATGCCGGAGCCCGGTGAGTACCCCGGCCGGGCCGCGACCTCGCATTTCGGGGCCGGGAACCTCCGTCGGATCCTTCTGGCCGAGGACAACCTGGTCAACCAGAGGCTCGGGCTGCTGTTCCTCGACCGGCTCGGCCATCGGGCCGACGTGGCCGGGAACGGCAAGGAGGTCCTCGAGGCGCTGGAGCGGGCACCGTACGACCTGATCCTGATGGATGTCCGGATGCCCGAGATGGACGGGTTGGAGGCGACGCGGCGGATTCGGGAACGCACCGATCTTGTCCAGCCGTGGATCGTCGCCATGACGGCGAGCGCGTTCGCCGATGACCGCGATGCCTGCATGGACGCCGGAATGGACGACTTCGTCGCCAAGCCCGTCCGCATCGGGGACCTGGAGGCGGCCCTCTACCGGGCCGGCGGTACAGGCGCGGTGACCGCGGGAGCGGCCGAAGGCGTACCCCCGGTGAGCGCCCCAGTCCCGGAGGCCCCAGCCGTCGATGCCACCGTGCTCCCTCACCTGCTGCGGGGCCTCGGCGACCGGGCGCCGATCGCCGAGGGGCGGCTCATCGACACCTATCTCGGTGAGCTGCCCCGCCTGGTCGCGGCCCTCCGTCGGGCGCTCGACGAGGGTGACCGCGAGGCGATGCACCGGGCTGTCCACAGCCTGAAATCGAGCAGTGCCAGCATGGGCGCGCAGCACCTGAGCGATCTGTGCGCCGATCTCGAGGACCGCACGCGCGCCGCAGTTCCTGAGGACGCGGCCGAGTGCGCGGCGACGATCATCGCCGCGGGGGCTCGAGCCCAAGGTGCCCTGGCCGAGCGCCGCCGGGAGTTGCCCGCGTAGGTCAGGTCGGTGGTGGCGGGGTGAACCCCTTGCGCTGCATGACACCCCAGTCGGTCCGTTTGCGCAGGAACTTCCAGATGCCACGCAGCCGCCACACGACCGTCATCTGGCGATAGCCGAGGCTCTCGAAGACGGCCCAGAGCACGAGCAGGGCGCGGTCGCCCAGGCGCTCGTATCGGTGGAAGCTCAGCTCCTCGAGGGCAAGGGTGAAGGTGCCCAGGACGATGCCGAGGCCATACGCGACCAGGAAGAACAAGACGGCGAAAGACCAGTCGACCACTCCCACCACCAGGCCGATGGCGAGCCCGACCAGGCCCAGGGCCTCCACGACCGGGGCCAGGAGCTCGACGACGACGAAGTACGGGTAGACGACGAGGCCGGTGGCGCGGTAGCGCGGGTTGAGGAACACTCGGCGGTGGCGGCGAAGGACGTCGGACAGGCCGCGGTGCCAGCGGTCGCGCTGGCGGCCCAGAACCCGCAGGCTCTCCGGCGCCTCGGTCCAGGCCACGGGATCGGGGATGAAGGCGATGGCCTTGGGGTCGCCCATCTCGTAGGAGCGTCGGCGCAGGCGCACGACGAGCTCCATGTCCTCGCCCACCGTGTCGTGGGCGTAGCCCCCGGCCTCGGCCGTCGCCTGCCGGTCGAAGAGCCCGAACGCCCCGGAGATGATGAGATTGCCGCCGAGGCGGTTCCACCCGAGCCGGCCGAAGAGGAACGCCCGCAGATACTCAACGACCTGGAAGCCGGCCAGGGCCCGGCGCGGGACCCGCAGGCTCGTCACCCGACCGTTACGGACCTCCGAGCCGTTGACGATGCGAATCGTCCCGCCCGCGGCCACGACATCGTCGCGGGTGACAAAGGGGCGGACCATGCGCAGCATCGCCTCGGGCTCGATGATGGTGTCCGCGTCCACCGCGCAGACGAGTTGCCCGGTGGCGACGTTCAGGGCTGCGTTCAGCGCGTCGGCCTTGCCCCCGTTCTGCTTGTCGACGACCACGAGGTTGGGATGGGCGCGGGACCGGTACAGGGCGATAACCGCTTTGGTGTCGACCTGGCGCCGGAAGACGGGGTGGATGGCGACCAGGGCGAAGTTCTCGATGAGGACGCTGACGGTGTCATCCGTCGAGCCGTCGTTGACCACTACCACCTCGAGGTTGGGGTACGACAACCCCAGCATGGCCCGCACGCTGCCGACGATCGTGGCCGCCTCGTTGTGGGCCGGCGCCAGCACCGAGATGGTGGGGGCGATGTCGGACTGGAGGAGGCGCCAGCGCCGTTCGGCCCGCTCCAGCAGCCGGTGGGTGCGCATCTCCAGGCCGGCGCTCATCAGCAGGAGGAGGTAGGCGCTGTTGACGACGAGGAAGTAGCCGAGGACGACCCAGTCGAAGGTGACGAGCACGGCTCGGGCGAGGTCGACCATCAGGTGCGCGGGGTCCTGGGGCCGGACGCTCGGAGGGCGAGGACGTCGAGGGACTGGCGGGCCATGTCGGCGGCGAACGGGTCGGCATCGTCGAGGTAGTGGCGGAGCAGCAGGATGCCGACAGCGCCCAGCCCGGCCAGCGCGGTGCCCGCTGCCCTGCGGACATCGAAGGACGGGTCACGGAGGAGGGCGGCCACGTCGGGCGCCGCTGGCTGGTGCTCGAGCCGCCGGAGCCCGTCGGCGGCTGCGGCCCGCACGGGCGCGTCGGCGTCGGCCAGCAGGCCGCGCAGCGCGGCGGCCGCCTCTGGCCCTCCCACGCCGCCGAGCACGGCGGCGCCTGCCGCCCGGAGCGCGGGCATGTCTCCGGCGACGGCGGCGAGCGACACGTCCCGGTACCTCGGGTCCGGCCGACTGGCCAACACCGCCAGGAGATCGGCCTGCTCCTGGCCGGACCGAACCGACACCTCCCGGGTGAGGGCGTCGACGAGCGGCGCCCCGGCCCGCAGGATGCTGTCGGCGGCGGTGTTCCGGCAGATGGCGGCGGGGTCCTGCATGGCGGACACCAGGCGGGGCCCAAGGGACTCCCGGCGTGTGTCGCCGGCCCACTCGATGACCTGGGCCCGTACCGCGGGATGGGGGTCGTCGAAGAGCTTGGGCAGGACATCGTCGCCACGGCCGTAGACGTTCAATTCGTGGGCACCGAGGAGCCGCCGCCACCACCGGCGGCTCCTGCACCGGCGGCGGGCCGCTGCCACCAGTCCAAGCTCCTCCGCAGCATCGCCGACGCCACGGCCCTCGGCGCCGGTCACGGTTACGGCGAGCTGCTGGACCACCCGCCGCCGCACCCGGCGGTGGAGCTGGCGCAGCTCGGCCATGCGGTCGCTCCAGATGCCGTCGTCACCTGGTGCTGCGGTCAGCGCTTCGGCCAGGGCGGCCCGCGCCCGGTCGATGCGGGGGCGGTCGGCGTGGTTGCAGCGCCAGAGCCACAGGGCGTGGGCGGCGACCGAGGCGAGGGCGATCACGGCGATCACCACTTCGACGGCGAGGACAGTGCGCAGGAACTGTCCGGAGATCACCGAGCGTGGGCGGGCGAGCAGATCACCCGCTGGCCTCAATGGCCCGGCGGACGCGGTGCACCAGGACGGGAAGGCTGAACGGCTTGGCCACGTGGTCGAATGCCCCGAGGTCCAGGGCCTCGATCACCTCGTACTCGTTGGTGCGCACGGTCAGCATGACCACCCGGCTGGTCTCCAGCTTGCCCAGCCGGCCCAGGTGCCGGAGCACCGAGAGGCCGTCGAGACCGGGCAGGCCGACGTCGAGCAGGTCGGCGCGGGCCCGGAAGGTCGGGTCGTCGAGCAGCTCGACGGCCTCGGCCCCGTCCCGTAGCCAGCGGACGCCGATGCCCCGGCTGGATAGGGCGTGGACGACAAGGGTGCCCAGCGCCTCGTCGTCGTCGACGAGGAGCACGTCGACGAGCTCGGCTCGGCCCTGGCCGGGGGCGGCGTGGAGTTCGATTGCGTTGCCGGGCACCTGCCGGGCGCGACCGAGGGCCGTTTCCGCGGCGACGCCGAGGGCGCGCACGTCGGGGCCGTCGTCAGGGCACACCGCCACACCGATGCTGACGCGTGGCCCCGTCGGCCCGGAGCCGCCCCGGGCCGCACGCAGGACCGATCCCAGCCGCGTCGCCCCCTCCGGCCCGGTGATCCCGTAGAGGAGGGCAGCCAGCCGGCCTCCCGACCATGTGCCGACCACGTCCTCGGGCTCAGCAGCTAGCCGAACGAGCCGGCCGACCGCGGCAAGCTCTGCCGGCCCCGGCGGGTCGAGCTCGGCCACGGCCAGGACGGCCGTACGGCCGTCGCGCCTGGCGACGCTCAGCAGCCGATCGGCGTCGCCGAGGAACGCACCGGCAAGTGGAAGGCCCGTGGCCAGGTCGACGTCGGCCCGCTCGGCCTGGGCCCGGCTGCGCTCGATCCGGTTCGTCACCCGGGTGACGAGGTCCTCGGCCGAGACCGGCTTCGGCACGAAATCGTCGGCGCCGGCGTTGAACATGGCCCGGACCGCCTCCGCCGACGTGGTGCCGGAGAGGAACACGACGGGAAGCCGGGCCCAGCGCTCGTCGCTGCGGATGGCCCGGCAAAGCGACACGCCGTCGACGCCGGGCATGTCGTTGTCGAGCAGGAGCAGGTCGGGCTCGACGCGCTGCAGGGTCGACCACAGCGCCCCGGTGTCGTCCAGGGTCTCGACCATGAGTCCCTCCGCACCGAGCAGCTCACTGATCAGGAGGAGGAACAGGAGGTCGTCGTCCACGGCGAGCACCACAGCGGCGCGGTCACTGCGCACCACCAGCCGCCGCACGGCGCCGACCACGGCGTCGGGTGCCACCGGCCTCTCAAGGACGGCCCGGACGCGCACCCGGGCCGCGCCGACCCGCTCGGCCATGCTGGCGTGGCCGACGACCAGCACGGAGGCCACCGCCGGTCGGCGGGCGGCCAGCTCGGCGAGGAAGGCCGTCACCTCGTGCTCACCGTCGACGTCGGCGTCCAATACGACCACGTCCGGCTCGGCCGCGGCAACAAGGGCGCGGGCGGCATCGATCGTCGCCGCGGCGACGGCGCGCACGCGCTGGCCGGCAGCGGCCTCGACCACCCGACGGGCCCGGTCGGCGTCACCGTCCACGACGAGCAGAGTCAGCGCGCCACCGCCCGTCGGCCCCCCGGCGAGGCCCGCAGCGGGACGGGGCGAGGCGGGGAGCGGGCCGTCGAGCTCGGACTGCAGGTTGAGGACCACCCGTGACAGCCGGAGGGCGTGGTCGGCATCGAGGGGCTCGTCGCCGGCCAGGGCCAGCTCGAGGGTGCGGGCTAGGCGGCTCCCGTCCGCAAACCCGAATGTGCCGAGCGACCCCGCCAGCTTGTGGGCCTCCCGGCCCGCCGCCATCCGGCGCTCGGGGTCGAGAAGGCCCTGGATGCCGGCCACGACCGCCCGTTCAACGACTCTCACCTGGTCCTTCAGGATCACGTGGGAGACGGTCCAGATGGCGGCGAGGTCGACCCCGGCCCAGCCCTCGATGGGCGACGGCTCAGCGTGGCCCGGCGCGTTCGCGGTCACTCGACCCGGCCTCCGGGGAGATCAGCAGTTGCCGCAGGGCCGCTCCGGCGTTGACGACCGGGATCGTGCCGTCGGCCCGGGAGGTCGAGACCACGACGAGCCCGTGGTCCCGGGACACGAGCCCGGCGAACGCTTCGAGATCGCTCATGGGCCAGTCCTAGTCGATCCGCCGCTGGTGCGCCCGCGCCTCAGTCATCGGGTGCGGGCACTCTACGCCCCCGCCGGGCCGTCCTCCCAGCGCTCCCGGTCCTCCTGTATCGGTGTCGAGGTGAAGGTGATGGTCTGGGAAGCTTGGCGATCGGACCAGCCGCCCAGCTGATCACGATCTGGGGCGCATCGGTCGCCACGGCTGTGGAGACGACGGCTCCCGCTGGAGCGACGCTCGAACCACCACCTCCGCCGCCACCTCCACCGGAGTCGAAGGCGCTACCGCCACCCCCCCCGCCACCGATGTAACCGCCGCCGCGGACAGGCTGCTGCTCGACGAGAACGGCGGTTCGCTGCCGCTGGTGATCGGGCGAGGCGGTCGACGCTGACGCTGAGGTCTTGTTCGCTGGCCGTCCGGACCCGCAGATCACCGAGCCGGCGGTCGACGTCGCCGGCGGCGGCGTCCCTCTCGCGGCGGGGGGCGGCTTCCAGGCGGACCCGGGCGGTGGTGAGTCGTTCGGCAGCCTGGTGGCGCTGGTCGATCGTCGGCCAGTTGCCGGGTGGCACGGTCAAGGTCGGCGGTCCGGTCGGGTGGCAGGTGGGCGTCGAGGGCGGCCAGCTGGGCGTGGCGGTGGTGGGCGGCGGCCCGGAGGTGGTCGGTGCCGTACGCCAACGGGTCCCCGGCCCGCACGCAGGCCACGACGGTCCCGGCCCAGTGCTCGGCCAGCTGTTCACCGAGCCGGTGGACCTCGTCAGGGCGCCACCCCTCGGCGGCGACGAACCTGGTGGCCGCTTGCTTTTCCTGGGTGAGCCAGGACACCTCGGCGCCGGCGTCGGTCACCGGGTTGGTGGTGTGCTGCAACCGGCGGCGGCCCGGGTCAGGTCCTGGGCGATCTCGTGGGCGTCGGCCAGGCTCAGGTCGGCGTCGGAGACGATCTCGACCTCGGCTCGCAGCTCGTGGCCGAGCCAGCGGACGCGGACGTGCTCGACGGCTTGCACGCCGGGCACCGAGGCGACGACGTGGTGGACGTCGTCGACGAGGTCGGGTTCGACGCTGTCCATGAGTCGCCGGTAGATGTCGAGTGCGGCGCCCTTGAGGACGAAGAGGATGGCCACGGTGATGAGCAGGCCGACGACCGGGTCGGCGAGGGGCCAGCCGGCGAGGACGCCGAGGGCTCCGGCGCAAACGGCGAGGGACGTGAACCCGTCGGTGCGGGCGTGGATGCCGTCGGCGACCAGGGCGGACGACCCGATTTTGCGGCCCACCCGGATGCGGTACACGGCCACCCAGCTCGTTGCCGATGAAGCCGACGACGCCGGCGGCGAGTACCCAACCGACGTTACGGATCTCCTGCGGATCAAGGAGCCGCCGAACGGCCTCGAAGCCGGCCACCGCGGCGGAAAGGGCGATCATGGCCACGATGAAGACGCCAGCGAGGTCCTCGGCTCGGCCGTAGCCGTAGGTGTACCGCTTGGTGGGCCGGCGCCGGCCGCCGGCGATCACCAGCTGCAGCTGCATGCGGGCCGTCGCGCAAGACCCGCCCGGGGGTCCCGCCCGGTCAGTGGCGCCGAACGGGACAGCCCACGCTTAGGAGGCGAGCAGCTGCTTGACGGCCTTGGTCAGCCCGCGGTCGGGCCGCACGCGAAGCTTCCGGCGGGCCTCGAGCGCGCCGTTGATCGCTCCGATCACCGCCGAGCGCTCCGGGTTGGCTAGGGCCGGCCCTCGTACCGCTCGAACCACTCGGCGACCTCCGACCACCGCCACAGGGGGTTCCTGGTGGCCGCCGTCGCCGGCCTTGGGAACCCCCCATGCCCTCGCTGGCCCTCGATCAGCAGGCGGACCCCCTGGCGGGTCCTCCCGAGGCGCTGGGCGATCTCCGCAGCCCACACCAGCTCATCGGGCTCAACCCGCAGCACCGGGCCTCGGCCG
>JBBSHM010000093.1:0-9620 GCA_038253125.1 Acidimicrobiales bacterium
CCTGACGGTGCGGGTGCCGGGCCGGGGCGCCGACATCGTCGCCGCGGCCCGGTCGCTCGGACTGCACCTGCGCCTGGTTGATGCCGACCACGTGGGCATCAGCACGTCCGAGGCCACCAACGAGGGGTCCCTGGCCAGCGTGCTCAAGGCTTTCGGTGTCGGCGCCGAGTCGTCCACCGACCTCGAGGGCCGGTCCGGAGGCGATGCTCTCCCGACAAATCTGCGCCGCGCAACCCCGTACCTCACGCACGAGGTGTTCCACACTCACCACAGCGAGACCCAGATGCTGCGCTACCTGCGCCGGCTGTCGGCCCGTGACTACGCGCTCGACCGCGGCATGATCCCGCTCGGCTCGTGCACCATGAAGCTCAACGCCACCGCCGAGATGGAGCCGATCTCGCTGCCCGGCTTCGCCGATCTGCACCCGTTCGTGCCGGCCGACGACGCCAAGGGCTACCGGATGCTCGTCGAGCAGCTGGAGGGTTGGCTGGCGGAGGTCACCGGCTACGACCGGGTCTCGATCCAGCCGAACGCCGGCTCGCAGGGTGAGCTCTCGGGCCTGCTCGCCATTCGCGGCTACCACCGCGCCCGCGGGCACGACGAACGCGATGTGTGCCTGATCCCGAGCTCCGCCCACGGCACCAACGCCGCCTCGGCGGTGATGGCCGGCATGCAGGTCGTCGTGGTGCGTTGCGACGGGGCCGGCAACGTCGCACTCGCCGACCTGCGGGACAAGGCCGCCGACGCCGGCGACCGCCTGGCCGCCCTGATGATCACCTACCCGTCGACCCACGGCGTGTTCGAGGAGGCCATCGGCGAGGTGTGCTCGCTGGTGCACGACTCCGGCGGGCAGGTGTACCTGGACGGCGCCAACCTCAACGCCCTGGTCGGCCTGGCCCGGCCCGGCCGCTTCGGGGCCGACGTCAGCCACCTCAACCTGCACAAGACGTTCTGCATCCCCCACGGCGGCGGCGGCCCCGGGGTGGGACCGGTGGCCGTACGCCGGCACCTGGCCCCCTTCCTGCCGGGCCACCCGGTGGTGACCGCCGCCGGCCCGAAGGGCGGCCCGGTCATCTCGGGCGCCCCGTGGGGCTCGGCTGGCATCCTGCCGATCCCGTGGGCCTACATGCGGCTGATGGGCCCCGACGGGCTGCGCCGGGCCACCCAGGTGGCCATCCTCAACGCCAACTACGTGGCCGCCCGCCTGGCCCCCCACTTCCCGGTGCTCTACACCGGCCGGGGCGGCCTGGTGGCGCATGAGTGCCTGCTCGACCTGCGGCCCCTCACCAGGGCCACCGGCGTCACCTCCGAGGACGTGGCCAAGCGGCTGATGGACATGGGCATCCACGCTCCCACCCAGTCCTTCCCCGTGCCCGGCACCCTCATGGTCGAGCCCACCGAGAGCGAGTCGCTGGCCGACCTTGACCGCTTCTGCGACGCCATGGTGGCCATCCGGGCCGAGATCGACGATGTCGGCAACGGGCACTGGCCGTCAGATGACAACCCGCTGCGCAACGCCCCCCACACCGCGGCGGCGGTGACGGCCACCGCATGGGATCACGCGTACACCCGTGAGGAGGCCGCCTACCCGCTCGGCCCCGACCCCGACAAGTACTGGCCGCCGGTCCGCCGCATCGACGGCGCCGCTGGCGACCGCAACCTCATCTGCAGCTGCCCACCGACCGGCGGATGACGACGAGGAAGAGCGCGCGTCGCGGCTCGCTAGGAGACGGCTAGCACCACCAGCGCCCAGACCAGGGCGACCGGGAGCAGGATCGGGCTGACGAGGCCGGCGGCGGCCATGGTCAGGGTGCGGGGCCACAGGGCCAGGGACCTCAGGTCATCCGCACCCTCCACGTCGGGGCCCACGGCCCGCCACAGCGAGCGGCCGGCGCCGACCGCCGAGCGGGCCACGCCTCGTCCCCTTCGCTGCTTTGCCGCCCCGGCGAGCTCGGCCATGTGGTCCAGCCACTCACCGCCGGCCTGACCTGACTCCTTCACCGCGGCCAGGACCCGGCGCGGGTCTCCGAGCAGCCCGGCGCCCCGCACGGCCCGCCGCCCCACCCGCCATCCGGCCCAGGGGGCCAGGCCGAGCAGGCCGAACAGCAGCCCGGACCAGCCGAAGGACCGCACGCCGAGCAGCACCATGAGGCCGGCGCCGGCGGCGCCCGCCGCCGAGGCCACGACCACCAGCCGGCCGGCGCCGGCCAGCGTCTTCGACGCCACGGTGAGGACGGGCTGGGCCCGGGTCAGGCCCCGGTCGACCCCGCCGCCGACCCGGGCCGACGCGGCACGGGCTCTGAGGACGGCTGCATCCCTGCGCTTGGCGGCCATGTGTCACCTCTTCCCAATGAAGGGCAGAGACACCACCTGTCCCGCCAACTCAGTGCCCCGGGCGGCCACCACGACGTGCTCGCCGGCCTGCACCTCGGGTCGCAGGAAGGCCAGGGCGATGCCGTGGCCCAGCACCGGGCTGAAGTTGCCGCTGGTCACCGTGCCCACCGCCTGGCCGCCGGCCGTGACGTGCTGGCCGGCCCTCGGGGGGCGGCGACCGTCGGTGGCGATGCCCCTGAGCAGCCGTGACGGGCTGGCCGCCCGCTCAGCCTCGAGGGCCGCCTTGCCGGTGAAGCCCGGCTTGTCCCAGCCCACCACCCAGCCCAGGCCGGCCTGGAGGCAGGTGATTCCCGGGCCGAGCTCGTGACCGTGCAGGGGAAGGCCGGCCTCCAGCCGCAGGGTGTCGCGGGCCCCGAGCCCGGCTGGGGTCACCCCTGAGCCCATCAGGGCGTCCCACAGGGCACCGGCCGCCGATGCCGGAACGGACAGCTCCAACCCGTCCTCGCCGGTGTAGCCGGTGCCGGCCACCGTGAGCGGCACCCCTTCCCAGTCGACCGAGGCCACCCGGAACCGGCTCACCTCCGCCGCCGGCGGGCTCACCGAGGCCAGGCGCTGGCGGGCCTCCGGCCCCTGCACGGCCAGGATGGCCCGTTGCCCGGTGGTGTCGACGCCGCCCACCGCCGCCACCACCCGGTCGGTGTTCGAGGCGTTCGGCATCACGTCGAAGTGGTCGTCGGTCAGCCACCAGACGATGATGTCGTCCAGGACCGAGCCGTCGTCGTCGCACAGGTGGGTGTACTGGGCCCGGCCCGGGGCCACCTTGGCCAGGTCGTTGGTCAGCGCCGCCTGCAGACGGCGGAGCGAGCCGGGCCCCTCGACCCGGACGGTGCCGAGGTGGCTGACGTCGAAGGCCACAGCTGACCGGCGGCAGGCCAGGTGCTCGGCGATGGTGCCGGCTGGGTAGCTGAGCGGCATATCCCACCCGCCGAAGGGCGTCATCCTGGCCCCCAGGGCCACGTGGATGTCGTGAAGGGGCGAGGTGCGCACGGGGCTTGAGGTCAAGGGCCGCCGCCGCCTCAGCCGCCGACGGCCACCGGGTGGGCCGGCTCGGGGGGACCCGCAGGATCGCCCTCGGCGGGGGGCAGCAGCGAGCCGATGGCCGCGTCCACCTCGTCCTTCACACCCGACACCTCGAGCACCAGGGAGAGCACGCCCTGGCCGCCCCGCAGCAGGTCGACCAGCTCGTCGTCGCCACGGGCCAGGGCCACCGAGTCGCCGGCGATCACCAGCTGGGCGCTGGCCACGCTCTCGCCCTCCAGCCTCAGCCGGTCGACGACTTTGCGGGCTGCCTGCAGCGACTGGCCGCCGTCCAGCAGCTTCTTGATGACCTTCAGCTGAACGACATCGTCGTAGCTGTAGCGGCGTCGGGAGCCCGAGCCCCTGGCGTCGCACAGGCTGGGGCGCAGGAGGCCGGTGCGGGCCCAGTGGTCGAGCTGGCGGTAGGTGATGCCGACGATCGCCAGCACCTGCTTGCCCCCGAAGCCCTCTGCGGGGTCGGAGGCGGTGGTCTTGGTCATGGGAAGTGGCCTTGCTGCACGGACGACAGGTGCGTAGTTACGCCGATGAGGTTTATCTGAAGGAGGCTAGGCCGGCGCGGCCGTCCGGTCAACGCTCACCCGGAGCCTCACCGCGCCCGGGCGTCGGGCCTCATCGGCGGCTGGGGTCAGCCGAAGTCCTCGGGCTTGATGTGCTCCAGCCACTCCTTCAGCTCGTCGACCATGGCGTCAGCCCGCGGCTCGCCGGCCGACGCCACCTGCACCGAGTCCTCCTCGGCGTCGTAGACGACACCCTCGCTGGCCAGGAGATCGTCGTCGCAGACGATGGGGCAGCCCGCCCGCAGCGCCAGGTTGATGGCGTCGGACGGCCGGGCGGACACGACCTTGCCGACGCCGCCGAGGAGCAGGTGCAGCTCGGCGTAGTAGGTGCCGTCGCGCAGGTCGGTGATGGCCACCCGCTCCAGACGGGCGCCGACATCGTCGAGGACGGTGGCGAAGAGGTCGTAGGTGAGCGGCCGGGGCGAAGCCTGGCCCTGCAGGACGTGCAGCATGCTCGTCGCCTCGGGCATCCCGACGAAGATGGGGAGCGTCCGCTGTTCGCCGCCCACCTCCTGGAGCAGCACCACCGGGGTGTTGGTCGGCAGCTCGACCTTGACCGCCGTGAGGCGCATCTCGACCATGGGCGGCAACGCTAGACCGTGCCGCGGCGCTCGACGACGCCGGTCAGCTCCGGCCCTTCATCGTGCCGGCCACCAGTGCGGCGTGCAGGCGGGCGCCGAGCCCGGCGAGCTCCTCTACCGTCTCGCTGGCCTTGCGCCGCGCCTTGTTGCTGCGCTGGGAGCGCAGGGGCGTGACGACCTGCTCGTAGAAGTCGGCCTCCCGGTCGGCGGCGGTCTTCCACATCCGGAGGTGACGGGCCTCGACGCCGAAGCGGGCGAACTCCGCCGCCAGGTTGGCCACTTCAAGCGCGGCGGCGTCGTAGTACTGGCCGCCAGGGGCGGGCCGACTTTTGATGAGGCCGTAGCGTTCGAGGTCGGCCACCGACTGGGGAGCCACGCCCGAGACCTGCGCCAGCTCGTCGGCCGTCAGCTCGACCTCCTCGTCAAGCTCAGGCTCAGGCTCCTCGGCGCCGGCTGTCGGCGGCGGGGCGGCAGGGCTCAGCTCGGTCGGGCGGAGGTGCCGGGGCGACTCGGGCGAGCTGAGGAAGGCGGCGGGGCTGGAGCGGGCCGAGCGTCGCAGGCTCTCGGGGAACGGCGGGGCCGACCGCCGGCCTCCGTCTGTTGGCTCGTCGGCAACGGCCGCAGTCGCACCCTCAGGCTGAGGATCAGGGGCGTGCCTGTCCGGCGGGGCTGGGTCAGGGTCAGGGTCAACCGGCTCCTCGGGCGGGTCGGGCACAGCGGACAGCGCCGGTGTCGGGGAAGCGGCCTCAAGGACAGCCTCCAGGACGGCCTCCTCAGCCGTGGGCGCCTCGGACAGCTTGCCCTTGATGACCCGCAGCGGCAGGTAGTGCTCCTTCTGCTGGCGCAGGATCCAACGCAGCCGCTCCACGTCGGGCTCGTAGAACTTGCGGTAGCCCGACGGCGTCCGTTCAGGGTCGATGAGGCCCTGGCTCTCCAGGAAGCGGATCTTGGAGATCGTGACGTCGGAGAACTCGTCCTTCAACAGGGCGAGCACCTCGCCGATGGACAGGTAGGCACGCTCGGGCATACAGCGGCGGCCTAGCTCGACGAACCGGTCAGGAACACGAGGCGGAACTTGCCGATCTGCACTTCGTCGCCGTTCGACAGCGGGGCCGCCTCGATGCGCTCGCGGTTCAGGTAGGTGCCGTTCAGGGAGCCGACGTCACGGACCTCATAGGAGGGCCCCGACGGGACGAAGCTGGCGTGGCGACGCGAGACGGTGACGTCGTCGAGGAAGATGTCGCTGTCAGGCGAACGGCCGGCGGTCACGGCGCTGCCTTCCAGCACGTAGCGGGACCCGGCGTTGGGGCCCCGCTTCACGACCAGGACCCCCAGGCCGGCCGGCACCTCTCCACCGGGCACGGCCAGCACGTCGTCCGAGGTGTCGGGGGAAGTGACCGGGATGAGCTTGGTGTCCTCCGGCGTAGCTCTCGGCGCGTCCAGCGACGCACCGCATGCGGAGCAGAACCGGGACCCCGGCGGGTTGGTGTGACCGCAGCTGACGCAGAGCATGACGGAGAAAGGCTACTTAGGCTCGACCAGGCGGTTCATGTTTCGCACCTACCCGGTGAGCGACCGGTAGGCGGCGGCGTCGAGCAGGGTGGCGAAGGCACCCTCGTCGGCCGGTTCCATGATGCAGATCCACCCCTCGCCGTAGGGGTCCTGGTTCAGCCGCTCCGGCGACCCGGCCAGATCGGCGTTCACCTCCACCACCGTGCCGGCCAGGGGCGCGTAGACGTCGCTCACCGATTTGGTCGACTCCACCTCGGAGAAGGTCTGGTTCAGCTGATAGGAGGCGCCGACCTCGGGCAGCTGCACGAACACCACGTCGCCCAGCGCCTCCTGGGCGTAGTCGGTGATCCCGATGCGGATCCGGCCGCCGCTCTCCAGGCGGGCCCACTCGTGGTCGGACGTGTAGCTGAGCTCCTCGGGCACGTTCACGGTCGGCGAACCTAAGCGAAGGGCGGGACGGGCCGGCTCAACGGAGCAGCGATCGGATCCGCCGGCAGTACTCCTGGGCCAGTGAGCGGGCCGCTGAGTGGCTGGCGCCTTCGGCCCAGACGTGGGTGACGGGTTCCTCGGGATCGGGCAGCACCAGGGCCCAGCCGTCGTCGTGCAGCACCTTCACGCCGTCCACCAGCACCTGCTGGCGGTCGCTGGTGCGCTCGACGAGGGTGCGCATCACCGTCCCCTTCTTCTCCCAGGGGGTCACCACCTCCTCACGCACCACATGGGCCTGTGGCAGCGCCTCCACGACCTTCGAGAGCTTCTGCCCGGTCACGGCGAGCAGCCCGAGGAGGTGGGCCAGTGCGGCGGCGGCGTCAAAGGCCGGCAGGAAGGCCGGCACCATGAAACCGCCGGCCCCGTCGGCGGCCAGCACCACGCCCTCCTCGCCCGCCGAGGCCATCAGCGCCGGGATGGACAGCTTGGTCCACACCACCTCGGCGCCAGCGTCGGCGGCCAGCCGCTCGGCGTGCATCGTCATGTTGACCGGCAGGGCGATCCGGGCGTGCTCGTGGACCTGGGCGACGAGCGAGACAAAGGCGAGGGCGGCCTCGGTGCCGGTCAGGACGTGGCCTGAGTCGTCGGCCAGGATCAGCCGCTCCCCGTCGGGGTCGAGCAGTCCGCCCAGGGTGGCTCCGGCGGTGCGGACCAGCTCGGCCAGCTGGGCGGCGTGCTCCCCGGGGTTGAAGCCGATGGCCCGCCTGGTGGAGCCGAAGGGGTTCACGGCGAGAACGTCGGCGCCCAGCTTGGCCAGCACGTTCGGCATGATGAAGCTGGCCGTACCGTAGGAGTAGTCGAGCACCACCTTCGGGCCCGCAGCCCGGATGGCTGATATGTCGACCGCCTTCAGGAGTCCGGCTGTGTAGTACTCGATGGCCCGAGCGGGAAAGCCGATGTCGCCGATCTCGGCGGCCACCGCCCGACGCAGCTCCTCGCGCTGGAAGAGGCGCTCGACCTTGCGCTGGGCCTCCTCGGGCAGGTCGGTGCCGTCGTCGGCGAAGAACCGGATCGACACCTGCTCGGAGTCGTTGGCGTCGAGGCGCACGGTGATCCCGCCCCGCGTCCGCTCGGACCGCACCTGCAGCCTGGTGGCCGGGATGGTGGTCGCCTCGAGGTCATCGACGTCGACGCCGGCGGCGTTGAGGCCGACCATCACAGCCCGCTTCAGCACCCGGGCGGCCCGGCTGGTGTCACGGCTGACCGTGACGCGGTCGCCCTTCTTGAGCGTGGTCCCGTAGGCCATGGCCACCTTCACGGCCAGTTCGGGGCTGATGTCGACGTTGGCCAGACCGGTGATGCCGCTGCGCCCGAAGAGCGAGCGGGCCCCCTTCGACTCCCACACGATCGAGCTGTTGACGACGGCGCCGGCCTCGACGGTCTTGAACGGGAACACCTTGACGCCCGGGTTGATCACGGCGTGGTCGCCGACGAAGCAAGAGTCGCCGAGCGTCACCCCCTCCTCCAGCCGGACCCCTCGGCGCAGGTCGGAGTTCCGCCCGACGACACAGCCCCGGAGGCGCACAGCGGTGCCCAGGTAGGTGTTGTCATGCACCACGGACCGCTCGATCTCGGCGTCCTGGCCCACCCGGACGTTGCTGCCGAGGACGGTGTAGGACCGGATCTTGGCGCCGGCCTCGACCCGGCTGTAGGCGCCCACCACGCACGGGCCCGTCAGCTGGGCATCGGGGTGGACCTCGGCCCCCTCCCCCAGCACCACGCCCTCAGCCAGGCGGAAGCCGTCGATCTCGACCTCGACCTTGCGGTCCAGCACGTCCTCATGGGCCGAGCGGTAGGCCTCGAGCGTGCCGACGTCCTCCCAGTAGCCCTCGCACACCGCTCCGAAGATGGGCTTGCCGGCCTCGAGCAGGGCGGGGAACACCTCGCCCGACCAGTCGACCGACCGGTCGGCCTCGACGAAGTCAAAGATCTCGGGCTCCATCACGTAGATGCCCGTGTTGATCGTGTCGGAGAAGACCTGGCCCCAGCCCGGCTTCTCCAGGAAGCGGTCTATGTGGCCGTCGTCGCGGGTGATCACGATGCCGAACTCGAGCGGGTTCTCCATCGACTTGAGGCCGATGGTGGCGAGCGCCCCCCGCTCCTCGTGGAAGCGGACGATGGCGCCGAGGTCGATGTCGGTCAGGACGTCTCCCGAGATGACGAGGAACCGATCGTCGCTGAGCTCGTCCATGGCGTTGCGGACGCTGCCGGCGGTTCCGAGCGGGGTCTCCTCGGTGGCGTACACCATGCGCACCCCGAAGTCGGAGCCGTCGCCGAAGTAGTTGCGGATGCTGTTGGGCAGGAAGGCCACGGTGACGACGATCTCGTCGAAGCCGTGCTCCTTCAGCAGGCGCACGATGTGCTCCATCATCGGCCGGTTGCCGAGCGGCAGCATCGGCTTGGGCTGGTTCGAAGTGAGCGGCCGAAGCCGGGTGCCCTCGCCGCCCGCCATGATCACGGCCTTCACTCGACTGTCCTCCTCGGTTGGCGCAGCGCATCACGCGCCGCCGGGACGTAGGTACCCAACGACCACCACGACAAGAGCACACCCGGCAGCACGCAGGTCCACGCCAGCCCCCGCCACACCCCGGGGCTCCCGAGCATGGCGTGGCTGGCCAGGAACAGGGGGTAGGCGAAGTAGGTGAGCAACGTGCCGGCCTTGCCCAGCCAGGTGACGTCCAGGCGGCGCCGGCTGCCGAGGGCGGCGACGACCAGGGTGCCAACGCTGATGAGCGCCTCACGGCCCAGGGTGGCCACGCCGACCCACAGGGGCGCGGCGCCATCGATCAGGATGGCCACCACCCCGACGAGCAGCACGACCCGGTCGGCCACCGGGTCCAGCACCTTGCCCAGGGTCGACACCTGGTGCCAGCGCCGGGCGATGTAGCCGTCCACCCAGTCAGTGGCCCCCAGCGCAGCCAGCAGGATCGCTGCGTCGCGCCGCCGCTCGGCCCCGAGCAACAGGTAGGCGAAGGCGGGCACGCAGGCCAGCCGCACGGCGCTGATGGCGTTGGGCCCGGTGAGGATGCGCTCCTCCCCCGGGCCCGCC
>JBBSHM010000094.1:0-9557 GCA_038253125.1 Acidimicrobiales bacterium
GAACGCGAGCTTGAACAGCTCCGGAGGCATGAACACCCCGACGCTCAAGGGTGACGTCAGCCCCTGGTCCCTGTTCGCCAGAACCGGGGCGAGCCGGAGGCAGGCGCCTGGGCTGGATTGGCCAAGTCGGTGCGGAACCTACAGATCCGGCGTAAAAGCCCCAAGCAGAGCTTCGCCTAGCGACAACCACCGCCCGCGCACTCCCCGTCCCAGGACCACACGCGCGCCAGAATGGTCCACGAATGGGAACTGACGCGTGTTGTCGGCCGCTGGTCTTGGTATGGACGATGCTTGCGGATCGAAGTTCGCACTAGTAGCTCATCCGGACCTTCTCCCCGACCTCATCCGAGCGGCAAGAACCCTCCGGTACCTCCTGGGCTGAATCTCGTGGGTCCTCGCTCACGCCGCCCGACAGGACCCTCGAGACGGCACCGGCCGCCGGGCAGCGGATCTTCTCGACTGCTCATCAGGGTCAGTCTGGGTCCCCGACCCGGTTGCAGAGCGCGCTGGTTCGGCGGCGAGGTGAAGCTCAGGGGAGGCGTTCGAGGAGGCCGAGTAGGTCGTCGGCGTGCTCCTCCTCGACGGCGAGGATCGTCTCCAGCATCCGGCGGGTGGTGGTGTCCTCGTCGCCCAGCCAGCGGATGACGTCGCTGTATGAGGCGATGGCGACGCGCTCGGCCACCAGGTCCTCGACGATCATGTCGCGCAGGCCGAGGGAGCCGTCGTACTGGCTGTGGCTGCGCCCGGTCATGCCCTCGGGATCGAAGTTGGGCTCCCCCTGCAGCTGGGTTATGCGCGCCGCGATCATGTCGGCGTGCTGCTGCTCCTCGGTGGCGTGCTGGAGGAACTCGGCCGTCGCCGGGCCGGCGTCGAGGCCAGTGGCAGTGAAATAGTGCCGCTTGTAGCGCAGCACGCAGACGAGCTCTGTGGCCAGCGCGTCGTTGAGAACGGCGATCACCCGTTCCCGGTCGGCGCCGTAGGCCGAGGTGATCGGGCCCTGCTCGATGTGCTCGCGCGCCCGGCGGCGCAGCTCGGTGATGTCTGCAACGAAGTCGTCCATGGGCGCCATCCTCGTCGATCTTGGCGGCATGCGAGGACACCGCCCCGGGTAGAGGTCGAGACGATGGCTCGCACCCTCGGTCAATCCGGCCATGGCACATCCGACGACCCGGCGCTGCGGCGCGAGCAGGCTCGCAACGAGCTGAGAGAAGGCGGCCCTCCCCGAAACCGGGGCACGGGTGTCACCAAGTGGACCATCACCCTCCTGGTCCTGAGCCTGGTCGTGGTCACCGTCCTGGCCCAGAACACCCGAAGGACCCGGATCAACCTGCTGTGGGGCGGGGTCGATGCCCCGCTGTTCGCCATCCTGGTACTGGTCGGCCTGGGCTTCGCGGCGTTGACCGAGGTGGCTTCGCTCCTCTGGCGTCACCGACGCCGGACCCGCCCTTAATCGGCCCGGCGTCTCTGACCGCGGGCTGGCGAAGGGTCGGCGCCGGAGCACTGGGACGCAGTACTCACCCGCCCCGGGAGGCTCGTCGGCGGAGCACGAACAGCAGAACGGCACCGAGGATCACCGCCACCAACACAACGGCGGCCGCACCCAGACTCGGCCGGTGAGGCTCCAGGCCAGCCGCCGCCGCCAGGCCAGCCAGCGACCCCAGCAGCCCGTTGCGCACGAGGTCGACCGCCGACAGCGGAGCAGCGCCAGCTCGGCCGAAGCAGGCGCAGCGAACCGGTACTCCTTGACGGAGAGCCCGGGCCAGGACGAAGGTGAAGCCGGCGAGCAGCCCGAGCGCCACGATTCCGCCGAGCCCGGGGACGCTCAACAGGGCGACGGCGAGGATCAGCTCGACGACGGGAACGGCCCGCGCCAGGACCCGTGGCCGGCGCAGGCCCAGGTCGGCGAAGCCCTCGGCCGTGGCGGCTGGCCGTCCGAGCTTCGCCGCCCCGGCCCAGGCGAAGGTGACGGCCAGCACCACCGCGGCGGTCATGGCGGCATCGACGAGCATCACCCCATCGTGGGACCTAGGGTGTCGACATGACCAAGCGCACGCGTCTGCTGCTCGCCGGTGCCGTTGTGGTGCTCCTCGCCTTCATCCCGGGGTCGGCCAGCGCCGACACCGTCGGCGGCGGGGGCCACGTCGGCGGGGGCCACGTCGGCGGCTGCCATGGCTCAGGGGGCCCGGCTCCCGCCGGCCAGTACTGACGAGACCAACCACGGGGCACTGGCTGACGAGGCCTGCTGTCGGCGGGCTGCTGATGGGCCTGATGACAGACTGGCCTACGGTTCGGACCCGTGGGCACCATTGAGGTTCTCGGGATCCGGGCATTCGGATGCCACGGTGTCCTGCCCGAGGAGCAGAGCCGGGCGCAGCCGTTCGAGGTCGACCTTCGCCTCGAGACCGACCTTGACGCCGCCGCCGCCAGTGACCGCCTCGAGGACACCGTCGACTACGGACCATTGACCGAGGCGGTGGCCCGCACAGTGGAGCTTGAGTCCTACCGGCTCTTAGAGCGGCTCGCCGATCGAATCGCCCGGGTGTGCATCAGCCTGGACGGGGTCCAGTCGGTCGAGGTGTCGGTGCGCAAGCTGCGCCCGCCCGTCCCGGTCCAGGTGGCGTCGGTCGGGGTCACGCTCCGGCGGACCGCCGACGTCGGCGCCGCCGCTCCCCCGGCCGCGAACCCGGCCGCCTCGTTGAAGTGACCTCGGGCGGCGCCGCCCCGAGCGCCGGCCGCCACCGCGCCCACCTCGGCCTGGGCTCCAACCTCGGCGACCGCCTGGGGTTCCTGCGCGGCGCCATGCGCGGCCTGACCGCCGTCGCCGAGGCGGAGGTGGCACGCGTCTCCCGGGTGTACGAGACGGCTCCGGTGGGCGGCCCGCAGCAGGGCCCCTACCTGAACGCCGTGGTGGCGCTGGACACCCGGCTGACGGCGGCCGAGCTGCTGTCGGTGGCTCACGAGCTCGAGGCGGCGGCCGGCCGGGCGCGCCACGAGCGCTGGGGTCCCCGGTCGCTCGACGTCGACGTGCTGCTGGTCGGCGACGAACTTGTGGACACCCCTGAACTCACCGTCCCGCACCCCAGGCTGTGGGAGAGAGGCTTCGTGCTGGCCCCGCTGGCCGACGTGGCCCCCGAGCTCGTCTCCCGGCCTGAGGGCGGGTGGGCCGACGTGGCGCTGACCAATCTAGTCCTCAGCCCATCTCACCACGGGCTCTGCTACGAATCCACAGCATGACCGGCCCGTTGAACACCCTGCTCCGCACCCTGGCTGCCGTCGCCAGCATCGCCGCAGGGGTTCTTCATTGGGACATCTGGGCCAACCACGGTTATCGCTCGACCCCGATCCGGGAGCTGTTCGTGGCCTCGGCGGTGGTCGGCGTCATCGCCGGGCTGCTCGCCTTCCTGCCCAAGGCCGCCTCGGCCGTCCCGGCCGTGCTGGTCAACGTCGTGTTCCTGGGGGCGCTCGTCCTGTCCCGGGTGGCGTCGGTGCCGACGTTCCACGGGCCCTTCAGCGCGAGCGGCCTGGAGCCGATGGACGCCATGATCGTCGGCGTCTCAACAACGCTCCTGCTGATCGTCGCCGAGGGTGCCGCCGTGGTCCTTGGCGTCGCTTCGATCTTCTTCGGGCGTGGGCGCCGGTCGACCCCCCTGCCCAGTGAGTACGCCCGGGTCTGAGGCTGTCCGGGCTGAGGCCGCCTGATCCCGCCCGCCGCGCGCGGAAACCGCAGCGGTGCTGATCGACCAGAATGGAGCCTCGTGCTGGCAGTGAAGGATCTGAGCGTTGAGGTGGGCGGCCGGCTCACGCTCGCCGACGCCTCCTTCCAGGTGCGCGCCGGCAACAAGGTCGGGCTGGTCGGGCGCAACGGCGCCGGCAAGACCTCGCTGTTCCGGGTGCTGTCCGGGGACCGGCCGCCCTTCACCGGCAAGATCGAGGTCGTCGGCCGATTCGGCTACCTGGGCCAGGAGCCGCCCCGGATGGACAACGGCGTGACGGCGCTAGCACACGTCCTGTCGGGGCGGGGCCTCGACGAGATGGGCACTCGCCTGGAGAAGCTGCGGATCCAGGTCGAGGAGGACCCCTCGGAGCGCAACCTGGCCCGCTTCGGCCAGGCCCAGGACGAGTTCGAGCAGGCCGACGGTTACGCCGCCGAGGCCGAGGTGCGCCGCCTGTGCGCCGGCCTCGGCCTGTCCAGCGACAGGGTGGACCGGCCCGTCGCCGTCCTGTCCGGTGGCGAGCGGCGCCGGGTCGAGCTGGCCCGCATCCTCTTCGCCGGCGCCGACATCCTCCTGCTCGACGAGCCCACCAACCACCTCGACCTCGACGCCAAGGCCTGGCTGCTCGACCACCTGCGCCAGTACCGGGGCGCCCTTCTCGTCATCAGCCACGACCTTGAGCTGCTGGACGAGTCGATCGACCGGGTGCTCCACCTCGACGAGGGCGCGATGGTCGAGTACAAGGGCACCTACAGCCAGTACAAGGCCCAGCGGGCGGCCGACGAGGAGCGGCTGGGCAAGGTGGCCGGGCGCCAGGCTGCGGAGATCCAGCGCCTGGCCCAGCTGGCCGACTCGATGCGGGGCCAGACGGCCAAGCGGGCGCGCACGGCCAAGACGATCGACAAGCGGGTCGAGCGGCTGGAGACGACGAGGGTCACCGGGCCCAAGGCCGACCGGGGCATGCAGCTGCGCCTGCCCGACCCGCCGCACGCCGGCCGCACGGTGCTCGAAGTCGACGACCTGACCAAGGGCTACGGCGGGCCGCCCATCTTCGAAGGCGCCAGCTTCGCCCTGGAACGGGGCGAGCGCATCCTGGTGATGGGCCTGAACGGCGCCGGCAAGACGACGCTGCTGCGCATCCTCACCGGGCTCGCCAACGCCGAGGGCGGTGGGTTCACCATGGGCCACGGCGTCAGCTCCGGTTACTTCGCCCAGGAGCACGAGGGGATCCAGGCCGGCCAGTCGGTGGTGTCGCACGTGCTGGAGAAGGCTCCGGGCCTGAAGGCCACCGAGGCACGGGCCCTGCTCGGCATGTTCGGCATCCGGGGTGACATGGCCTTCCAGGACGCCGGCACGCTGTCAGGCGGGGAGAAGACCAAGGTGGCGCTGTCCACCCTGGTGGCCGGGGGCCACAACCTGCTGCTGCTGGACGAGCCCACCAACAACCTCGACCCCCCGAGCCGAGAGGCCATCGGCAACGCCCTGGCCGGTTGGAAGGGGTCGATGGTGCTGGTGAGCCACGACACCGACTTCGTCCGGGCGCTGGCCCCCCAGAAGGTGCTGCTGCTCCCCGACGCCACCCTCGACTACTGGACCGACGACCACCTTGAGCTGGTGGCGCTGGCTTAGGCGCTCCCCATCACGGCGCCACTGTGCTGGTCGTGCTCGAGCTGGTGGACGAGGACGACGTGGTGGTGGCCCGTGTGGTGGTGGTGGTCGGCCGGGCCGTGGTGGCGACGGTGACCCGGGCGGTCGAGGCGGTGGTGCGAAGGGTGGTGGTGCTGGTCGCCAAGGTGGTCGGGGTGGTGGTCGAGGGTGTGACGTTGCCCGTGCCGTTGTCGCGGAGCTTGGCCACGGCCAGCAGGATCACCACGATCAGGGCCACGGCCCCGACGATCCCGACGACCAGCGCCCAGCTGTTGCGTGGCGGCTCGGGCCGCCCGGGCGGCCGCCGTGGAGGCGGCGGCGGCAGGTCGGGCGGCGGAGGGGGCACCGCCGGCATGGCCACCGTCTCGTCGATGGACAGATCATGCGGGGGTCGGGGGTCCACGCCCTGCAGCCTGCCCCAAACCGACGGCTGGCAACACCCTGGCCGCCCGGGCTGAACCGTCTCGATTCGGGCGGCCCGAGGCTTCAGCCCTTCTGCTTGGCGCCCCGGCCCTTGCCGCGCTCCGTCGAGCCGACCGATGTCGTGGCCGTGGAGGCCGACGTTGAGGGCGCCCCGCCTGGGCCCGAGGTGACGACCGGCGCCGTGGTCGAATCTGGCCCGGCCGGCCCCGGCGGCGCGCTCGTGGGCGAAGACCCTGTGCCGGCCGGGTCGAGCCGGGCCGGTGGCTGGTCCCGCCGGGCCAGCGCCACCAGTGACAGGGCGATGGCCACCACGGCGGCGAGAGCGAGGAATCCGAGGATCACCGGCGTCAGGTCGCGCCCGCTCCGAGGAGCCACGGGAGCCGGATCGAGGGGCGCGGCGTCGACCGGCAGGGCGACGGTGGGCGGGGCCACGGACGGGGCGGCGCTCTCCACGACCGGCAGCGGCTGGGTGTCGGTGGACGGGTGCTCCACCCTGACAACCTCCCCCAACCCGCTGGACCCGACACGCCCCTTCCACAAGGCTGGCCATGTGACCTCCGAACCTCAGCTCCCGTCGCGCAGCAGGCTGCGCCGCCACCCCGAGCGGGGCCGCTACGACGAAGCCACCGTGCACGCCATCCTGGACGAGGCATTGGTGGCCCATGTCGGGGTTGTCACCGAGCGTGGGCCCTTGGTGCTGCCCATGGCCTACGCCCGGGTGGACCGCACGTTGTACCTCCATGGCGCGGCCGGCAACGCCATGCTGCGTTCCGCCGAGGGTCATACCGTTTGCGCCACCGTCACTCTGCTCGATGGGCTGGTGCTCGCCAAGTCGGCGTTCCACCACTCGATGAACTACCGGGCTGTCGTGGTGTTCGGGGCGGCCCGGCCGTTGACCGACGAAGCCGAGCAGCGCATGGCCCTGGGCGCCATCGTCGACCGGGTGGCGCCGGGTCGGGCGGCTGAGGCCAGGCCGCCGAATCCGTCAGAGCTGCGCTCGACCCGCGTCGTCGCCCTTGAGCTCTCCGAGGCCTCGGCCAAGGTGCGCACCGGCCCTCCGATCGACGACGAGGCCGACGCCGACTGGCCGGCCTGGTCGGGCACCATCCCGCTCAGCCTCGTCCGCGGCCCCGCCGTCGAGGCCTGAACCGGTTCAACGGGGCTTGGACACCTCGCCCTCTCTAGCGCCCCTTCTCGGCCAGGCGCAGGTGGTGGATGCCGGCGTGGGCCGCCGCCAGGGCCGCCTCCTCGACCCCGGGGCGCTGGAACGGCTCGTCAGGGCCCTCCAGGGCGTCGGCCAGGGCATCGGCGGTGGCACCGATGCCGGCGGCCGTCGCCTCGGGCCGGCTGCCGGACCGACCCACGTCGGCCCGCAGCGGGCGGTCGGCCGCCAGCAGCCCGTCGAGCGCCGCCTCGGCGTGGCCCCGGGCCGCATCGGGGACGTCGCCGGACAGGGCGCCGGTCCAGCGCCGGCCGAGCGAGCGCAGGGTGGCCAGGATGTCGGGTGGCCGCAGGCCCCGTCCGTCGAAGCCGCAGATCGAGCAGGGGTCAGGCAGTTGGTCGGACACGCCTCTAGCGTCGCGCTCATGGGACATCCGCCCACCGTGCTGGCCCCGGGCGTCGTCGAGATCGACACGCTCCTCGGCGGCTGGGAGCACATGACGGCCGGTTACCTGATGACCGGGCCTGAGCCGGTGCTGGTGGAGACCGGCAGCCAGTCGTCGGTGCCGGCCCTCCTGAGCGCCCTGGACGACCTCGGGATCGGGCCCTTGGATCTGGCCCATGTCGTGGTCACCCACATCCACCTGGACCACGCCGGCGGCGTCGGCGACGTGGCCCGCGCCTTCCCCCGGGCCACGGTCCACGTTCACGCCAAGGGGGCCCGCCACCTGGTCGACCCGAGCCGGCTGGTGGCCAGCGCCGCCCAGGTCTACGGCGACCTGCTCGACTCGCTGTACGGCCGGCTGGACCCGACCCCCGCCGACCGGGTGCACGTGCTGGAGGACGGCGACGCCATCGAGGTGGGACCGGGGCGGCGCCTGGTCTGCGTCGACTCCCCCGGTCACGCCAAGCACCACCTGGCCGTCCACGACGAGGGGGATGGGGCCAGCGGGCTGCTCTTCACCGGTGACGCCGTGGGTGTGCGCCTGCCGGACGGCGGCGTTCTGCGCCCGGCCACGCCGCCGCCGGACTTCGACCTCGACCAGGCGCTGGCCTCCCTCCAGCGGTTCGCCGACCGGCGACCGGAGGCCCTGTGCCTGGCCCACTACGGCCTGGTGCCCGATCCTGCCGCCGTGCTGGACGAGGCCGAGGGGGTGCTGCGCCGCTGGGCCGAGGTGGCCGAGTGGGCGTGGTGCCGAGGAGACGACGTGGCTGGCGCCCTGGAGCTGGCCTTCGCCTCGGACCTCGACGACGTGGCCGAGGAGCACCGTGAGAAGCTGGCCACCCTAAACGGCGTCCACAGCAACGCCGCCGGCCTCCGCCGCTGGCTCGAGCAGGCCCATGGCCCGAGCGGCTGGCCCCGACCTTGACCCCCATATCGAGACTGTCTAAATCAGCAGGTATCGCTCCCGCCACCGCCCCGATCACCAGCATCACGATTGAGGTCTTCCTCGCCGACTCTCACGCCGCCAGGTATCGCGACGTCGTCCAGGGCCAGCCTGAGGGCTTTGCTCGCGTCCTGGAGATCCTGAGTGACCCGGAGCAGCAGACCGAGCTGCTGGCAGCCGAGAGGTACGGGCGCCCGGCACTTGCCGGGATCGTGAAGGTCGTCGAAGCCGACGAGGCCATCGCTGCGTCTCTGGCTGCCCCCGCCGGCGCACGCTTCCGCCAGGCTGTCGGCGTGGCCGTGCGCCTCGCCATGGAGTCCCTCGGGTGGTCGAGGACCGGTCGGAAGGGGCCGGTTCGGGGCGCCGCGCAGTTCAAGCGGGCCGAGCACTACCAGCCGACGCATCTGGCCACGCCGTCGATGGCTGCTGGGGACCGGGCTCGGGCCGCGCTTGAAGCTGTCGAGCGGATCGGCGACGAAGGTGAACGGGCCCAGACGGCAAACGATCTCCTTGTGGCGCTCGCACAGACACGCGGGGCCGAGGGTCGGCCTTTCTAGCGAAGGTGCTCCTCGTGCTCGACAGCGGGCCCCTCGGCCTCCTCAGCAACCCCGGCCCGGCCGCCGAACCGAGAGACATCCGCGAATGGGCGCTCCATACCCTTGATGAGGGCGCGACCATCGTGGGCCCGAGATCGCCGACTATGAAGTGCGCCGCGAGCTCATCCGGGTGGCAAGCCGAACGGGATCAGGCGGCTGGACGAGCTCGCCACGGCTTCACCTATGACCCGCTGCGGACGTCGCACTTCCGCCGGGCGGCCGCGCTGTGGGCCGAAGCGCGCAACCGCGGTGTGCCCACCGCACATGACGCCGCCTTGGATGGCGACGTCATCCTCGCGGCTCAGGCCCTCGGGTTGATGACAGGCGACCCCGAGACCGTCGTGGTGACGACGAACCCGAAGCACCTGACGATCTTTGTACCAGCGCTGCGTTGGCGAGACCTCTGAGAGGGCCCACGCCGATCGGCCCCCACCAGGGAGGAGACCTCACCGGCCTGACGGGGCTGGTCGAGCGGAGGGGCTGGTCGAGCGGAGGGGGTGGGATTTGAACCCACGGTGACTTGCGCCACAACGGTGTTCGAGACCGTCCGATTCGGCCGCTCTCGCACCCCTCCTCGGTTCTACCGCCGCAAGCGTACACCGGCGAAGAAGGCGGCGAGCAGGGCCCTC
>JBBSHM010000095.1:0-9470 GCA_038253125.1 Acidimicrobiales bacterium
CCGTCGGCAAAGCCCGCCGGTTGCCGGTTGCGAGCCACCTGCGCAGGTGGTTGACAACTGGGAACCGACGCAGACCGGCCCCGCCCTCCTCTGACAACAAGAGGAGAACTGCACATGGCAGACCCCACCCGCGTGTCCGCGCCCATCAGCGGCACCGACCAGTCCCTTTCGTTCGAGACGGGCAAGCTGGCCATCCAGAGCCAGGGCGCCGTCGTGGCCCAGCTGGGCCGCACCACCGTCCTCGTGACGGCCAATTCCTCGGCGCCCCGCGAGGGCATCGACTTCTTCCCCTTGACGGTCGACGTCGAGGAGCGCATGTACGCGGCCGGGAAGATCCCCGGCTCGTTCTTCCGCCGGGAGGGCCGTCCGAGCGACGCCGCCGTCCTCACCTGCCGGCTGATCGACCGGCCCCTGCGCCCGTCCTTCGCCAAGGGCTACCGGGGCGAGACCCAGGTCGTGGTCACCGTCATCGGCGCCGACCAGGAGAACCCGCACGACGTGCTGGCCATCAACGCGGCCAGCGCCGCGCTGATGATCTCGGGCATCCCGTTCGAGGGCCCCATCGGGGCCGTGCGCATCGGCTTCTCCCAGGACGGCGAGTGGCTCCCGCACGTCACCTACCAGGAGGGTGACCAGTGCACCTTCGAGCTGGTGGTGGCGGGCCGCGAGATCAACGGTGAGATCGCCATCATGATGGTCGAGGCCGGCGGCACCGAGAAGGCCTGGGACTACTACCTGGCCGGCGCCCCCAAGGTCACCGAGGAGGCCATCGCCGCCGGGCTCGAGGAGTCCAAGACCTGGATCCGTGAGTCGATCCAGCTCCAGCGCGAGCTGGTGAAGGCCGCCGGCGTGCACAAGCCGTTCGTGTGGGAGCCGGTGGTCGACTACGGCGACGATGTAGTCGCCGCCGTCGACAAGGTCGGCGTGGAGCGGATAACTGCGGCGGCGGGCATCGCCAACCGCAACGAGCGCGAGGCCGCCCTCAGCGCCGCCGGCCGGGAGATCGCCGCCGAGCTGGCCGCCGCCGACCCCGACCTGGCCGGTCGCGAGAAGGAGATCAAGGCCGCCGTCCGCAGCCTCACCAAGAAGCTGGTCCGCAAGCGGATCATCGCCGACGGCGTGCGCATCGACGGCCGGGGCCTGGCAGACATCCGTCCCGTGTCGGCCGAGGTCGGCATCATCCCGACGGCCCACGGCTCGGGCCTGTTCCAACGGGGCGAGACCCAGGTGCTGAACGTCCTGACCCTCGGCATGCCGAGGATGGACCAGATGCTCGACACGCTCGGCATCGAGGACAAGAAGCGCTACATGCACCACTACAACATGCCGCCGTCGGCCAACGGCGAGACGGGCCGGGTCGGCTCGGCCAAGCGCCGCGAGATAGGCCACGGCCTGCTGGCCGAGCGGGCCCTGCTGCCCGTGGTGCCGAGCATCGACGAGTTCCCCTACGCCCTGCGGCTGGTGTCCGAGGTGCTCTCCTCGAATGGCTCGACCTCGATGGGCTCGGTGTGCGCCTCGACGCTGTCGCTGATGGACGCCGGTGTGCCCCTCAAGGCGCCGGTGGCCGGCATCGCCATGGGCCTGATCAACGAGGGGGAGGTGTTCGTCACCCTCACCGACATCCTCGGAGCCGAGGACGCCTTTGGCGACATGGACTTCAAGGTGGCCGGCACGTCGGAATTCGTCACCGCCCTGCAGCTCGACACCAAGATCGACGGCCTGCCGGCCGACGTCCTGGCCGCCGCCCTGGGCCAGGCCCGCGAGGCCCGCCTGTCGATCCTCGGCGTGATGGCCAACGCCATCTCCGAGCCGCGAGCCGAGGTCAACGAGACGGCCCCGAAGATCGTCAGCTTCGAGATCCCGATGGACAAGATCGGCGAGGTGATCGGGCCCAAGGGCAAGGTCATCAACCTGATCCAGCAGGAGACCGGCGCCGACGTGAACGTCGACGACGACGGCGTGGTCGGCACGGTCACCATCGGCTCGAAGGACGGCGTGGCCGTTACCGAGGCCCGCCAGCGCATCGAGCAGATCCTCGACCCGCCGCGGGCCGAGGTCGGCGACGTCTACCCGGGCCGAGTGGTGAACATCACCAAGTTCGGCGCCTTCATCAACATCCTGCCCGGTCGTGACGGGCTGCTCCACATCTCCAAGATGGGTGGCGGCAAGCGCATCGAGCGGGTCGAGGACGTGCTTGAGCTGGGCGGCGCCGTCGACGTGCGGGTCGACGACATAGACCCCAACGGCAAGGTCTCGCTGTCGCTGAACACCCCGCTCGACATCCCCGAGAGCGTCGGCACCAGCAGCGGCGGCGCCGGTGGCGGTGGCTCCGCCGCTCCCAGGCGGGAGCGGGCCCCCCGGCCCGAGCGGGCGGCGGCCCCGGCCGGCGGCGAACGCCAGGGCCTGTTCGCCACGGCCGAGGAGCGCAGCGGCGGCGGCGCCGCCGGACCCAAGACCGTGGCGTTCGAGTCCGAGTTCGAGGCCGAGGTGGCCGGCGAGTTCGGGAACCTGGGGCCGGCCGAGGAGCCGGCCGATGCCGGTGCCGGCCGAGGCGACGGTCCCCGTCGCAACCGCAGCCGCGGCGGTGGCGGCGGTGGCGGTGGCCGTGGCGGGCGAGGCGGCGGGCGTTCCTGAGCCCGGATCGGGCATCCGCTCCACCCAGCTCGACAACGGGCTGAGGATCGTCACCGAGCGGATGCCCGAGGTCCGGTCTCTCAGCTTGGGCGTCGATGTGGGTACCGGGAGCCGCGACGAGCCCGACCTCATAGCGGGCGCCTCGCACTTCCTTGAGCATCTGCTCTTCAAGGGCACCGAGACGCGCAGCGGGCGGGAAATCTCAGAGGCGGTCGATGCCGCCGGCGGCGACATGAACGCCTGCACGGCCCGGGAGTCGACGACGTTCTACGTCCGGCTCCTGGGCGACGACGCCCAGCTCGGCATCGATCTGCTGTGCGACACGGTTCTCCACCCGCTGCTCGCACCCGCCGATGTCGAGGTGGAGCGTCAGGTGATCCTGGAGGAGATCCTGCAGCACGACGACGATCCCGGCGATGTCGTCCACGAGCTGTGGGCCGAGGCCCTGTTCTCGGGGCACCCGCTCGGCCGTGATCCGCTGGGATCGAACGACAGCGTCATCCGGACCTCGGCCGATGAGGTGAGGCGGTTCTTCGGTGAGCACTACCGCCCGGCGAACATGGTGGTCGCCGCCGCCGGTCTCCTCGACCACGACGAGATGGTTGCTGCCATCGCTGACCGCTTTGCCGGCTGCCAGGGCGGCGCCGCGCCGGCGCGCCAGGCGCCCGACGACACCCAGGAGCGGCTCGTGGTCGAGGAGGACGACACCGAGCAGGTCCACCTTGTAGTCGGCGGGCGCGGGGCGGCGCTTGACGACGACGACCGCCACGCTCTCGCCGTCCTGGAGCACGCCCTGGGCGGCGGGCTGTCGAGCCGCCTGTGGCAGCAGGTCCGTGAGGAGCGGGGCCTGGCCTACAGCGTCTACTCCTTCCGCAGCCAGTACCAGGAGACCGGCACGCTGGGCGTGTACGCCGGCACCGCCCCCGGCCACCTCGAGGAGGTCCTCGGTCTGGTGACGGGCGAGCTCGACGCCATGGCCGCCGGCGGGATCACCGAGCGCGAGCTTCAGGTGGCGGTCGGCCACCTCGTCGGCGAGATGGCCCTGTCGCTCGAGGACTCGGGCTCGCGCATGTCCCGCATCGGCCACTCGATGCTGGTCCACGGCGCCGTCCGCACCTACGACCAGGTGGTAGCCCGCCTCCGGGCGGTCACCCGGCGAGACGTGGCCGCGGTGGCCGAGCGGATCCTGACCCGCCCCCGCACCCTGGCCCTCGTCGGCCCGGTTGACACCGCAACCCTCACCGGCTGGTAGCGCCGGTCCCGTGGCAACGCTCGGGAAGAGAGACATCAACGAGCCACAGAAGGTGTCAGCCGCTGGTAGCCTCCGCCCGTGGAGACCTTGGCTTCGTCGCTCCTGACCAACGCTGACCTCGACGCCCTCGATGTGCCATTCCTGCGTGAGCTGCACGAGGGAGTCCTGTACGTCTTGCCGTCGCCCGGGTATCCCCACCAGCGAGCCATCAACCGCCTGGCCGTCGTCCTCGACCCCTTCATCCCCGAGGGTTTGATCGGACTGCCGGCGCCGTTCGACTACCAGCCCGACGAGCGCACCACCTACGAGCCCGACTACTCGGTGTGGGACGAGGTGGTGGTGGAGCGCCGCCCCCTGGACGTGCCGCCGGTGCTGGCCATCGAGGTGCTCTCGCCGTCGAACCCCGATCACGACCTGGTCCGCAAGTTCGCCGGCTATGCCGGCTTCGGCGTACCTCACTACTGGGTGCTGAACCCGGTTGGCCACACGCTCCTGGCCTACGCCTTGCAGGACGGGCTGTACGTCGAGGTGGCCCGGGCCGAGGGGGAGGCGCTGTTCGAGGTCGACCAGCCGTTCCCCGTGCGCCTACGTCCGGCCGCGCTCTTCCGGAGCGGACCAGCCCACTGAGCGACCCACTGAGCGACACCGTCACCATCGAGGACGCGCCGAGCCGCCCCCACGCGGTTCGGCGACTGCTGGGCGTCGCCGCGGTGGCCACCTTGTGGACGACGATCGGGCTCGGCATGAGCCGGGCGGGGCTCGGGGTCACCGACGACCGGCCCATCAGCTACCTGGGCACCGACCCCCGGGGGGCCTTCCTCTTCCGCGGCGGGCTGGCGCTGGCCGCCGTTGCCTTCGTCGGCTTTGCCTGGGAGGTGCACCAGCGGCTGCGCCGGGCCGCCGGGTTCCTCGCGGTGTTCCTGGTGGGCATGGCCGGCCAGGTCGTGGTGGCGGCGGTGCGGATCGACGGCTCGGGCCACGCCGTGCACACCACGGCTGGCATCGTGCTCGGCCTCTCGCTGCCGCTGCTGATGTGGCGCTTCGCCGTCGGTCAGCCACCCGGTGTGTGGCGCGGCCCGAGCTACGGCCTCATGGGGCTGGAGGTCGCCGCCTGCCTGGTGGGCGTCGCCCTGTCAGTCGCCGGCCTGGCCACCCTGGCCGAGGTGGCGCCGGCCGCCGCCTTCCACCTGTGGACCATCGTCGTCACCCTGCGCTGGCCGGCCTGGCCGGCCTGGCCGGCCGCGAATGAGCCGTCGCCGGTCGTCTGATCTGGCCCATGGAGGCGACACCACCTGGAGCGACCCCGACACCGTCGCCGACCTGGCCGCCCTCGCCTCGGCGTGAACGACGAGCTGGTTTGGTGGCCCGCCCCTGGTCCGTCGACCCGAGCGGCGACATCGTCGGCGGCTCCTGGGTGCCATCGCCGTAGGGTCCTGGAGTGTGATGACCGTGGGGGTGCTCGGGGCGCGGGGGCGGATGGGCCGGGCCGTGTGCAGCGGCGTGGAGGTGGCCGACGACCTGGTGCTCGGGGGTCAGGTCGACGTGGGCGACGCCCTCGACAGCCTGGCCGGGAGCGAGGTGGTGGTGGTGTTCACCGCCGCCGGCCAGGCGATGGACGGGCTGCGTTGGTGCGCGTCCAACGGGGTGCACGCCGTGGTGGGCACCACCGGCTTCTCCGAGGGTGAGGTGACCGAGCTGCGTGGCCTCTTCAAGGGGCCGCCCAACCTGGCCCTGGTCGCCAACTTCGCCATCGGAGCCGTTCTGCTGATGCAGCTGGCCGAACGCTGCGCCGTCCACTTCGCCACCTGCGAGATCACCGAGCTGCACCACGACCAGAAGGCCGACGCTCCCTCCGGCACGTCGATCGCCACCGCCCGCCGCATCGCCGCCGCCCGGGGCGATGCGGCCTGGGCGCCCGACCCCACGACCGCCGAGGTGGTGGTTGGCGCCCGCGGCGGGATCGTCGAGGGGATCCACGTCCACTCCCAGCGTCAGCGAGGAATGGTCGCCAGCCAGGAGGTGGTGTTCGGGACCGAGGGCCAATGGCTGACGCTCCGCCACGACACGAGCAGCCGTGAGTCCTTCATCCCCGGCGTGCTCCTGGCCGTGCGGGGCGTCGCCCATCACAGCGGCGTCACCTTGGACCTCGACCCCTTCCTCTGAGACCAGCCCCCTCAGGGCTGGTCGAAAGTGCCCGTGTCCGCTCCTTCGCGGGTTGTCGAGGGCGGCGCGGGCCGTCCTTGCGACGCTTCGATCTCGTGCTTCAGGTCGGCCAGATCGGCCAGCTCGCCGGGGGGCTGCCCCGGCTTCTTCCTGAGGACCGACTGCAGGACGAACAGGGCCACAGAGACGCCGACGATGGGCCAGCGGTAGCGGTCGAGGAAGCCGGTCACCGCTGAGATCGGGGCGGTGAAGGCCTTTCCGAAGAGGCGGGCCAGGTAAAGGCGGCCGATGGTGCCGAGGACGTTCAGGCTCACGAACACCGGCACCGGCATGCCGGTGGCCCCGGCCAGGAGGCAGACCGGGTTGTTGGGGGCGATCAGCACGATCGGGTAGCGGGCCTTGTTGAACGCCTTCTCGAACCAGATGATCGAGGCAGCGCCGTCACCCATCTTCCGCTCTATCCAGCGGATCGCTGTATCGCCGTAGAACAGGCCGAGCAGGTAGAAGAGCGGGTCGGCCACCAGCAGGCGGACGAAGCCGATGCCGTAGTAGGTCGCAGCGTCGAGGTGGATGGTGACCCCGACCAGCACCCGGTTGGTGGAGTTGAGGGCAAGCAGCAGGGCCGGGTGGCGAACGACGAGGGAGGCGTAGAAGAGGTTCCCGACGTTCGACGCCACCAGGAGCACGCCGACGCCGGCGAGGAGCAGCGGCAGCACCCACCGCGGCGGCCGGGGGCGCCCGCCGCCGGCCGGCCCGAGCTCGTTCGTCGGCTCGGCCACCAGGGCGACGGTAGCGGGCGGCTGACGCTGACGGGCCTAGGGGGCGGCACGCCGACGGCCCGGTTCAGGATCTGAGAGCTGCCGCGGCCGAGAGCTGGGCGGCCGGTTAGCCGCCGGCTCGAACCTACGCTGCCCACGGATGCGAGAGCAGGCCAGGAGCGAGGCTCCTCAGCCAGTCCTTCTGCTCCTCGCCTAGAACCCCGGGAGCGCTCCATGACCGAACGGACGAGCAACGCCGAGATGATCGGGCGGGACGAGGTCGACGATCTCGAGGCCGTCCTCAGCGTCACCACCCCAGACGACGGCGCTCTCGCCTCGTCGGTGCAGAGCGAGTTCGACACCATCTTCACCTGGGACTACGAAAAGGGCTCAAGGCCCAAGCTGAACCGCCTGTACGAGAAGGCCAAGACCAGCATGTGGAACGCCGAGACCGACCTCGACTGGTCCATAGAGGTCGACCAGGAGGAGGTGGTGCGCAACAACGCCATCGCCAACCCGTCCGGCATCAACGGCGGTGTCGACATGACCGGCACCCCCTTTGCCAAGTGGGGGGACAAGGAGTGGCTGCAGCTGGGCATTGAGTCCCAGAACTGGACGCTCTCGCAGTTCCTGCACGGCGAGCAGGGGGCGCTGCTGTGCACGGCCCGAATCGTCGAGTCGGTGCCGTGGATCGACGCCAAGTACTACGCCGCCACCCAGGTGATGGACGAGGCCCGCCACGTCGAGGTCTTCTCCAAGTACCTGGAAACCAAGCTCAGCGGTCACTATCCGGTCAACGCCCACCTGAAGCTGCTACTCGACGACATCATCCGCGACAGCCGGTGGGACATGACCTACCTCGGCATGCAGATCATGGTGGAAGGTCTGGCCCTCGCCGCCTTCGGCTTCATCCATCAACTCACCACCGAGCCGCTGCTCAAGAAGATGCTGCGCTACGTGATGAGCGACGAGGCCCGCCACGTGGCCTTCGGCGTGCTGTCGCTGCAGGACTACTACAAGGAGTTGACCCAGGCCGAGCTGCGTGAGCGCCAGGAGTTCGCCTTTGAGGCGGCGGTGCGCATGCGCGACCGGTTCCTCCAGCAGGAGGTGTGGGAGCGGATGGGCGTGCCGGTGAAGGAGGCGGTCGAGCTGGTCCAGAAGGCGCCCGAGCGGCGGATGTTCCAGCAGATGCTGTTCTCCAAGATCGTGCCGAACTGCAAGAAGCTGGGCCTGCTGGATGTCGGCGACGGCTGGCTGCGCACGAGGTTCGGCGAGCTCGGCGTCCTGCAGTTCGAGGACTGGGCCGACTCCAGCGAGGAGCAGGAGATGTTCACACTGGCCGATGGCGCGGCCGCCACGGTCTGAGCTGGCCGCCTCGAAGTCTGCGCTGCCTGCCGCGTGCCGCGGCTTTGAGCTCTTTGCCGGATGAGTCTGGCGGTACCGTTGCCTGCGGTGGCCGGAGGCGAGGTCGTGGTCGAGGCGGACGGGCAGGAGGTGATCATCAGCCACCCGGACAAGGTCTTCTTCCCCGAGCGGGGCGAGACCAAGATGGATCTGGTCCGCTATTACCAGGCCGTCCGCCGGCCCATCCTGGCGGCGATGGGCGGGCGGCCCACCATGCTCCAACGCTTCCCCGAGGGGGCGGGCGGCCAGTCCTTCTTCCAGAAGCGGGTGCCGAAGTCGGCGCCACCGTGGCTCCAGACCACCGTTGTCGCCACGCCCAACGGCACCACCTCGAACGCTCTGGTGGTGGCCGACCTGGCCCATGTCCTTTGGGCGGTGAACATCGGCTGCCTCGGCTTCCACGTGTGGCCGTACAAGGCCGACGATCCCGATCACGCTGATGAGCTGCGCATCGACCTCGACCCCTCGCCCGGCGTCGACTTCCCGATGCTGCAGGAGGCGGCCTCCGAGGTGCGGGACCTGCTGGGCGCCCTTGGCCTCCAGGCCCACCCCAAGACATCAGGCAACCGGGGCATCCACGTGTACGTGCGCCTCCAGCCCCGCTGGACCAGCTACGACGTGCGCTTCGCCGCGGTGGCCCTGGCCCGCGAGCTGGAGCGACGCCGCCCCGACCTGTGCACTGCCGGCTGGTGGAAGGAGGAGCGGGGCCGGCGGGTGTTCATCGACTTCAACCAGAACGCCCCCCACAAGACGGTGTTCGGGGCGTGGTCGGTGCGCTCCCGGGTCGGCGGCCAGGTGTCGACGCCCTTCGCCTGGGACGAGCTGGAGGCCTTGGCCCCGGATGGGCTGACCCTGGCGTCGGTGCCGGCCCGGGTGGCCGCCTCCGGCGATCCCTGGGCTGCCGCCCCGGCCCAGGACCTCGAGCCCCTCCTCGACCTGCACCGCCGGGACCGGGCCGCCGGCCTGCTCGACGCGCCGTGGCCCCCGGTGTACCCCAAGCAGCCCGACGAGCCGCCCCGGGTCGCCCCCAGCCGAGCCCGCAAGGCGGATCAGCTCCCGCCGGGCCCCCCGACGTAGGAGCCGCCGCGTCTTCACCGCGGCGTTGTCAACCAGGCTCGGGGTTCGGGCGTCTGTGAGGCCAGGTCGTCGACAGCGAGGAGCGGACCATGTCGGAACGGGTATGTGGGCGGGCGGTCGGGTTGGTGGTGATGGCCATGCTGGTTGCGCTGTTGCCTGGGCGGTCGGCTGAGGCCTCGGCC
>JBBSHM010000096.1:0-9318 GCA_038253125.1 Acidimicrobiales bacterium
CGGCCACCTGAAGTCGCTGAAGGAGCGCCGGCCGGGCATGCAGATCGCCGTCGGCGGGTGCACGGCCCAGCGCGACGGCCAGGCCATCCTCGACCGGGCTCCCTTCGTCGACGCCGTCTTCGGCACCCACAACGTCGGGGCCGTCGGCCACCTGCTCGCTGCCGCCCGGGCCTCGGGCCGCCCCCAGCTGGAGGTGCTAGACGGCCCAGACCCGGGGAGCGGCGCCTGGGAGCTGCCGGCCAGGCGAGACGTGCCCTGGTCGGCGTGGGTCAGCATCCAGACCGGCTGCAACAACAGCTGTGCCTTCTGCATCGTCCCGACGGTGCGGGGGCCCGAGGCGAGCCGGCCGTTGGAGGATCTGGTGGCCGACGTCGCCCGCCTGGCCGCCGAAGGGGTCACCGAGGTCACCCTGCTCGGCCAGAACGTCAACTCCTACGGACGTGACCTCACCCACCGCCGGCCGCTGTTCGCCGAGCTGCTGCGGCGGGTGGGGGCGGTCGAGGGCATACGGCGGGTGCGCTACACCAGCCCCCACCCGAAGGACCTGCGGCCCGAGACCATCGCCGCCATGGCCGACGTGCCGGCGGTGTGCGAGCACCTGCACTACCCGCTGCAGTCCGGCAGCGACCGCATCCTGGCCGCCATGCACCGGGGCTACACCGTGGACCGCTACCTGCGGCAGCTGGCCGATGCCCGCGCCGCCGTCGCCGACCTGGCCGTCACCACCGACATCATCGTCGGCTTCCCGGGCGAGACCGACGAGGACGCCGAGCGCACGTTGGAGGTGGCCGCCGCCGCCGAGTACGACAGCGCCTACACGTTCGTGTTCAGCCCCCGGCCGGGCACCGAGGCGGCCAACCTGGCCGAGCGCTTCGTGGCCGCCGACGTGGTGACGGCCCGGTTCGACCGCCTGCGCCTCGTCATCGCCCGCTCGGCGCTGCGCCGCAACGAAGCCCGGGTCGGCCGCACCGAGGAGGTGATGGTCGAGGGCCCGTCGAAGAAGGACCCGAACGTGCTCACCGGTCGCACCCGCCAGGGCAAGCTGGTCCACTTCGCCGGCCCCACGTCCGGCCCGCCGCTGCGACCTGGCAGCTACGCCCTGGCCGAGGTCACCTCGGCGGCCCCCACCTGGCTGGGCGGCCACCTCATCGAGGTGACAGCCGGTCCCCGTCACAAGACCCGGCTGCCGATGGCCGTCGGCTGACCCGGGCAATCTCCCGATTGGTCAGGCGGCGGCCAGCCGCTCGCGGGTGGCGGCCTCGAGGCGGCGGAGGGTCTCGGTGTTGCGGGAGTGGACCAGCGGGTGCAGGGCCGGGTTGATGGCCTTCACCGCCGGGGGCCGGATGGCCTCCTCGCTGATCGTGACCCTGGTGCGGTCGCCGTGCGGCTCGAGGAGCAGCTCGACGCGGGCGATGCCGAGTGGACGGGCCCGGGCCTCCATCACCAGCCGGCGGGGAGGCTCGCTCTCCAGCACCTTGGTGCTGTCCTGGAGCTGCACCGGCCCAACGCCGATGATGTGGTGGAGCTTGCTGCCCACCTCGGGCCAAGTGCCGTCAGCGGTGCGGATGTCCTTGGCGCCGACCACCCAGCGGTCATAGGACATCGGGTCGGCCAGGACGGCCCAAATCTGCTCAGGGGTCGCGTCGATCGTCCGCTCGTTGGTGGCCACCGTCTCGTAGTACCCCGGCCGGCACGACATAAGCATGGCCGCCCCGTCCCCTACCGTCCCGCCGGTGCCATCAGCCCCCCACCTGGTCGTCGTCGGCCCCACGGCGTCGGGGAAGACGGCGCTGAGCATCCAGCTGGCCGTGGAGGCCGGGGCCGAGGTGGTGAGCGCCGACGCCCTGATGGTGTACCGGGGCGCCGACATCGGCACGGCCAAGCCGACGACCGAGGAGCGGCGAGGGGTGCCGCACCACGCACTCGACCTGATCGATCCGTCTGAGGAGGCCGACCTGGCCGGCTGGCTGGCGGCGGCCCGGGCCGCCCTGGTGGACTGCGAGGCCCGGGGCGTGCCCGCGGTGGTCGTGGGCGGCACCGGTCTCTACGTGCACGCCCTGGTGGACGACTTCGAGCTTCCGGGCAGCTTCCCGGCGGTGCGGGCCGAGCTGGAGGCATCCACCGAGGTCGCCCCGGTGCTGCACGCCCGCCTCGCCGCCCTCGACCCGCTCGCCGCCGGGCGTATGGACCCCGGCAACCGGCGGCGGGTAGTGCGGGCCCTCGAGGTCTGCCTGGCCACGGGTCGCCCCTTCTCCTCCTTCGGGCCGGGCGTGGCCGCCTTCCCCCCGACGGCCTGCTTCCGCCTGGTCGGCCTGGCCGTCGAGCCCGAGCGGCTGGCGAAGCGGATCGAGCGCCGGGTCGCAGCCCAGGCGGATGCCGGCTTGGTGGAGGAGACGAGCCGCCTGCTGGCCACCCCCGGCGGCCTGTCCCGCACCTGCCGCCAGGGCCTCGGCTACAAGGAGGTGCTCCTCCACCTGGAAGGGGGGCTGCCATTGGATGAGGCGCTGGCCCTCGACGTAGCCAACACCCGCCGCTTCGCCCGCCGCCAACGCTCCTGGTTCCGCCGCGACCCGAGGATCCGCTGGCTGGCGGTGGACGAGGATCCCCTGGCCGCCGTGCCCGCCGCTCGGGACCACTGGCGACCCCAGACCGGAGAGACGCTTCGGTGAGCCGCACTCGCCATTCGGCCCCGACTCGCCGGGTCGGCATCTGCAATCGCTTGCTCCAACGGCCTGCGGGAGCTGGCCTTCAGCTGGGCTCTCCAGTGGTGGCGTCGATCACGACGTCGTCGTGATCGCGATACATGGGGCAGCCATCGGGACCGATGATCGGGACACGCGGACAGAACGGCAGGGCCCCGTACACCGTCACCAGGTACACCTCGCGGTCGTGGCCGAACCCTCCTCGGTACTGCCACCCTGCTGTTCCGTAGCCCTGATAGGCGCTGGCGTAGGTCTCGAAGAACTTGACGACCGCCCCGTCGCAGCGAGCCGAATCACCGACATCGGAGCTACAACGGGCGAGCTTGAGGGCGCGCTGGCGTACGTCGGTCTCGGTGAGGTAAGGGCCGCCTGATCGGTGGCGGAGCGTGGCGCCCACCTTCTCGTTGTAGGCCTCGGTGTCAAGCGGGAACTGGTTGGGCGTGGGCGACCTGTCGGCCAGCGTGGCCGGGACCGGCCGAGGTGGGGGTATCGGCGATGAGGTCGCCGGGGCGACGACGGTGCTCACCGGCGCCGGGGAGGCGGGGCCGGGGAGGGCCGTGACCCTGGCCGCAGTCCCCGGCGGCGAGGTCAACAACAGATCGTTCCGTCTCGTCTGCCAGGTCCCAGCGCCGGCGGCCATGACGGTGAGGACCACGATCGTCGCCTTTGCCTGCCGACGGCGACGCGCCCGGTGGTTGCCCCGTGCGGTCACAGCGGCGACATCACCGGAGGGCCAGTGCTTGGGCCACGCGATCACGAGCCTGACGATAGAAGTCGGGGGCCGCGCCGCCGGACGCTTCAGTTCAGTCCTCGTCGGCGTGTTGGGCGCGAAGGTGGGCGAGGATGTGCTGGCTGGACAGAGGGTGCGATAGATCGTGGTCGTTCTCGGCGTGGGCCTGCACGAGACCCACCAGAGCTTCCTCGTCGTCAGCGGTGATCACGACGTCGCAGCGCTCGCAGGACAGGCTGATGCTCATGTTCGCTGCTCCTTTGAAGGTCGCATGGTTCGGGGACCGGTGGGACGTCTTGGTGGGCAGGCAGGGTCGTTCTCAGGCGACGTCGCGGCGGGCGGCCGCGCCCCACCCCGCGGTGGCTGCCGCCGCGGCGTAGAGCGCCAGCAGAACCACGGCCATCACTGGCGCGACCCGCGGAACCTGCCCGCCGGCCGCATTGCCCAGCGCCTCCGGCAGGTACCTGCGGGCGTCGCCGATGATGCCGCCGTCGGCCGCCAGCAGACCCTCGACGAACAGGATCCAGATGCAGATGCCACCCGTCGTCGGCACCTGGCTCCGCACGACGGTGCCGACGCCGACGCCTATCGCGGCCCACAGCCCGGCGGCCAGTGCCCCGCCGATCAGCAGGCCGGTGTAGTCGCTGGCGCCGAGGTCGAGCTTCACGCCGCGGCTGGCGAGCGCCACGCCTCCCACACCGGACGCGACGGCGATCGCCAAGAGCCCGAGGACGGCACCCGCCAGCATGCTCGCCCCCACCTTGGCGGCGATGACCCGCTGGCGCTGGGGCGTGACCAGCAGCGTCGGGCGGATCGTGCCGTGACGAAACTCGCCGGTGATCGACAGGGCGCCGAGCAGGGCGCCGAACAAGGTCCCGAACATCCCACCCCTCCCGAAGATCTCCTTCTGCGGCTGCCGGCCGACGAGCTCCTTCACGGGGAGGCTCAGCCCGTGCAGGAGAACGACCAGCAGCACGAGGCCGAGCATGCCGGCCAGGAGCCCGATGTTGGTCCTGGTCGAGCGCAGCTTCAGCAGCTCGGAGCGAAGCTGGGCGGTCACGCCGCCTCCCTGGCGATCAGCTCCAGGTAGGTGTCCTCGAGGGTCTTGCTGGGGCTGCTGAGCTCGGTCAGCGGCGCGATCGCCAGCGCCCGTCCACGATTGATGATCACGACCTGATCGACCGTTTGGGCGATCTCAGCGAGCAGGTGGCTCGAGATCAGCACCGTCCCTCCATCGTCGGCAAACCCACGGATGAACCTGCGCAGCCAGTGGACGCCCACGGGATCGAGCCCGTTGGCGGGCTCGTCCAGGACGAGCAGCTCGGTTACCCCTTCGACGTTCCGCTCGGGCCGACAGTAGCCCTCTACCTCCTGGCCGCCAGCCGGGAGGGGACCAACAGGTGGACGAGGCGATCCACCGCCGCGGTGGTGACGCTCCTGGTCGCCCACCTGGTGGCCACCGCCGCTGGCGGGGGCACGTTCCCCGCCATCGCGTCCCTCCACATCAGCCTGGAGTGGGCGGTGGCGTGGTTCGCCGGGGAACGGAACCGCCTCAGGCGCGAGCAGATTGAAGAGCTCAGGCGGCGCGCCGTTCGCGCCGAGGCCGAGACCGAGCGCGAGCGGCTCCTGGCCGCCGCCGAGGAGCGCGCTCGGATCGCCCGGGACCTGCACGACTCCGCCGGCCACTCCATAAGTGTCATTGCCCTGCGCGCCGGCACGGCCCGAATGCGTCACGACGACGACCCAGAGCGCTCACGCCTGGCCCTCGAGGCGATTGAAGACCTGGCCCGCCAGACGGTCACCGAGATCGACCAGATGGTCGGCAGGCTGAGGGACAGTGAATCGTCGCCCGTAGGAGTCGATGCCCCGTTGGGGCTGGCCTCGTTGGACACCCTCATCGCCCGACACGCCGCAGCCGGACTCGACGTCAGCGTCGATGTGGCCGGGCCTGTGCGTCCGCTCGGTGGCCCCGTCGATCAGGCCACGTACCGGATCCTGCAGGAGGCGCTCACCAACGCCGCCCGCCATGGCGTCGGCCGCGCCCGGATCGAAGTCGGGTTCGGTGCGACGGGCTTGGACCTCACGGTTGTCAACCCGGTGCCCGCCGTCCCCGCCGCCCCCGTGCCCCCGTCGAAACGGGGGCACGGCCTGATCGGCATGCGAGAGCGGGCGATGCTGCTCGGCGGCACCCTGGACGCGGAACGTGTCGAGAGGACCTTCTGCCTGCGAGCTCGGCTTCCCTACGCCGGTCAGCCGGCGTGACGCGTGTGCTGATCGTCGACGACGATGACGTCATGCGGGCCGGACTCATCGAGCTGCTCATCGGAGACCCCGAGATCGAGGTCATCGGTGAGGCCTCGACCGGGCGTCAGGCCATCGAGCGAGCACGCCGCCTGGAGCCCGATGTCGTGCTGATGGATGTCCGGATGCCCGACCTCGACGGGATCGTCGCCACCCGCGAGATCACCGCGGCGGCACCCTCCGCCAGGGTGCTGATCCTCACCACGTTCGAGCAGGACGACTACATCTTCGGCGGGCTGCGAGCCGGCGCATCGGGCTTCCTCCTCAAGCGGACCCGACCCGAGGAGCTGCTCGCCGCCATCCATACGATCGCCGCCGGCGACTCCCTGCTGTCACCGTCGGTCACCCGGCGGGTGATATGCCGCATGGCCCAGCAACCCACTCCCGAACTGGCCGAACAGAACAAGCTCGACCGGCTCACCCGGCGCGAGCGCCAGGTGCTCCAGCTTGTCGCCCGCGGCATGTCCAATCGGGAGATCGCCGCCGCGCTGATCGTCGAGGACTCGACGATCAGGACCCATGTGAAGCGGATCTTGATGAAGCTGGACCTGCGGGACCGCGTACAAGCCGTGATGTTCGCCTACGAGACCGGTCTGATCCGTCCGGCGGGCGGTGGCGGGTCGGATGGCTCGGCGAAGGGGCGCTCCGCTGACGGCGAGCGACCCCCGCCGCCGCCCCGTCGAAACGGGGGCACGGCCTGATCGGATGCCTCCGAGCAGCCTGCGGAAGCGGTGACGCCGAAAGTAGTTCGTCGTGGTCACTCGACGGTGGGAGCATGGCAGTAGATGCGACTCTGCAAGCTGCACGGCCTGGGTAACGACTTCCTCGTCCTGCTCGATGACGGGTCCGCCGGGTCCGACGGGCTAGTGGCGCCCGGTTGCGCCATGGCCCTGTGCCATCGGCGCACCGGGGTGGGGGCCGACGGGCTGATCCGGTCCGAGCAGCTCGGGGGCGGGGCCGTCTCCTTCGAGCTGCTGAACGCGGACGGGAGTCCGGCTGAGATGAGCGGCAACGGTGCCCGATGCCTGGGGCTGGCCGCGGCCCGGGCCGGCTGGTGGCAGGACCGGTCGCAGCCGCTCGCCCTGCGCACGCCGGTGGGGGAGCGCCTCCTCGAATGGCAGGGTGGCGACCTCGGCCAGGCTTCGCTGCGTGTCGGAATGGGGCCGGTCCGGGCCTTGAGCGGTCCGGCGGAACAGCGGCGGCAGCTTTTCGCCGGTGGGGACGGCAGCCGGGAGTGGCCGGTCGACGTCGGCAACCCCCATGTCGTCGCCCTGCTGGATGGGCCGATGCCAGCACTCGGCGAGCTCGAACGGGTCCTCGGGCCCGTACGGGCCTGCGGTCCCGGCGGCGCCGGCGACTTCAACTACGAGTTCGTGGTGCAGGGGCCCGAGGAAGGGGCGCTGACGATGGTCGTGAACGAGCGGGGCGTCGGGTGGACCCAGGCCTGCGGCACGGGGTCGGTGGCCGCCGCCTGGGCCGCGCACCAGCAGGGTTGGACCGGTCGCCTCGTGACCGTGCACAACCCGGGCGGGGCGGTCCAGGTCGACCTGTCGGAGCCGGAGGCGCGCCTCACGGGGCCGGCGGTGTTCGTCGCCACCGTCGAGACAGGGCCAGAGCCGGCCCGTCGGGCCCCTGAAGCCGCCGGGGCTGGAGTGCGGCGGGGCTCATGACCCTGATCGAACGGGCGTTCCGAGAGCGGATCATCCTGGTCGGCGTGGTCCACCCGGGCCAGGGCGAGGACGAGGTCGACGCCAGCCTCGACGAGCTGGCCCAGCTGATCGACACCGCCGGCGCCGATGTCCGGGCCCGGGTGCTGCAGCGCCGGGACCGCCCCGACCCGGCCACCTACATCGGCTCGGGCAAGGCCGAGGAGCTGCACGTGCTGTCTCTCCAGGTCGACGCCGACACCGTGGTGTTCGACGACGGCCTGACCCCGGCCCAGCAGCGCAACCTCGAGAAGATCCTGGGCCGCACCGCCATCGACCGCACGGCGGTGATCCTCGACATCTTCGCCCAGAACGCCCGCACCCAGGCGGGCAAGGACCAGGTAGAGCTGGCCCTGCTGCGATACCGGCTGCCGCGCCTGCGGGGTCGCCGCCAGGGCCTTGACCAGCAGCGCCAGGGCGGCCTGGCCAACCGGGGGCCGGGCGAGACGGCGCTCGAGACCGACCGCCGGCGCATGCTGGAGCGGATCACCCGGCTCGAGCACAACCTCGAGCAGCTGGGCCGCACCCGTCGCACCCAGCGCAAGGCCCGCCAGCGGGGCCGCAACCGGGCCGTGTCGCTCGTCGGCTACACCAACACCGGCAAGTCGACCCTGTTGAACCGGCTCACCGACGCCGGGGTGCTGGCCGAGAACCGGCTGTTCGCCACCCTGGACCCCCGCACCCGCCGCCTCGAGCTGCCCGGCGGTGAGGTGGTGCTCCTGAGCGACACGGTCGGCTTCGTGAAGAAGCTGCCGCACCAGCTGGTCCAGGCCTTCCGGTCCACGCTCGAGGTGGTGGGCGAGGCCGACCTCCTCGTCCACGTGGTCGACGCCGCCGCCGCCGACCCGGTGGCGCAGATGGAGGCGGTGCGCACGGTGCTGTCGGAGATCGGGGCCGGTGACGTGCCCCAGCTGGTCTGTGTCAACAAGTCCGACCTCGACCCTGAGGCGGCCGCCCGGGTCGCCAGGCACAACCCGGGGGCGGTCGTGGTCAGCGGGGTCACGGGGGAGGGGGTGGACCTCCTGCTGCGGTGCATCGGCGACCGCCTGCGAGAGCTGACCACCCCCGTCGAGCTGCTCGTGCCATGGGAGCGGGGCGATGTCATTGCCGCGGTTCACCGCGAGGGCGAGGTGCTGTCCGAAGCCCACGAGGATGCCGGCGCCCGCATCCGGGCCCGCCTCGACCCCGTAGCCCGCAGCCGCTTCGGAGAGTTCGCCCTGTCGCTCCCGTCCTGATCGGGCCGCCGCCGAGAGAAGGCGCCCAGGAAAGGCCACTCCGGGTGGGCACAACGACGGACCTGCGGCATGCTCTAGCTGTGGTTGAAACGACCGACCCGACGGCAGTCCGCGGGGGGTCCTTGGCTTCGCACGCCCGTCAGTTCGCCAGGCACCTAACGCCGTGGGCGCTCTCGGCCCTGACTGCCGGCTTCCTCGTGGCCCGAGCGCTGCTCGGGCCGCTGCGCTGGAGCGACCTTGCCGTAGTCGTCACCTTCCTGGCCTCTGAACCGCTCATCGAGTGGGTGGTGCACTCGTGGGTCCTCCACGCCCGGCCCTGGCAGGTGCTGGGCCGAACCTTCGAGTTTTCCGCTACCAGGGGGCACCGGCGCCACCACCAGGACCCGACCGACCTCGACCTGGTTTTCGTCCCCGGCTGGGTGTTGGTGTGGCTCGCCCCGGCCCTGAGCGTCGGTCTGTTCCTCGTCGTGCGCCCCGCCCACCTGGCCGCCACTGCGTTGGCCGCCGGGGCGGCTGTGCTGCTGGCCTATGAGTGGACCCACTACCTGATCCACACCAGCTACCGACCGCGCCGCCGCTACTACAGCCACCTGTGGCGCCACCACCGCCTGCACCACTACCGCAACGAGGGCTACTGGCTCGGC
>JBBSHM010000097.1:0-9305 GCA_038253125.1 Acidimicrobiales bacterium
GGCGCAGGCGATGGGCAACCTGCCGCCCGAGGTGCTGCTCGTCGGCTGCCAGCCGGTGGATGCCGAGGCGCTGGGGGTTGACCTGTCGGCCGAGGTCACAGCGGCCGTCGAGGTGGCGATCACCGAGGTTGTGAGCCAGGTCACCCGGCTGTGCGCGGCCAGGAAGGCCTGAACGGCCATGTCACAAGGCGAGCCCCGTCTCCCCGAACTCACGACGCCCGAGCCCACGACGCCCGAGCTCACGACGCCCGAGATCACGACGCCCGAGCTCACGACGCCGGAGATCACGACGCCGGAGATCACGACGCCCGAGCCTGCCACCGCGGCCGAGTCGGTCGACGCCGACCGCCTCACCGCCATCCGCTCCATGGAGGCGCAGCTGGCTGCCACCAGCAGGACGGCCGAGCCTCACCAGTACGCCACGATCGCCTACCGGCTGGGCCTGGCCTACGCCGAGCACCCCACCGGCCCGGTCGAGGACAGCCTGCGCCGGGCGCTGGCCTCCTACGACGCCGCCGCCAGCCTCTTCGACCCCCGCTTCGACCCCGTCGAGCACGCCCGGGTCGTCAACGCCGCCGGGGCCGCCCACCGCAGCCTGGGTGACGTCAACCACGCCGCCGAGCTGTTCAAGCGGGCGGTCGGCCTGCTCGAGGGGCATGGCCGCAACGACGAGCGGGCGGCGGCGCTGAACAACCTGGGGCTGGCCCGCGCCGCCCAGGGTGCGGTCGACGAGGCGGTCGGCCACTTCACCGCCGCCGTCGAGCTGTTCGATGCCACGACGCCCGAGGGCATGCGGGGCTGGGTGGCGGCCCTGGTCAACCGTGGCCAGGCCCGGTCGGCGGCCGGTGACGAGGCCGGTCTCAGGGCGGCGCTGGAGGACTACGCCCTGGCGCTGCCCGAGGTCGACAGCGGTGACGCCGCCTACCACTACGGCCTGACGTACTTCAGCATCGGGGTGGCCAGCATGGCCCTGGCCACCGTCGCCCCCGACGAGGCCACCTCCCTCCTCGAGGAGGCGGCCGACTCCTTCGGCGAGTCGCTCACGGTGTTCACGCGGACAGGCTTCGCGTTCCAGCACGCCCTGGCCAAGTACAACCTCGGCTTCGCCGTCGAGCGCCTCGACGGTGTGGCGAACCTGCGCCTGGCCCTGGCGTGCTACGAAGATGCCTTGGCCGCCCTCGACACCCGACTCCACGTACCCCAGCGCGACCAGGCCTTTGCCAGCCTGCTGAGGGTCGAGGGGCGCCTGGCCGAGTGGGCGCCGACCCCGGGCCGGGCCCACCACTTCGTGTCAATGGTCGCCGCCGCCCAGCCCGAGGACCGGGTCCCGCTCGTGCGTGACCGGCTGCTCCGCTACCTGGCCCTCCCCGGACCGTCCCGCCACAACGCTCTCCTCGAGCTGGCCCTGGCCGAGTACTGGCTCGGTCGGGAGCGGGCCCGGGTGCTGATCGAAGCCGAGCTGGCCGTGCTGGTCGACCTGCCGAACGAGTTCCTGCAGGCCTCGCTCGAGGCCCGCCTGACCGCGCTCCAGCAGCTGAGTGAGGAGGAGGCCGAGGTGGCCGGGCGGGCTCTCGACGACGCCGTCGGGGCCCAGCTGGGTCTGCCGCAGCGCCTCTTCGTCCGCGACTTCCTCTACGCCCGCGGCTGGGAGCGCCCCTGATGGCGGCCACCCCGGCCACGCCGGCCGAGACGGCCCGGACCTTCGTCCAGGCCGTGGCCTGGGGCGAGCACCACGTGGTGTGGGAGATGCTGAGCGGCGAGGCGCAGCGGGTGGTGATGGGCATCGCCACCTCGCGGGGGATGCCGGAGCCGCTGGCCGCCCGGCTGCGTGACGGCACGGCCACCGACGCCGAGCTCGACCAGTTCCGGGGTGACCTCGTCAACGGGTTCCGGGCCGACCTGCTGGGCAACGACGTCGACACCTTCGACTACGACGCCGACGAGAGCCTGTTCGAGCCGGGAACGGCGCGTGTCGTCCTGCTGGTCCCGGTGCCCGACCCGGTGCTCGGCAGCGGCCTGCCGGCCGCCTCGCTGGAGCTGCGCCGGGAGGACGACCGGTGGCGGGTCGAGCGGCTGGTGCCGAGGCTCGCCAAGTGAGCGGCGCCGAAGGGAGCGGGAGCGAGCCGGGCGGCGAAGGGAGCGGGAGCGAGCCGGGCGGCGCAGTGAGCGGGAGCGACCCGGGCGGCGCCGGGACCGGGCCGGGCGCGCCCGACGCCGCTTCCGTAGCCGGGGAGCGGCCCATCCGCCGCTACCACGCTGCGGTGTCGGTCGGTGCCATGGCCCTCGGGTGGGCCAACCTCGAAAAGGCGCCGAGCGGGGCCACGGTGGTGGTGGCGCACGAGGTCAGCCCGCTCGGGCGCCTGGGCCAGATGTGGCCGGTGGAGGCGGCGTCAACCCTGGCCTTCGCCGTGGTGCTTCGGCCGGCGCTCAGCGCCGAGGAGGCCGACGTGCCGTGGCTGGTGGCGGCTCTCGCCGTCGCCGACGGCCTGGAGGCCGCCGGCGGTCCTGCGGTGCAGGCGGCCTGGCCCGACAGCGTCGTCGCCGCCGGCGACGGCACCACGCTGGCCGGGATCAGGGCCGACGTGCAGCTTGGTCCGGGCAAGGTGCGGGCTGCGGTGGCCAGCGTTCGGATCGACCTCTCCAAGCTCTCCAACCTCGGCGACGGCCCCGACGAGGAGCGCCGGGAGCGGCTGCTCATCGCCATCTGCGACCAGCTCGACCAGCGCACGGCCGAGCTGGCCGACGGGGTGGCCGGCCCGCTCGCCGCCTACGAGAAGCGCTGCGGCACCCTCGGCCGCAACCTGAAGCTGCACCTGCTGCCCCGGGGCGAGATGCGCGCCCACGCCTCGGCCATCGATCCGCTCGGTCGGCTGGAGCTGCGATCGGCCACCGGGATGGTCGAGCGGGTGTCGGTGAACCAGATCCGGGGGGTCGAGGTGCTTGGCTGAGATGTCCGGTTGCGCGCGCTAGGTGTTCGTGACCTATAATCCGTCTCCGTCAGCACGTCCGATGCATGGGGGGTCGAAGTGGTCTTGTGGTGGATTGGTAACGCAGCGTTGGCGCTGGCCGTCATACCGCTGGTGCTCTTGCTCGCCAACAGGGTGCTCCGTCCCACCCTGATGATCAAGGAGTACGCCGACGACATCCTCGTCCACGGCGTGGGCCTGACCGGCACGCTGGACGCCGTGCCCAAGCTGGTCAAGACCAAGGAGCTCACGGGTGCCGCCCTCGGGCTCGTCGGCCGCTACGGTGCGGCACTGAAGCGCCTTCTGTGAGCACCACAACTTCAACGTCGAGGAGCACGCTGATATGCCCGTCGTAGCCATCGTCACGCTGGTGCTGATCGCCGTCCTGGTGGGCGCCATCGCCGCGTATCTGGTCATCATCGCCCTCACCTTGCGCGATGTGAGCTTCACGCTAGGAACGGTGCTGATAGGCGTGCGTTCCATCGCCTTCCAGTGTGAGCCGGTCGGCGATGTCCTGACCGGGATCGGCGGCGACGTCAAGGCCATTGAGGGCGCGTTGGGCGACATCGTCGCCGGGGCCGGCCGCCCCGCACCGCCCGCCCGCCGCCCCCTCAGCGCCCGCGGGCGCTGACCGAGATCTCTGCGGAGCCGCCGCGGAAGAAGGGAAGAGAAGAGACCATGGGTTACCAGTTTCGGTGAAGGGATGCCGATCACGCCTGCCGTTGGCATGGCGAAGCCGGTACAGAGGATGAGCTGATGGTCAAGGTGGCTGACCACGTTAAGAAGAAGCACAAGGTCCAGACCACCACGGACACCATCGCCAACTTCGTCAAGACGAAGGTGCGCCAGACATAGCGTTGCCGGGGGAGCCAAGGCTCCCCCCGGTGGAGCGGATCGGCTACATTGCGCCGAATCCCAGGGGAGCCGGCCAGTCCGGTTGAGTTCGAGAGTTGTTTCGTTCGAGAGTTGTAGTGACACCGCCGGCGCCCGTCGGCGGGGTGAGCCTGCTGAGTGATGGGGGACTTGATGGCTTTGCGCGAGTTACGTCGACGGGATGATGAGCGGGGTGAGACATATATACCCGCTCTCGTCATCGTCCTCGTCGTCACGGTGGTCGCGGTGGCCCTGCTGACCAAGACGCTGCTCGAGGCGCGCAGCATCAACGCCAAGGCTACGAACATCGCCAAAACCGGTCGTGGCATCAACGCCTCGACCGACGCGATCATCCAGCTGAACATGACCAACGACCTGGGCAACTCGATCGAGGCCACCGCCGCCCCGCTCGTGGGCCAGCTGAACACGGTGGTCGGGCTGGCCAACTCGATCAACAACAAGGCCACGTCAATCACGGCTAGCGCCGTGGCCATCAACGGCACGGCCAAGACCATCGGGAACAGCGGGAGCAGCATCAACAGCTCGGCCCGGGGCATCGAGGGCAACACCTCGGCCATCGACCCGATCATCAGCTCGATCAGGGGCGGCGTGGCCCAGATCAACAAAAACGTCGACACCACCATCGGCATCGCTGGGTCGGTCCGGGTCGACGTCGGCAACATCCTCAACACCGCCCGCCAGACGGTCAGGGAGGGCGCGTGCATCGATAACAAGACGTCAAAGGGCCCGCTCGGCATCCTGCCGCCCGTCAACGACCCGGATTGCCGGTAATGGGACAGCTGCACTTCACGCCGCACTTCACGCCGCACTTCACACAGGGGAGCAAGTAAATGGCAACAGCCACCAGGACACGGCCCTCGGCCAACGAGCGCGGATTCGTCGCACGAGGTGGGAGCTCGGGTGAGGACACCAGCCGGTTCCTGAACCGCTGGCTCAAGGTGTGGATCGCCCTTCTCGTGGTGGTCACCCTGGTCGTCGTCGTCTACCTCATCGCCATCACCAACTCGCTGGCCTCGATCAACGGCAACCTGGGCGTGGCCGACCGGGCCGTCACCGGTGCCGGCGGCGACACCAAGACCCTGCCCGACCAGGTGCAGGGGATCAACGCCAGCCTGGCCGCCATCGACCCCGCGCTGAAGCCGATCCCCGGCCAGGCCGACCAGATCATCGGGGCGCTCACCGACATCGACGGCAAGCTGGCCACCACCGATGGCTCACTGAAGGACACCTCCTCCAGCCTCATGGGCACCTCCGGCCAGCTGGTCGACACCTCGGGCATCCTGCAGCGGGTGCTGGGCCAGGCCGGCTCGATCCGTGACAACCTGTTCCAGGCCGACCAGCCGAACGGACCGTGCCAGCAGGACTCCTGTGATGGCAGCAAGCTGGGCGTCCAGAACATCCACCAGCGGGTGGCCATCGCCAACAACCGGCTCGTCCCGGCCGAGGCCGACGCCCGCAACATCCTGGCCGGGTTGGCCCAGGTCAACCAGAACCTGTTCAGCATCTGCAGCACAGGCACGCTGAACCTCGGCGTCACGCCGGGCCCATGCTGAGCCCGGTGCGCCGCCGGAAGGAGGACGAGGGCGGCGTCGTCGCCATCAACCTGGCCCTGTTCCTCGGCTTCGCCCTCTACGCCGTCGTCCAGCTGACCCGCACCACCCTGGCCGCCCAGCAGATCGACGAGCGGGTCGTGGTCATCACCAAGGAGGTAGGCCCGATCGACCAGAACCTGAACGAGGTGCCGAAGCTCGACCTCACCAACGCCACGGCGGCCAAGATCAAGACGGCGGCCGAGAACCTCAGCGCTGACGCCGGGCAGATCATCGATGCGGCCAAGAGCATCGACGGCACGGCGTCCGACATCAACGGCAACGCCGAGACCATCAACGGCACGGTCAAGGCCATCTCCGGCAACGTCACCTCGATCCTGGGCAGCGTCCGGCCGATCGGCAGCAACATCAACTCCCTCGACGGCACGGTGCGCCAGATCCGCGGCACGTCAGGTTCGCCCGGCGTCGGCGTGGCCGGCATCAACAACCGGGTTGACATCATCATCAACCTGGCCGGCGTCATCCGTGGCGACCTCGGGAACGTCAACTCCCAGGTCGGCAACAACAGCAACCAGTCCTTCAACGGCACGAATAACATCGATGGACATGCAATTCAGATCTGCCGAGACCTGGGGAGCTCACCATGTGGCTGAACCGTGACGAACGGGGCGCCTCCGCCCCCGCCTACACCGCGGTGATCACGCTCGTCACCGTCATTCTCGCCGGGCTCATGATCAACCGGGTGGCGTGGACGGCCGAGTCGATCAACAACAAGGCCGAGAGCATCAAGCGGTCGGCCCAGGGCATCCAGGGCGACAGCTCAGCCGTGCTGAACCTCGACGCCACCAACGCCTCGGCCAGCGCCATCCTGGTCTCGGCCGATCCTCTTGACCAGAAGCTCAAGCAGATCGTGTCGCTGGCCCAGTCGGTCGACACCAAGGCCAAGTCCATCAACGGCACGGCCGGCACCGTCAGCAACACGGCCAAGGACATCAACGGCACGGCCGGGACGGTCAACGGGACGGCCGGCGGCATCAACGGCTCGGTGGCGACCATCCTGTCCACGGCCGACTCCATCTTGCGTGGCGTCAACCAGATCAACAAGAACCTGGACACCACCATCGCCGTCGTCACCCAGGTCAGGGGGGACACCGGCAACATCCGAACGGCTGCCGACAAGGCCGACCGCGGTGCCGCCTGCATCGACGGGAAGCTGCCCGTCGGCGCCGGGAGTGCGGCGAACCAGCCGGATTGCCGTTGATCGCCCGGAACGTCGCTACGATCTAGGGCGTGCCGGCCAAGCGCGTAGAGCCTGCACCCTTTGAGGTACTGGGCGTATCTCCGTCGGCCACGCCGGCGGAGGTCGCCACCGCTTACAAGATCCTGGCTCAGATCTTTCACCCGGACCGCTTCCGTGACAGCCCGGAAGCGGTCCGTAACGAAGCCGAGAGCCGCATGAGGGGCCTCAACGAGGCCTACTCGTCGGCCAAGCGGGGGCGGCTCTCCCATCAGGCCTCGTCCACCAACGCCCGGCACTCCCGGCCCACCGGGGTATGGGACGCCGGCTCGTCAGCCGGCGCCCGGCGCTGGGACGGGGTGGCGTGGGACGACGCCCAGAAGGCCCGGGCGGCGGCCATGACCAAGGACAACGAGGCCAAGGCGGCGACCCAGCAGGCCAAGCGGAACGGTCAGGCCATCGTCAGGTCACGCTCGGTCGAATCGTCACGCAACTCGTTCCTGAACGGGCTGGGGCTGGCCCGGGTGACCAACAACATCGTGTGCGTCGGGTGTGACAGCGTGCAGTGGCTGCCGCCCGGCTGGCGTGAGCTGCTGGACGACAGCGCCTTCTTCTGCTCGATCTGCGACCGCATCATCCTGGCCCGCGGCCTCCGCTCGTCCGGCCGCCCCGGGGGGCCGGCGCAGTTGCCAGCCGCACCGTTGAGTCAGGGCGTCGTGGTGGTCGGGGCAGTGGTGGCCGGGTCGCTGGAGGCTGGGGACGAGGTGGCGGTGGTCGGCTGAGATCCGGGGGCGGTGGTGGCGGGAGCTGCGGTGGTGCTCGGGGTCGCGGGCTTGAGGAAGTCGGGCAGCGGCCCGGGCGCCACCTGCAGGCTGGAGGCCACCTTGTCAAAGACCGGGGCCAGCAGCTTGTACCGGTCCTCGGGCAGGGCCTGGAAGATCATCGACACCATCTTGCGGCCCTGGAAGACGAAGAAGTGGGCGTGGATCCCGGCCTGCCCGCTGGCCTGGTCGGTGAAGCGGTAGACGTAGAACAGGGCCGGCAGACCACCGATCGAGACGGTCTGGTTCACCAGGATCGTGATCTTCTCGTCGCCCAGGAGGCTGTCGAAGACGGCCTTCTGATCTCCCACGTTGGCCGCGGTGACCTCGGACTCATAGGAGTTGACCCGCAGGCTGACGCTGTCGCCGGTGTTCGGTATGCCGGTCAGCAGGCGCAGGGCCTTGTCGGGGAGGTTCACGGTCGAGTACGGCACCCAGTCCTTCGGGACCGACAGCTTCACCCCGGTGGCCGGGTCGTTGAAGGTGGTGTAGTCGGCCGGGACCTTGAACGCCGTGGAGCTGGTGGTCTTGTTCCCGCCCTGCGGAGCGGCCGCCTTGTCGGCCTGGCGCTGACCGAGGACGTAGGCGCCGGCAGCCAGGGCGACGGCGGCCACGATGGCGATCAGGACCCGGGCGTCGACCTTGATCTCCCGGGTGAGGGGGTTGCTCCTGCGCCTGGGCTCCTCGTCCTCGCCTGGGACGTCGTCGTCCTCAGCCTCCTCAGCGACCTCGCCGTGTCCGGGGCCGTCGCCGGGTTCGGGCCGCGGAGCCTCGTGACCTCGATCGTCGCCCGGGCGGTCCAGGCGCTGGGTGGTGGAGCTCGCCAGATCGTCCCCGACGGGTGGGCCCGCGGGCGTGCGGTCACCGTCAGCGGTGGTGCCCGGCCCGGGAGCCGCCGCGGCTGGCGCCGACGCGGTGGGGGCGGGGTTGGGATCCGGCGGATCGGCCTGGGCGGTGGCGCCTTCCGGCTCGAGGGGCGCGCCGGAGGGTTCAGCATGCGAGGTGGGCCCGGTCGGCTCAGCGTCAGCCGTAGGGCCAACCGGTTTCCCGTAGGTCGGTTCGGCGTCGGTCGGTTCGGCGCCGGGCACAGGAGCGGCGGCGGTGCCCGGCGGTTCCGCATCCCGACTGCGGCCGACCGGTTCCGCGTCGGCGGCGGCCGGTTCCTGAGGCGTCGGAGCCGGTTCCCCGGCGGTCTGGGCGGCGAGCGGCCAGGGCGCTTGCTGTTCTCCAGGGTCATGGTTGGCCTCGTCAGCCCCGGGCCCGGCGGAGGAACCGGCCCGTGGTGCGAGAGGATCCGGATCCTCTGGCGACGTGGGGCTCCAGGGGTCAGGCACCCAGCCTGTCCCTGTCGATCGTCAGCCTCATGTCCTGCCCCTCCGTCTTCCACCAGGTTCGCATTGCGTGGTAGGTGTTCAGAGTCTAGTGTGACCCGACACCGAAACGGAAGGGGAGGGGATGTTCGCAGTCAGCCTGACGGGCTGGTACGTGGGGTTCGCAATAGCAGCGGTGACGATCTCGCTCGTGGTCGTGCTTGTGGGGGCGATCCTGGGCCTGGCCCGGATCATCGGCCGCCAGGCGGTCGAGATCACCAACGGACTGGAGCAGAGCCGGTTGAACACCATGGCGCTGTGGGACGTGGACATCGTCAACCGCTCGATCGTGGGGATCAACCGCAACGCAGCTAAGGCCCGTGCCGCCCTGGGGGGAGAATGATGCTCGCCGTCTACACACACCAGCAGTTCGCCTTCTGGACGATCGCACTTGGCATGGGGCTGGTGGTCGAGGCCGCCGTCATCGTGCTGCTCTCGATGCTGATCAGCCTGGTCAGCGACATCGA
>JBBSHM010000098.1:0-9162 GCA_038253125.1 Acidimicrobiales bacterium
CCTGTCGAACGCCCACCGCCACGGCGTAATCCACCGCGACGTCAAGCCGGGCAACATCCTGCTCGACGAGCAGGGCCAGGTGAAGGTGGCCGACTTCGGCATCGCCCGGGCCGGCGACCCGAAGGAGAACCTGACCCAGACGGGTGTGGTGATGGGCACCGCCACCTACTTCTCGCCTGAGCAGGCGCAGGGCCTGCCGACCGACCAGCGCACGGACGTCTACAGCCTCGGCGTCGTCCTGTACGAGATGGTCACCGGCCGACCTCCGTTCGCCGGGGACACCCCGGTCGCCATCGCCTACAAGCACGTGAAGCAGGACCCGGTACCGCCCCGCGAGGTCGAGCCGACGGTCCCCGAGGACTTCGAGGCCATCGTGCTGGCCGCCATGGAGAAGGACCGTGAGGACCGCTACCCGACGGCCGACGAGCTGCGGGCCGACCTGATCCGCTTCGCCCGGGGGCAGACGCCAAAGGCGGTACGGGTTCGCCAGGTGCTGTCCGGGCCGGGCGCCGCCGGCCCGGCGCTCGCCGCCGACGCCACCGTGGCAGTGGTCCCGGTGGCCTACGAGCCCGTCCGGCCGGCCGGTGCGGTGCGAGAGCCCGTGCTGGTCGAGCCCACCGGGCCGCCGCCGCTGCCTCCGGCAGGGCATGAGCGAGAGCCGCGGACCGGCCTGTTCGTCGGCCTGTCGCTCGGTCTGCTCGCCATCCTGCTGGTGCTGCTGTTCCTGCTGGCCCGCCTGCTCGGCTTCGGCAGCAGCGGGTCGGCGGCCCCACCGGTCCCGGTCGACGACGTCGTGAACAGGACCTTCGACGAGGGGGCCCGCATCCTGTCGGACAAGGGCTTCGTGGTCACCCGGGAAGACCGGCCCGACGCACAGACCGCCGCCGGCATCGTGGTCGCCCAGGATCCCCTCGGTGGCACGGACAAGCCCAAGGGCTCACAGGTCAAGCTGGTCGTCGCCGTGGACAACGGCAAGGTCGAGGTCCCGAGCCTGGTCAACATGACCCAGACCGAGGCCGAGGCGGCGCTCACCGCGCTCGGTCTCTCACCCGATGCCGTGCCGGTGAAGAACACCTCGGTCGGCGTCGGCTTCGTCTTCGGCCAGGACCCGCCCCCGAAGACCCAGGTCGACAAGGGCGCCAAGGTCACCATCCAGGTCTCAAGCGGCGACGCCCTGCCCGCCGTGCTCGACGTGACGAACCTTCCGGTCGCCGAAGCCGCCAGCCGCCTGGCCGCCGCCGGGTTCAAGACGAGGAACGTCGACGAGAACAGCCCGTCGGTGCCGGCCGGCAACGTCACCCGCACCGACCCGTCGGCGGGATCGAAGCTGGCCAAGGGCGACACCACGGTCACCCTGTTCGTCTCACGGGGGGCGCCGACGACGACGCTCGGCAAGGTCGCCGTCCCGAGCGTCATCGGGCGGGACGAGGCCACGGCCCGGGCTGCGATCGGCGCCGCCGGGTTCGCCGTCCAGGTGTCCACCTCGCCCGGGGGGACGCCCGGGCGGGTCAAGGCCCAGAACCCAGGCGCCGGGGCCCGCGTCGACAGCGGCTCCACGGTCTCGATCACCCTCGGGGCGTCCCCCACCACCTCGTTGCGGGGCAGCACGACCAGCTCCACCAGGGGCGGGTCCACCACGACGTCGACGACGCTCTAGCGGCCGCTCAGCCGCCAAGCTCGCTCAGCCGCCGGTGTCGTTGGCGGTGACCCCGGCCGGGGCCAGGTGGCCAGCCCGGGCCAGCCACGCCCCGAGCAGGCGCCGCCCGGCCCGGGTGAGGATCGACTCGGGGTGGAACTGCACCCCCTCGACGTCGAGCTCGCGGTGGCGAAGGCCCATCACCACGCCGTCGCCGGTCCACGCCGTGACCTCAAGCTCATCGGGGATGCTGTCTCGCTCCACCACCAGCGAGTGGTAGCGGCCGGCCGGGAACGTGGCCGGCATGACCGCCATCAGGCCTGCCCCTTCGTGGTGCACCTCGCTTGCCTTGCCATGGAGCAGCTCGGGCGCCCGCACCACCTGAGCGCCGTAGACCTGGCCGATGCACTGGTGGCCGAGGCACACGCCCAGGATCGGCACCCGGCCGGCGAGGTGGCGCAGCACGTCGTTCGAGACGCCGGCGTCCTCCGGCCGGCCGGGGCCCGGCGAGATGAGCACGGCGTCGGGAGCCAGGGCGGTGACGCCGTCGAGGTCGAGGGCGTCGTGGCGGTGGACCAGGGGCTCGGCGCCGAGCTCGCCGAGGTACTGCACCAGGTTGTAGACGAACGAGTCGTAGTTGTCGATCACGAGCACCCGGGCGGCCACCAGGCGGCGAGGCTACCGGCCGGTCCGTCGGTCCGTCCGGCCCGAGCGGAGCGGCAGGGACGGGGCCAGATCGGTTGGGGCGGGTAACCTGGGCCGCGATGGCGAAGGCGAAGGGCCGCTACGGCACCACGGGTCGCGTTACCCCGAAGAAGGATGACGTCGTCGAAACCGACCACGGCGCCCCAGCCCCCTCCGGCCGCTACACCCCGCCGGTGCCGAAGGAGTGGCGGGAGAGCCCGAAGTGGATCCCCGTCCTCATGTTCGCCTTCCTCGGCCTCGGCGCCCTGCTCATCGTCGTCAACTACACCCCGCTGATGGACAAGGTCGGCGGCTCCAGCAACTGGTACCTGCTGGGCGGCCTCGGCCTGGTGACCGTCGGCTTCATCACGGCCACGAAGTGGGAGTGACCTGAACCTCAGGTGGACACCGAATGACATCGGTGTAGTCATCCCCAAACCTGTCCACAGGCTGGGGACAACCTCGGGCTACAGGAAGTCGGCCTCGGTCTTGGTGAGGTCCATGTCCTCCATGCAGTGCCGGGGCGGCTCGGGGTCCTCGCTGCCGGCCTGGACGGTGCGGATCTCCAAACCGCAGATGCTGCAGCGGTAGAGCCGCTTCAGCTTGCGCATCTCGCCTTCGGGGGGGGGGCTTCGGCACCGGCGCCGCGAATGTCCGGATGACCGAGACGCCGACCCGCAGCAGGATCAGGGCCACGACGACGGCGACGAGGATGCGACCCACCGGCAACGGCGTGCCTAGCCCAGCCGTTCGATGACGGTGGCGTTGGCCATGCCGCCACCCTCGCCCATGGCCTGGAGGCCGAAGCGGCCGCCGGTGCGCTCCAGCTCGTGCAGCATGGTGGCGAGCAGCCGGGTGCCGGACGCCCCGAGGGGATGGCCGAGGGCGATGGCGCCGCCGTTCGGGTTCACCCTGGCCATGTCGGGCCGGTGCTCCCGCTCCCAGGCCAGCACCACCGACGCGTAGGCCTCGTTGATCTCGAAGTGGTCGATGTCGCCGATCGACAGGCCGCTCCTGGCCAGCACCCGGGCAGTGGCCGGGATCGGGCCGGTGAGCATGGTGACCGGGTCGACCCCGACCACCGCGAAGGCGCGGAAGCGGGCCCGCGGCGTCAGGCCCAGCTCGGCGGCCTTGTCCTCGCTCATGATCAGCGCGGCCGAGGCGCCGTCGGTGATCTGGCTCGAGTTGGCGGCGGTCACCTTGCCGTCGGCCTTGAAGGCGGGCTTCAGCCGGGCCAGGGTCTCGACGGTGGAGGCGGGGCGGATGCCCTCGTCGGCCGTCACCATGTGGCCCGACTCGACCACCCGGCCCGAGTCGTGGTCGAGGCGCCTGGACCGCACGGGCACGATCTCCCTGTCGAAGCGGCCTTCGCCGGTGGCCTGCTCGGCCCGCTGCTGGCTGCGGGCGCCAAAGGCGTCGAGGTCCCGGCGGGTCAGGCCCCACCGGTCGGCGATCAGCTCGGCGGCGATGCCCTGGGACTGAAGGCCGGGGACGCCGTAGCTGTGGACCCCGGCGTAGCGGGCCACCATCGCCGGGCCGAACGGGAACGATGAAGGCGTCACCGAGGCGCCCATGGGGGTGGACGACATCACCTCGACGCCGCCGGCCACAACGATGTCATAGGCGCCGGCCATCACACCCTGGGCGGCGAAGTGGGCCGCCTGCTGAGACGACCCGCACTGGCGGTCGACGGTGGTGGCGGGCACCGATTCGGGGAAGCCGGCGGCCAGGACGGCGCTGCGGGCCACGTTCATGCTCTGGTGGCCGACCTGGGTGACACAGCCCAGGATCACGTCGTCCAACCGACCGGGGTCAAGGCCGTTGCGCTCGACGACGGCCTTCAGCACCTCGGCGGCCAGGTCGACCGGGTGCCAGCCCGACAGGCCCCCGTTGCGCCTGCCCCCGGCGGTGCGAAGGGCGTCTACGACGACGGCGGTTGGCAAGCCTCAGCCGGTGGGCTGTGCGGTGTAGCGCAGATACGGCTTGACCGTGGTGAAGCCGGGGAAGCGGTCCTTGGCCTCGTCGTCGGATACGGCGCCGGTGATGATGACGTCCTCGCCCTGCTTCCAGTCGGAGCCCGTGGCCACCTTGTGCTTGGCCGTGAGCTGCAGCGAGTCGATGACCCGCAGGATCTCCTGGAAGTTGCGACCCGTCGAGGCCGGGTAGGTCAGGTTCAGCTTGATCTTCTTGTCGGGGCCGATGATGAACACCGAGCGCACTGTGGCGGTGTCGCTGGCGTTCGGGTGGATCATGTCGTAGAGGTCGGCCACCTTCTTGTCCTCATCGGCGATGAGGGGGAAGTTGGGGGCCTCGCCCTGGGTCTCGGCGATGTCCTTCGACCACTTGTTGTGAGCGTCGAGCGGGTCGACCGACAGCGCCAGCACCTTGGTGTTGCGCTTGTCGAACTCGGGCTTGAGCCGGGCCACCATGCCGAGCTCGGTGGTGCAGACAGGCGTGAAGTCACGGGGGTGGGAGAACAGGACGCCCCAGCTGTCGCCGAGCCACTCGTGGAAGGAGATGGATCCTTGAGTGGTCTCAGCAGTGAAGTCAGGGGCCTCGTCGCCGATGCGGGTCGTCATGGACACAGACTCTACCCACACCGGTGACCTATACACGACCGATCTGGTCGGATTTCGCCTCAGCCGCGGGGTGCCGGATGTGGCGCAGCGGGTAGGGGTCGGGCATGAGCGCACCGACGTACGGCACCAACGTCCCCGCCCGGGCCCTTCCGAAGGGCATGGCCATCGCGTCGCTGGTGCTCGGCATCCTCGGGATCGTGACGTCGTTCTTCCTCCTCGGGGGCCTGCTGGGGCTGATAGCGGTGATCCTCGGCGTGGTCGCACTGAGCCAGATCAAGCGGGGCCAGGCCGACGGCAGGGGCATGGCCATCGGGGGCGTCGTCACCGGCGCCATCGCCGTGGTCATCGTGGTCATCCTCATAGCGGTGGCTGGGACCTTCTTCACGAACAACAAGGAGAAGTTCGCCAACCTCAGAGACTGCGTGCAGAAGGCCAACAACGACCAGGCCAAGATGCGGGCCTGCCAGGACGAGTTCGCCCGCCGGATCAAACCCTGAGCGATCGACCGGCGGCGCCTGTTGAGCCGGGGTCACGGCGCCGGTAGGTTGCCCAGCGATGCCGACTTCGCTGCTGGACCTGCCCCCGTCGGTGGCGTCGACGCCTCTCGGCCGCCCGGGGGCGCGTCGCTGGCTGCGGCTGGCCGTGTGGGTGCTGGCCGGCGCCGCCGTCGCCTCGCTGTTCGCCATAGGGGGATCTCAGCCGGCTGACCCGTCGTTCCTGGTGCGCCGGCCGGTGCCGGGCTTCGGCGAGGGCACCCTGAAGGTGCTGACCGTGGCGTCGGGCAGCACGCTGTCCCCCACCGACTACTGCTCGCTGCTGGCCGCCACCCCCACCCAGCAGGCCAAGGGGCTGATGGGACGTCGGGACCTCGGCGGCTTCGCCTCCATGGTCTTCCGCTACTCGGACGACGTCGACTTCCTGTTCTACAACCGGGACGTCCCGATGGCCCTGACCGTCGCCTGGTTCGACCGGGACGGGCGCTGGCTGGGCTCGCGTGACCTCGAACCGTGCCCTGACGTGGAGGGGTGCCCGACGATCGCCGCCCCCTCCGACTACCGCTTCGCCGTCGAGGTGGAGAAGGGCGGCCTGTCCCGCCTGGGCCTGGGCCCCGGATCGCAGATCGCCTTTGCCGACGGCTGCCAGGCCTAGCGATAGCCGCTCGCCTGTAGCTCATAGAGCTCGGCGTACAGGCCACCGGCCGCAGCCAGATGGTCGTGGCTGCCCGTCTCTACGATCCGGCCGCCGTCGACCACCACGATCAGGTCGGCCATCCGCACGGTCGAGAAGCGGTGCGAGACGATCAGGGTGATGCCCCCGGTGCGGGCCGCCAGAGCCGATGCCGCCGAGGCGTAGCGGGTGAAGAGGTCGTGCTCGGTCTCGGCGTCGAGGGCGGCGGTGGGCTCGTCGAGCACCAGGAGCAGCGGCGCCGGCCGCATCATCGCCCGGGCCAGCGCCAGCTTCTGCCACTGGCCGCCGGAGAGCTCGACCCCGGCGTCGAAGCTGGCGCCGAGCTGGGTGGCCAGGCCGTCGGGCAGGGCGGCGACGATCTCGGCCGACGCCGCTCGCTCCAGCGCCGCGACCACGGCGCCGGCGTCGTCGGCGAGCGGCAGGTCGCCGACGCCGATCGTCTGGCCGGCCGACAGCTCGAAGCGGACGAAGTCCTGGAAGCCGGCGCTCATCCGCTGGCGCCACTGGGCCACGTCCATCCGGCGCAGGTCGACCCCGTCGGCTGAGATGACCCCCTCCGACGGCTCGTAGAACCGGCACAGCAGCTTGACCAACGTCGACTTGCCGGCGCCGTTCTCGCCCACCACGGCCACGGTGGCGCCAGCCGGGAGGATCAGGTCGAACCCGGCCAGCACGTCGTCGTCGGCCTCGGGGTAGCGGAACGCCACCCCCCGCATCTCGATCCCATGCACCAGCCGCTCGGGGACGGGAGCCGGGTCCGGGTTTACCGACCTGCTGGCCTCGGCGTGGTCGGCCAGCCACACGTAGCGGCCCGCCACCTCCACGGTGCGCACCGCGGCGCTGACCGTGGCGACAGCGGCGCCCACCTGCCGGTTGACCTGGGCCACCAGGGCCAGGGCTAGCACGACGTCGCCGGGGCTCGCCCGGCCGGCCACCGCCTGGCCCACCACCAGGGCGACGGCGCCGGCATAGCCGACGGTGAAGACGAGCCAGGCCGCCGCCGTCGTGGCCAGCCCCCGCCGCGCCGCGGCGTCGAGGCACCGGTCGGTGGCGTCCCACGCCCGGCCATGCCGGTGGAGCAGCTATTCGCCCACCCCGAAGATCCGCAGCTCCTTGCCCGCCGCCGGGGTGGTCGCCAGGTCGAAGAGGTGGCGGGCCTGGCGGGCGTCCTCGGCGGCCTGGTCCAGTGCCGCCTGGCGGAGGCGCTCGGCCCGGGCTCCCGCCCACACCGGAGCAGCGGCGAACATCGGGACGACGAGGAGCAGGGGCGTCACCGACGCCAGGAGGAGGCCCGTGGCCACCGCCTGCACGACGAGGGCCAGGGCCGAGGCGGCGTTGGTACCGGCGAAGCTCAGCATCCGGGCTTCACCTCGCAGCACGTCGACCCGCGCCGCGTAGGCCGGTCGTTCGTGGTGCTCTACGGTAGGGATCCCCCCGACCAGCCCGATGATGCTGCGGTCCAGGTAGAGCCCCGTGCTCTCCTTGAGCGGGAAGGACATCCGGGTGGCGCTGGACCGGGCCAGCATCCCGACCCCAACCGTGAGGCCGATGCTCACCGCTCCGATCATGGCGGCGCCCTGGTCGCCAACCCCGGCCGCGTCGATGATCCGCTTGAGCCAGTAGGCGCTGAGCACGCCAATGAGCGACGACCCCGCCGTCAGGACGAACACCCCGGCGGACCGCCAGGGGTCGGCCCGGAAGGGTGTGGCCACCGCCACCCCGAGCGCCCGCCGCCACCCGCCGCCCGTGCCGCGGTCAGCGCCGGTCATCCGCGACCTCCGGTGCCTCGGCGTCGAAGTGGATGGCCTGGAGGCGGAACATGTGGGCGTAGCGGCCGTCGACTGCAACTAGGGAGTCATGATCCCCGGCCTCGACCACCCGGCCATGCTCGACCACCACGATCCGATCAGCACGGCGGACCGTCGAGAACCGGTGGGAGATGACGACAGTCGTGATCCCCCGGGTGAGGTCGAGGAACCGTTCGTAGAACTGGGCTTCGGCCCGGACGTCTAGCGACGCGGCGGGCTCGTCGAGGATGAGGACCCCGGCGCCAGCTGCAACCGCGAACAGCGCCCGGGCCAGCGCCACTCGTTGCCACTGGCCGCCGGACAGGTCGACGCCATCCGGGGCCCGAGGCGTCAGGATCGTGTCCCAGCCGGCGGGGAGGGCCTCGATGAGCTCGGTGGCCCCGGCCCGCTCGGCGGCGGCGGCCAGAGCCTCGAGGTCCAAAGCCCGGTCGACGGCGCCGAACCCCACGTTGTCGGTGACAGACAGCTGGTAGCGGGTGAAGTCCTGAAAGATGGCGGCGACCCGGCGCTGCCAGGCGCGGGCGTCGATCGAGGCGAGATCGACGCCGTCGACGGTGATCCGTCCCCCGGTGGGGTCGTAGAGGCGGGTGAGGAGCTTCACCAGCGTCGTCTTGCCCGCCCCGTTGGGTCCGACCACGGCGAGCGACCTTCCCGCCGGGATGTGGAGGTCGAGGTTCTGGAACACCGGCTCGGACCGGGCCGGGTACCGGAACGAGACCCCCTCGAAGGAGATGCCGGAGTTCGGCATCGTGCCGGCGGCTCGGCTGCCGGTGAGCTGGAAGCGGGGCTCGACCACGAGCCGCTCGAGCTGCATGGCGGCCGGTACCGGCGCGCAGCCGTAGCTGATGACGATGGTGTTCCAGCCGATGCTGAAGGCGGCGGCCACCCCGGCCACCGCCCCGGCGAAGGTGGTGAGCTCACCGACGCTGATGTCCCCGCGGGCTGCGGAGCGACCCAGGAGGGCGAACGTCAGGCCCTGGGCCGTCCCGAGCAGGACCACCCCGAGGGGAGGCAGCCACCGGCCCTTGCGGTGGTCCCGCCAGAACGCCTCCATGGCAGTCTGCCACTGGGCGGTGAAGCGCTCCGCCGCCCACGGGGCCAGCCCGAACAGGCGGAGCTCCTTGGCCGCAAGGGGGCCGATGGCGAGCTCACGGAAGTAGTTCGATCGACGAAAGCGTCGGGAATGGCCCCGCAGGGCGGCGACCGTCCGGCGGTACTCGTCGGCCAGCACCCGGCTGGTCGCCAGGTAGACCGCCAGCAGGGCGGC
>JBBSHM010000099.1:0-9029 GCA_038253125.1 Acidimicrobiales bacterium
CCTACGGCGAGCTGTTCGACCAGTTCGAGGGCAACCTCGACCCCGACACCACCCAGGGCACCGGCGACGTCAAGTACCACAAGGGTTTCCACGGCACCTACGCCGGCCTGTCCGGCACGCCGATCGACGTCACCCTCGCCTCGAACCCCAGCCACCTCGAGGCCGTCGACCCGGTTGTCGTCGGGATGGTCCGGGCCCGCCAGGACGTGCAGAGCGGCAGCCACGCCGCCCGGTTCCCGGTGCTGCCGATCCTGATCCACGGCGACGCCGCCTTCGCCGGCCAGGGCGTGGTGGCCGAGACGCTGAACATGAGCCGGCTCCGCGGCTACACCGTGGGCGGCACCATCCACCTCGTCATCAACAACCAGCTGGGCTTCACCACCGCCCCCGACGCCGCCCGTTCCTCGCAGTACTCGACCGACGTCGCCAAGATGGTCCAGGCGCCCATCTTCCACGTGAACGGCGACGACCCCGAGGCCTGCGCCCGGGTCGGCCGGCTGGCGCTGGCCTATCGGCAGGCGTTCCACAAAGACGTGGTGATCGAGATGGTCTGCTACCGCCGGTTCGGGCACAACGAGACCGACGACCCGAGCCTCACCCAGCCGGTCATGTACGAGCGCATCAAGAACCGGCGCTCGGTGCGCAAGCTGTACGTCGAGTCGCTCGTCCGCCGGGGCGACATAACCGTCGAGGAGGCCGAGGGCGCCCTCAACGACTTCTCCAACCGTCTGCAGAGCGCGCTCGTAGAGACCCGCAAGGCCGCCCCGCCCAAGCTGAGCGTGCTGCCCCCGCCCCCGCGGCCGGCGCCGCTGCTGCCGCCGGCCAAGACCGCTGTCGACCAGGCCACTCTGGACAAGGTGGCCGCCGCGGTGTTCCGCCACCCGGACGGCTTCACCGTCCACCCCAAGCTGGTGAAGGTGCTGGACCAGCGTCGCCAGCTCTGGGAGCAGGGCCAGGCCGACTGGGCGATGGGCGAAGCGCTGGCCTTTGGAACCATGCTGCTCGACGGCCACGACGTGCGGGTGGCCGGCCAGGACACCAGGCGCGGGACCTTCAGCCACCGCAACGCCGTGATCGTCGACCACCTGACAGGCGTCGAGCACCGGCCGCTCGACCACATGGCGGTGGACCAGGGCCGCTTCTTCATCTACGACTCGCTGCTGAGCGAGTACGCCGCCCTCGGCTTCGAGTACGGCTACTCGATGGTGCACCGCAACGCCTTCGTGGCGTGGGAGGCCCAGTTCGGCGACTTCGTCAACGGCGCCCAGATCATCGTCGACCAGTTCCTGGCCGCCGCCGAGGACAAGTGGGACCAGACGTGCGGGCTCACCCTGCTGCTGCCCCACGGCTACGAGGGCCAAGGGCCCGAGCACTCCTCGGGCCGGATCGAGCGGTTCCTCACCCTGTGCGCCGAGGCGAACATGCAGGTGGCCGACGTGACCACCGCCGCCCAGCTGTTCCACCTGTTGCGCCGCCAGGTCGTTCGCGACTTCCCCAAGCCGCTGGTTCTGTTCACGCCAAAGGCGTTCCTGCGGGCCAGGGAGGCGCACAGCCCCCTCGCCGACCTCACCGAGGGCACCTTCTGCGAGGTCATCGACGACGACTCCGCCACCGACCCGTCGGCCGTGCGCAGCGTGGTGCTGGCCACAGGCAAGGTCGCCCTCGAGGCCCGCAACGAAAAGGCCAGGCGGGCCGTCACCGACGTGGCCGTGGTGCGGGTCGAGCAGCTCTACCCCTTCCCCGAGGCGCCGATCGCCGCCATCCTCTCCCGCTACGACCAGGCGGGCTCGCTGTGCTGGCTGCAGGAGGAGCCCGAGAACATGGGGGCCTGGAGCTTTGTCCAGAGCCGGCTCGCCCGGTCCTTCGGAGACGACTTCCTGCTCACCCATGTCTCCCGCTTCGAGTCGGGCAGCCCCGCCTCAGGCTCCAAGGAGGTATCGGACCTGGAGCGGGCCGACCTGCTGGACCGGGCCCTCACCGTCGCCCGATAGGGCTCTCAGGTGGACACCCTCAGGGGCGGCGGTCGGCCTTGACCAGCTGGTCCTCGAGGTGGAGCTGGACCCGGGCTGCTGAGCAGGGCTCGTCGTTCGCGAGGGTGCCCCGGCCGAGCGGGGTGGCGTCCGAGGCCCTGGCGGCCAGGAGGAAGCAGCGGCCGCTTGTCGAGCGCGCCGCCCCGAACCAGAAGCCCTGGGACTGGGAGGTGCTGACCCGTGACGCCTGGTCGGACGCCTCGTCGCCGGAGATCGTCACGACGGGCGCCTCCTGCCGGTAGGCGGGGTCGTCGGTGGCCCGATGCAGGGCGGTGGCCAGGCCGGACATGGCCTCACGGTCGCTGCGGGCGCCGGGGGAGGACGTGGACACCACGGCCCCGACGCCGGCCAGGAGGAGCAGGATGGAGGAGAGCCCCACCAGCCAGGCGACCACGCGGATGCGGTGGGCCCGGCTGCCGTGCACCCGCGAGCGTCCCGGGTCGGCACGGCCGACGATGGGGACGACCCCTCGGCCGGCGGGTGTGGCGGTGGAGGTGGTTCCGCTGTGCTCCGCAGCCTGGAAGCCCCCTTCGGCCGCCGCCATGGTGAGGGGGAACCGGCACCGCGGGCACTCGACAGCGAGCTTGTGGAGGGTCGCCTCGCACCACGGGCACCGGGCCGCCGCTGCCTGGGTTGCACGCCTGGGCATCGGTCCCTCCTCCCCAACAGCTCCGGCCGCTGACAGACTGCCACGCCGCCCGGCGCTGTGCCCAAGGCCCGACCGCGGACCACGGCCCTGGCCCAGGCCGCAGATCCTGGTGGGCCGGAGGCCGAACCTACGGTGTCAGCCGCCGATGGCATCCCTCCTCGTGACCAACGACTTCCCCCCCAAGGTCGGCGGCATCCAGTCATACCTGTGGGAGCTGTGGCGGCGGCTGCCCGCAGGTCGGGCCTCGGTGCTGACGACCCCGTACCGGGGGGCTGCCGAGTTCGACGCCGCCGCCCCGCTGCCGATCACCCGCACCCGCCAGCCCGTCCTGCTGCCCCACCCGCTTCTCGGGCCCCGCATACGACGCCAGGCCGCCCGCGCCGGCGCCCGCCTGGTGGTTCTCGACCCCGCCCTGCCTCTCGGTTGGGTCGGCCCCTCCGGGCTCCGCCATGGAGAGGGTGGGTCGAGCCATGCCTCCGGCGCCCGCGCCGGGCGATGCCGCATGCCGTACGCCGTGGTGCTGCACGGTGCCGAGGTGACCGTGCCGGCCGCCGTGCCCGGGCTGAACCACCTGCTGGCCCGGGTGGTGGGCGACGCCAGCCTGCTCATCTGCGCCGGCGGGTATCCGGCGGCACAGGCGGCCCGTTGCGTCGGCGGGGTCTCCCGCCTCCCACCGGTGGCGGTGGTGCCGCCCGGGGTCGACGTCGAGCGCTTCCGCCCGCTCGATGACGCGGAGCGCCGGGCGGCCCGCCGCCGCCTCGGCCTCCCCGACGACGGCCCGCTCGTCGTGGGCGTGAGCCGGCTCGTCCCCCGGAAGGGGTTCGACGTCGTGTTGCGGGCGACCGCCCGGCTGACCGACCGCCTGCCCGGTCTCGTCGTGGCTCTGGCCGGCGATGGTCGTGACCGGCCCCGCCTGGAGCGTGAGGCCCGTCGCAGCGGCGCCCCCGTCCGCTTCCTCGGCCGGGTCGCCGACGCCGAGCTCCCATCGCTGATCGGCTGCGCCGACGCCTTTGCCATGTGCTGCCGGGACCGCTGGCTCGGGCTCGAGCAGGAGGGCTTCGGCATCGTGTTCGTCGAGGCCGCGGCCTGCGGGGTGCCGGTGCTCGCCGGCCGCAGCGGCGGCGCCTCCGAAGCCGTCGTCGACGGTGTGACCGGACTGGTCTGTGATCGGCCCCGTGACGCCGACGCTGTCGCCGCCACGCTGCTCCCGCTCCTCGCCGACCCCGTGCTGGCCCGCCGCCTGGGCCGGGCCGCCCGCCAACGGGCCGAGCGCCACCTCTCCTACGACCAGCTGGCCGGCCAGCTCGACGCCGCCCTCCTCAACGCCGAAGGCCGGCCGTGACCCCCCGCAACTGTCGGGACAACCTGTCGCTCAGCGCCGCCCTTCTCCCGACGGTTCGGGGGTGGGGGTGGTGAGCGACGAGCGGGGGCGGTGGGCTGTCCAGGCCGCCTGGGTCGGGACGCTGGCGCAGGCCGCCGCCGCCGCCGTGGCTGTGGCCAGCCGGGCCGGGCGCGGTCCGCACGTCGTGGTGTGCAGCGTCCTCCTGGTCGGCGGCCTGGCGGCCATGGCCGCGGCGTTCGTCCGGGCGGTGAGCCGCAGCCGGGCTGAGCTAATAGACGTCGCCGGGCTGTTCCTGCTGCTCGGCACCGCACCCCGCCGCACCCGCTGGCAGCTGTGGGTGGCGGTGGCGGCGCAGTCGGCGGTCGGGGTTGCCGGGGCCTCGGCCCGCCCCTACACCTCGTTGGCCTTCGGGGTGCTCGCGCCGCTGTGGTCCTATGGCCTGACCGTCCTGTGGAACGCGGCCTACGGAGCCTTTCCGCCGCGGCCCGCACGCGCCTAGGGTCAAGGCTCCGATGCAGGAGCAGGTGACCGAGCGCATGGTCGTGCGGGCCACGCCCGAATGCTGCCGCCAGGTTGCCCTCGACGTGGAGCGCTATCCCGAGTGGGCGACCGACATCAAAGAGGTGAAGGTGCTGGAGCGTGACGAGGAGGACCGGGCCGAGCGCGTCCGGTTCCGGGCCGCCGCCTTCGGCCGCAGCACCACCTACATCCTCCGCTACGACCACAGCGGGTCGCCGGCCGTGCTGTCGTGGAAGCTGGAGGAGGGAGACGTCACCCGGGTCCTCGACGGCTCGTACCGCTTCGTGCCAATGGCCGACGGTGACACCCAGGTCACCTACCACCTCGTCGCTGAGCTGCTCATGCCCATCCCCGGGTTCGTGAAGCGGCGCACCGAGGGGCGCATCATGCATGCGGCGCTGAGGGAGCTGAAGGCCAGGGCCGAGTCCTTTCCCTGACACCCTTGACCTCGTACGTCTGACGATGTATCGTCGGACGTACTAGGAGGAGATGACATGGCCACCAAGCATTCGGCGGGGACGGAGTCAGCGGGCCGGTTCGCCGAGCCGACGCTGCTGATCCTGACCAGCCTGGCCGAGGGCCCCAAGCACGGCTACGCCCTGATCAAGGACATCGAGGCCTTCGCCAGCGTCACCCTGGGCCCCGGCACGCTGTACGGCGCCATGGCCCGGCTGGAGCGGCAGGGACTGGTGCGGCCCTTGGCGGCCGACGACCGGCGCCGCCCCTATGAGCTCACCGCCCAGGGCGCCGCCGCCCTGCGCCAACGGCTGCGGGAGATGTCGGCGGTGGCCGCCGTCGGTTTCGCCCGCCTGGCGCCGGCATGACGATCGACGACCGCCACCCCCCGCTGCTGGCGCGGGCGCTGGTCGGGCTCTATCCGCACCATTGGCGCCGGCGCTATGGCGACGAGCTGGCCGAGGTGCTGACCTCCGCCATGGCCGACGGCCGCCGAAGGCCCCGCCTCGCTCTCGACTCCGCCGTCGGAGCTCTCGACGCCCACATCCACCCGTCACTCATAGGAGGCCACGTGCCCATGACCGACCGGCTCCGCAGCAGCACCTCGACCGCTTTCGCCGCCTTCACCGCCTTTGTCGTGGCCGGCGGCGGCTTCGCCAAGATGACCGAGGATCAGCTGTTCTCCTCGGCGGCCGGAGAGCATCGGCTGATCGGCTGGTCGTACCGCCTGGTGATGGTGGCCGCCGTGACGGCCGCCGTCGCCGTGGCCGCCGGCGGGCTGCCCATCGTCCTGCACATCGGCCGTCAGGCCCGGGCGGGCCGCCGAGACCTGCTCCGTCTCCTGCTCATCCCTCCTGTGTCGGTCGTGGTCCTGCTGGCCGTGATGGTCGGGGCATCCCGGCTTGCCGGCCACCGCGGGACGCAGGTCCACACGGCAGCCAGCGTGAGCCTCTTCCTCCTCATTGTTGCCGTGGGCGTTGCCGCCGCCGCCCTCTGCGCAGTCAGCGCGGTGGCGGCCGTGCGCCGAGCGGATCTACCGGCCGGCCTGCTGCGCCACCAGGTCGTCCCCATGGCGGCGCTCAGCATGGCCATGACCCTCACCTCGGTGGCCGCCTTGGTCTGGGGCCTGGCCCTGCGGTCCTCGAACCCGGCGTTGTTCCACAGCGACAACGGCCTGGTCGCAACCGGCCTGCCGGCCAGCTGGCTGTTCACCGTCGCCGCCATGGCCCTCGCCACCGCCGTTGCCACCCGGGCCACGGTGCGCTCCTTCGCCGCCCTCCGGGAGGGGCCATCGGCCGGCGCCGCCTGATCGGGCTCGCGGGACTGGCCGGCGTCCTGCTCGGCGCGGCCGGCTCACGATGGGTGCTCGTCGGATCAGCCGTCAGCCTCGTTCCCTGGGCCCTCGCCGGGCTGGCTGCCGGAGGCGCCGCTGCGGACTGCTCCGGTGCGGTGCGCGCCGGCGCCGCCTACGGGTTCCTGCTGGCCGCCAGCTTCATGCTCGGCGGCCGCCAAGGAGACCTCGCAGACCAGTGGAGGAGCTTCGTGCCCGTCACCGCGCTGATCGGCGCCCTGGGCTCGGCCTGCGGCGCCGTACTGGGCATCGCTGGAAGTACGGCAAGGTCCAAGCTCCAAAGTCGTTTCGCGTCCAGTTCGGGACTCGATACCCGGCGTTGATGGGCCTCGGGGCGCGCAGGGGTCAGCGGTCGCGACCGCAACGACGGATCCACAATCAGAGGTGCAGCAGCATCCTGACCAGGGGCCTCGTCATCGGGGAGCTGAGGTGCGTGCTCGGAGGAACAGAACAGAGCGCCCGAGACCTACGCGTCAAACTGAGAACCGGCTCCGAGCGCCATCAGAGACACGACGTCAGCCCGGGTCCGCCACACATCGATTCTCATCCACCGAGGGCGGCCCGCCCAGGAACCATGGGAGCTAAGCCTCCGTTCGGGCCACCAGGCGCAGGTCGGCGGAAAGAGCGGCGGCGATCCGCTCGAGCGTGCGGGCGGTGGGGCTGGTGGATCCGCGCTCGATGCGGCTTATGTCGCCCTGGTCGATGCCACAGCGGGCCGCGAGCTCGGCCTGGGTCAGCCCGTGTCGCTCCCTAAGCTTGATGACTTGGACGGCGACGTCGTAGGCCTGCTCAAGCTCGCGGCGCTGCTCCTTGGCCCCGGGCGAGAGCCGGGCACGGCGCTCGGCGGAAACCTCGTCGTAGCTGCGGGCCATGCCGGGTCACCTCCAGCCCCCAGTATGGGCACTCCCCCATGATCCGTCCAGCCCGTCGGCGCTTGGTCCGGCGGACGAGTGACAGCGTCCGGCGCTGACGGCCTTGAACTGGCCTAGCAACCGGCGCGCCTCGCCGATCTCCCGCTGCTGTCGCCGCTCGTTCGGGGCGTCAGCCTTGTCATAACCGCCCAGCAGGAGCACGACCTTGGCGCCGTGGAAGTGCACGAAGAGGCGGAGGAGCACCCGTTCGTCGGCCAGGCCGGCACCGGCCGGTCGGCTGCCGCCGAACATGTGACTGATCTCGTCGGCGTCGTGCCGGACCCGAACTCGTGGAGTCCTTGGCCGAGCGGCTTGACCCACTCGGTCTCCACGAGAGCGATGCCGCGGACGCTCATGACGTGCTCGATCGTTGCCTCCAGCGCGACGAACTTGAAGTCCGAGAGGCTCCCGATGAACCGCTCATACGGAACGGTTCCATCGTTGGCCTCGAAGGGCTCGGGCGTCCAGGGACCGGCCCTTGAGGAACATCGGAACGAAAAGTCACGCTAAGGACCAGGCGGCCCGGATCGCTGCGGTCAAAGAGGCCCTCCACCGACGGGCTGAGTCCGTCAGTGGGTCCGTTTGGGCGGGTTGAGCAGCTCGGTCACCTCGGCGACGGCTGCAGGCCCGGGGTTGACGTAGCGCATCGCCGTACGGGGCGACTTGTGCCGAGTCTTGGCCATGATCAGCTGCAACGGGACGCCCTTGTCGGCGAGGTGGGTCGCCGCTGAGTGGCGGAGCTGGTGGAGGTTCCACCCGGTGGAGGCCTGGAGGAGGACGCGAGCGCGGTCGTAGCCCAGCCGGGCCCGCCCGGTATGCGGGCAGATGTCGGCCGGCCCAGGGCGGCGGGCGGGCACGGGCCGACGGCTGGACAAGAACAGGGGGCCGCTGGTGCGGCTCGACCCGTCCGGGAGGCGCGGCAGCAGGTGGGCGGTGCCCGTGCCCCAGTACACCCACTCGGTCTCGCCGCCCTTGGAGCGGATGGGCGCTCGGCAGTTCTCCAGGTCGAGCGCCTCGACGTTGAGGGCCAGGACCTCGTTAGCCCGGGCCGCCGTCTCATAGAGCATCCGCCACAGCGTTTTCTCCCGGAGCGGGACGTCGCGGCGGGAGATCTGGCGCTCGAGAGCGGACTTCGGCAGGTCCTTGGTGGTGTCGACGTGCTCCTTCCGGCGCTCGCAGCTGCCCGGCACCGCCGGCGCCGGCCACCGCTTCTTGTCCCGGCACCAGCTGAGCCACGAGCTCACCGCGGCACGGTTGCGGTTCCAGGTCGACCCCCGGCCGTCCCCCAGAGCCCTTCGACCACTTTGCCGATCTCGGCCTCGGTCACCTCGGCGAGCTGGCGGAGCGCGCCCAGCTCGCCGATGACCTTGTCGACGACCCCGGCGTAGGCCCGGCGGGTGTTCGGGTTCTCGCACCGGGTAGAGGACAGGAACGCATCGGCCGCGGCCTGGAGGGTGGCGGCGTCACCATGGATGGCCGTCACGTGGGCGGCTCTTTTCACCGATCACCACCGATGTACCGGATAACGCGCACGAGTGCCGCATGCGGGGCGGGGAGGAATCTGTTGCTCGGTCTACGCGTCGATCGGCTGATGTACCGGATAATAGGCCATTATCACGTGTCCTCAGCTGCTGCGTGGCCGACGCGCCTGCTCTGGCTCGAAAACGGAGCCGCGCCCTACCCGTTCTGATACGGATGAGCGGCAGCGTCGGCTGGTGGCCGGGGCACGGGGTTGGGACGTGGCGGTCCGAAGTCGGTGGCGGACGCGGCG
>JBBSHM010000100.1:0-9004 GCA_038253125.1 Acidimicrobiales bacterium
CATTGGGCCACTTGCCCACCCCCTCGGCCAGCATCGTCGTCACCGCCGCCGTCCTCCTGCTCCACTACCGCCACTCGCTCGCCGCAGGTGATGGCGAGATCGAGTCGAAGGTGCCAATCGGCACAGGCCGCATCGGCGCGCATCGACAGCAGAACCCCTGGCGTCGCTCAACTGGCACCTTCGCCACGACACGCTGCGCCTGACCCCACGCCACGTCGTGATCCTCGATGAAGCGGCGATGAGCGAGGACAAGATGCTGCTGGCGTTGCTCGGAGCTGCTCGGGCCCGGGCCAAGGTGGTGATGGTGGGCGACCACCGCCAGCTGGGTGAAGTCGGTGCCGGGACGGCTTCGAGGCGGTGGTCAGGCGCTTCGGGGCGGCGGTGCACGTCATGGGCGACAACGTCCGCCAGCATGATCCTGCCGAGCGCATCGCCCTGGCCCACTTGCGAGCCGGCGAGGTGGCCACCGCCGTGTCCTGGTATGGCGACCACGGCCGCATCGCTGTGTCCGAGGATCGGGACACGGCACTCGATGCCACCGTGGCCGCCTGGTCGGCCGGCCTCGCCGCCCAGGGTTCTCGCCGCCTGGCCCGACGTCGAGGTGCCCAGCAGCTGGTAGCCGCCGGCCTCAAAGGCGTCGCGGACGGCCCCGAGGGCCGTGGTCTTGCCCGAGCCCGCCACCCCGACCAGGAAATCTGGGACTCGACGCAGCGGGCGATGGCCTCCTCGCTGGCGATGGTGACGGCGGTGGCATAGGCGCGCTCGTTGGCTCCGGCCACCCCGATCAGCGGCACCGCCTCGGGATCGGCCAGGGTGCGGTCGACGACCCGTTCCAGCTCGGCGGGATCACGGCCGTACAGCGCCGGGGCCACGGCCACGATCACGTACGGCGGGTGAACACCTTGCGCGATGCCAGGGCGCCGTCAGGGACCAGGACCTCGCCGACGACGGCTCGGGTGTCACGGGGACTGAGCTCCGCCGAGGGCGCCGGGTGTTCGGCCACCGCTGCGTCGACGGCCTGGCCGATGGCGGCGACGCTGGAGCCGGCGGCCTCGATCTCGCCCACCCAGCGGGGCAGCAGATCGCCCACGGCCTGGTGGCGCTTGTGGCCCCTGGTGGCGCGGGCGGCGATGTTGCGGGCCTGGGAGCTGGTGTTGCCGGGTTCGCTCCATCTCGGCGGTGATCTCCGCCGCCCGCCTATCCCCGACCGGGCTGGTGTTCCCGGCTCCGGTCGGCGGGCCGATGAGGCGGTCGAACTTGCGGGCCCGCGCCCTGGCTGCCGGCGACCCATCAGGCGGGATTCCAGGGCCTGCGCTTCCACGACCTGTCACACCGCCGTCCCCTGGCCATTGCTCAGGGAGGCCACGCAAAGGCCATCCAGGAGCGTATGGGCCACAGCTCGGTCATGGTGACCCTCGACCGGTACGGGCACCTGTTCGACGGCCTCGATGAGCGCATCGCCGAAGGCCTCGAAATCATGTGGCACGACGCTGTCGCGGCCTCCCCGCGGCCTGGCCGCGGCCTGGACACCGTCACCACTGGCCCCGTAGGCCATAAAACCGCAGGTGAGAGGGGGTGGGCGCTGAGGGACTCGAACCCCCGACCTTCGCCTTGTAAGGGCGGTGCTCTTGCCAGCTGAGCTAAGCGCCCGGAGCGCGACCAGGCTAGCGGGCCATGATCGCGTCAGGCCCGGGGCGGTCGGTTGGCCCGACCCAACTCCACCAGGGCACCGGCGGCTTCGATGCCCAACCGCGGCAGGTCCTGGGGCTGGAACCAGGCCACCTCGACGATCTCGGCCGAGCGGGGGCTGGGCTCGGAGGGGTCGGTGTCGCCGGGCAGACGGGCGCTGTAGATGACGTCGACCCGCCGGTAGCGGGGATCGACGACCACCTTCGGGTTGTCGTCCAGGTCCAACATCAACCCGATCTCTTCCAGGGCCTCGCGGGCGGCGGCGTCGACGGCGTCCTCACCCCGCTTGAGCAGGCCCCCCGGGAACCCCCATGCCCCCCGGGTGGGGTGCCGCCCGGGGCGGTGGGGCCCGTCGGGGCGTTCCCCCACGCAGATCGCCCCCACCCGGAACGACGGGGTCAGCAGGCGCACGGATGCCAGCCGCAGGCGCTTTGGCATGCGGCTGTAGGCCCGAAGGAGCGTGGGCTTGAGACTTCGGCTCAACGGAGGGCCGACGTCCGGAGCTGGCCGCGAACGCCGATCACGAGAACCGAGAGCGCGCCGCCACCGCCTCAGCCAACAGCTGAGGGGTTGCCGCTGCCACCGGCGACCGGCGCTCGTCGGGGACGCGTGTGACCAGCTCGCGGCCTTTCAGGTCGACAATGGACGCTCCCGCTTCCCTACAGACCAACATGGCCCCCAGGTAGTCCCACGGCCCGTGGGTGTCGACGCTGCAGTCGATGTAGGCGTCGAGGTGGCCACAGGCTACTGCGCACAGGTCCAGGGCCACCGCGCCGAGCGCTCGCACCTGCCGCCATCCCAGGGGCCCCGGCGGCGTGCTGGTGACGGCCACCATGGCCTCGGCCAGCGCCATGCACCCGCTCGGGCCCGGTACCCCGCTCGGGCCCGGCACCCCGCTCGGGCCCGGCACCCCGCTCGGGCCCGGCACCCCGCTCCGAGGGCCGCTCGGGCCCAGGAGCGTGCCGTTGCGACGGGCGCCATGGCCTCGCCGGGCGTTGAAATGCTCACCAGTGGCCTGGTTGACCACCACTGCGGCCAGTGGGCCGTCGGCGTCGAGGGCGCACAGGCTGGTGGCGAACCAGGGAAGCCCCCTGGCCGCGTTGGTCGACCCGTCGACAGGATCGACGACCACGAGGACGTCGCGGTCGTCCGACGTCAGGCCACTCTCCTCGCTGAGCACGCCGAACCCGGCCCCCAGGAGAACCTCGAGGGCGGCGGCGTCGGCCACCAGGTCACAGCCGTACTGGCCTTGGCGGGTTCCGACGGGTCCCCAGTCGTCGAGGCCGTCCAGGGCCACCCGCACGGCGCGCCCGGCGTCGTCGAGAACCTCGAGGATCTGCTCGCTCTCCACCTGGTCGACCCTACCGTCGCCCCGTGGGGCTCGGCTCGGTGGCCTACGCTCCACCCGTCCCCTTCCGAGGAGGTAGCGCTTGGCCGCCATCGACGTGGCCGGCTACGTGGCCGAGCTCAAGGACCACGCCGTCGACCACGGCTTCCATGTCCACGACGAGCGCCACTTCGTGGAGACCTATTCCCTTCGCCAGGTCTGGGAAGTCGATCTGCACCCCGAGGAGGGCTGCGGCGGCCCCCTCGACCTGCACCTGGCCCTCGAGGTCGAGCCGCGCGTGCTCCTCGCCTTCGAGGACGTGGTCGCCGAGCTGCCGGAGGAGGACGAACCGGCCGACACCTTTCATTTCCCCCTGATCTTCACCTGGGCCCTTCCACCACTGCCGGCGGGCCCCGACCTCCTCCTGCTGGCCACTGAGCTGGCGGGTGTCGGGGGGCCCGAGTTGCCCCTCGAGGTGTCGGCCATCGACTCGTTCGGCTCCGTGACCGACGCCCCCGAGCGCAGCCTCACGGTCGTGGCCCGCCAGCAGGTGTCGCTGGCCCGGGTCCTGGCCGGCGAGGAGCTGCTGTGCGACGTCTTCGACCGCTGCCTGGCCGTCAGTCGCTTCGTCCTCAACGAGGCCACCGGCTGGGGCGTCTGAGCCGCTCCGACCTGGCGGGGCCTCAGTCGCCCAAAGATCTCGGACGGGCTAGCGTTCGCCTCACAACCGGCCCGGATGGCGGAACGGTAGACGCGGAGGACTCAAAATCCTCTGTCCGAAAGGGCGTGCGGGTTCGAATCCCGCTCCGGGCACGGCCTCTTCGCCATAAGAGTCCCTGCCCTTGGTGATCGCGTCTTGCGGCATGCGCACGGCACGCTCGCCAAGCTCAAGCGGGTACCTCTTCTGGCCGGAGTGCTTCGTTGTCATGCTCCATCCTCACTTCCAAGGTATGGAGCCTCCGCGAAACCCAGGCCCGGTTCACCAAGGTCGTACAGACCGTCGCCGCCGCAATGGAGCCGCCCCTTGGTCGGGGCGGAGGGTCCGTCATGGCCGTGACCGTCCCGGCGTCAGCAGCGCCGCCGCAATGGAGCCGCCCGTTGGTCGGGGCGGAGGGAAGGTCGCACCGCCCCTGCCCCCGAGTGGCCCCTGAGCCGCAATGGAGCCGCCGAACAGCGACTCAAGGACTGGCGCCGCCGGGCTCGGCGCTCATGAGCGGCGCTACGATCTGTCCAATGGTGAGCGATCCCGAGCCCGACGACCTCGATGCTGAAATCGCAGCGACGGAGGAGAACGAGCCCGGCTACCGGGAGCGTCTCGACCAGCTCGCTGACGTGGTGCGCGTGACGACGTCGCTGTGGGCGCGCCGGGAAGAGCTCGGGCTCAGAATTGAGGAGGTCGCGGCCCGCTCCGGCCTCAGCCTCGACGAGGTGGAAGCGATAGAGAACAACGCTGTCGACTCGCCCTTCCCCAACCTCGTCCGCTACGCGGCCGCCGTCGGACTTCGCCTCGACGTGAAGGTGACTGCCGCCTGAGTGACCTCGACCCCGAGGATCTCAAAGCCGCCGCTGGGTGACGTCACACGAGTTCCGAAGCGAGCGCCGGGATGTCGACCGGGCGGGGCCGCCGCCCGTCGCACCAGATCGGACCCCAGCGCCGAGCGAGCCAGGGCGGCGATGATCGCCTCCCGGCCCGAACGCCCTCGGCGGCAGCCTGGGCCGCGGGAGCCATGGTTAGTCCCTCCCCGGTGGCGAGATCGAGCCCTGGAGCACGCCGTGGACGGCACGACCGACGGCGGTGCCGTACCGACCCTTCTGCCACGGCGGCAGGTCGACATCGCGACCGTCCTTGGCAAGGCCGGGGTCAGCGGCCACGGCAGCGGCGACCGCCAGCTTGGCGACGGTCGTGGCCGACGTCGCGAGCGGGCGAGCGGCGGCTCTGAGGGCCTCGGTCCGCTCTGACTCCGAGGCGCCCCATGGCACCAACGCCGGGAGCGGCTCGGCGATGAAGTGGGCATCGATCTTCGCAGCCACGCTCGGCGGGGGATCGACCTCCACGCCGGGCACGTCGTGGCCTGCATCCCAGAAAACTTGGCTGCGGTGTCCGCCAGTTTGCCGCCCGGCCTCGCCTCTTTTCGGTGCACCGAGACCACGAGGTGGTCGCGGGCCCGGGTCGCGGCCACGTACAGCAGCTCACCCAATGGAGGTACTGGCGGACGGTGACGCCGCCGGCGTCCTCCCATGCCCGCGCCTGGTCGATCACGAACCGCATCGGCGCCACAGGTCGCGCGGCCGTTGATGGACGAAGGCGCCCCGTGTTGTCCTCCCGTCGCAGTTTCGGCGCCCCCCGCTCTGACGGCCTCGGTCTGCTCGGACAGGGGGCTCTCGGTCAAGGCCGACGTCAACGACGGCACCTTCGCGGGGCTGGTTGACAACGCGCCGGCACGGGACACCCCCGGGCCGGTGCCGTCCCCGCCAAGGGCCCGGCGATGTCGTGGCGGCGTGAAGAAGCGCGCCGACGGGACGGGCCCCAAGTAGCATCGGCGCCCTATGGGGAGGATCCTGGTCGTGTCGGCCAGCATGGGTGAAGGCCATGATGGCGCGGCGCGTGAGCTGGCGTTGCGCCTGGAGGCGCGGGGGCACACCACCCGCACCGTCGACTTCCTCGATGCCGCACCACTCGGCATCGGGGCTCTGACCCGGACGAGCTACGAGTTCCAGCTGCGCAAGGCGCCCTGGACCTACCAGTTCACCTACCGCCTCTGGCAGGTCCTGCCTTTCCTCTGCCGACCTTTCGCGCTCCTGGTGTCGTTCCTGACCTCCCGTTGCCAGCTCCGGTGGATCGCCGATTTCCAACCGGACGTGATCGTCACCACCTACAACCTGTCGTCACTCGTGCTGGCCCGGCTCCGCCGCCGGGGACGAGTCCGGGTCCCCGTGGTCACCTATGTCACCGACTTCGACGTCCACCCGCTGTGGCTAGCCAAGGGCATCGACCTCGCCTTGTGCGTCCATCCTGCGTCGGTCGCCATCGCCCGTCGCCGGACGGGCGGGCCGGCCCGGGCCGTCGGGCCCCTCGTGGCCGAGCCGTTTCGGTCGTCGGCGTCGCCGACCGACCGCGAGCACCTACGGGCCGAACTGGGCCTGGGGCCCGACGACCTCGGCGTTCTCGTGGTCGCCGGGTCCTGGGGAGTGGGTGAGGTCGACCGCACCTTCGACACCCTGGTGGCATCGGGCCGCTACACGCCCATCGCCGCGTGCGGGCGCAACGAGGAGCTGCGCGCCGCCCTGGCCACCCGGCCGCAGGGACGGGCCATCGGCTGGACCGACGAGATGCCGGCGCTCATGGCCGCCTGCGACGTGCTCGTCCAGAACGCCGGTGGCCTCACTTGCATGGAGGCATTCGCGGTCGGGCTGCCGGTCGTCACCTACCTGCCCATTCCCGGCCACGGCCGCCAGAACGGCCAGGACATGGACCGAGCGGGCGTGGCCGCCTACGCCCGATCGTCGGACGAGCTCGTCCCCACCCTCGACCGGGTCACCTGCCTGGCCGGCCGTCGCCAGGTCGCTGCGGCGCGGGCCATGTTCAATGGTGACGCAGCCGACGACATCACCACCGAGTTGGAGCCGGCGCGCACCAGGAGAGCGGCGCCCTCGAGGAGGGTCGTGGGAGGCAAAGGGGTGGTCGCCGCCGCCGTCTCCCTGGTGGCCGGTTGGTCGGCCTTCACTGTCGGGGTCTCGGCAGCCGCCGCTCAGGGCATCGGCGTGGCCAGGCCCCAACGGCACTCGCAGGAGGTCTTCATCGGGATCCGCCTGGGGTCGAGCGCCCTGGCCGACCCCGACCTGGCCGCCGGCATGGCCGGGGCAGGGATCACGGCCATCGTCGACGGCACCTCGGCCGGCCACGACCCGGCCGGCGTCCGGCGGCTGTCCGACGCCGGCGTCGACGTCGCCAACGGCGGCTGGGGCCACCGCAACGGGGCCCACTGGTCGCGAGCAAAGGCCGACGTGGTGCGAGCCTGCCGGTCGATCCACTCGGCCAACGGCGAGTCATGCCACAACTTCGTCCCGCTGCGTCGAGTGGACGGCTTCGACCTGGCCTCGGCGCGCTTCGCCCACCAGAAAGTCGTGACCAACGTGGCCCTGCTCCTCCCCGATCGGGCCCCCGACCTTCGCCCTGGGCACACCTACGTCCTCGACGCCCGCTTCCTCGATGCAGCCACGGTCGAGCGCACCATCGCCGATCTTCGGCCCGCCTCGGCCGCTCAGCACCTCACTGTCGGCCCTCTGGCCGACCTTCGTTGAAGCCGTCGACGCTCGGGGGTCGCGGGGCCGTTGGCCTCCTGACCGCGCACGCCGCCCCCTCTCTCACCAGCGTGGGGGCAATTCGACGCCGGTGGTTTCCGGGCCTCTCGGGCACGGGTGAAGCCGGGGGCGTGGCGCTGACCTTCGACGACGGGCCCGATCCCGCATCGACCCCCGCCTTCCTGGACGCCCTCGACGACCTGGGCTGGAAAGCGACCTTCTTCATGCTCGGGTCCATGGTGCGGCGCGCTCCGGACCTGGCCGCTCAGGTGGTGTCGGCCGGCCACGAGGTGGCCGTACATGGCGACCAGCACCGGTCCCACCTGTGGCGGTCACCGCGCGACGTGGCGACCGACCTCGAGCGGGCCACCACCACCATCGTCGAGGCGACCGGCCGCCAGCCCACCTGGTTCCGGCCGCCCTACGGCGTCCTGAGCACCGGGAGCCTCGTCGCCGCTCGCCGCCTCGGCCTGCGTACAGTCCTCTGGACGACGTGGGGCCGCGACTGGCGGGCCGAGGCGACCCCCGCCAGTGTCACCTCCGACGTCGACAGCCAGCTGGGACCGGGCGGCACCGTGTTGCTCCACGACTCCGACTGCACCTCGGCGCCGGGCGCCTGGCACTCGGCCCTCGGCGCCCTCCCAGCCCTGGCCGAGCTCTTCGCCGCCCAGGGCCTGCAACCGGGCCCCCTGGGTGACCACCACGTCATCGGCTGATGGTTGCGCATCGGGCGCGTCGGGCGCCCGCAATCAGATCCGGTCAGTCGTCGACGAAGGCGTTGCCAGCCGGCGCCAACGGTGGTGGGTTGCGGGGCTCACGCACCCCGGCCGCGGGAGGAGCCGGTGGCGACTTTGGGCTGGGCTCCGCCGTGCGTCGCGTCAACACCCACGCCGCCGCCACCGGGGGTGACCACCGTGCCGTCGGCCAGCTCGCACAGGTGGGCGAAGGCCTCGTAGCCCACGATCACGCTGAACAGCGGCTCGGGACGGCGTGCCCCGGGGGCAGCCGCAGCCGAGCGCCTGGCCATCTCGGCCAGGGCATCGGCCCGGCGCTGGGCCGGGGTGCGAGCCAGGTCGGCGATGCCCACGCCGTCGCCGGCGCGGGCTTTGGCCTCGGCCCAGTCGGCATTGAACGCCTCGGTCTCGATGCGCTTCAGCTCGCCGGCCACGATGGCGCCGTTGACGGGATCGAGGACCCCGTCGAGGAACCACAGGCCCTCGAAGCTCTTCGACAGGTGCAGTCGACGTCGGTCGTGGTTGGCCTTGGCCTCGTCCTCGCACCCGTCGGGGTCGGCCCGCATCCCCCAGTAGGCCACCACCCGGGCGAACGAGGCGAAGCGCAGGCGCGCCGCCTCGCCCACCAGCATCTTCTCGTCACGTTCCAGGGCCTCGGCGGTGCCCTCCGTGCGGGCCCGGGCCAGCACGCCCACCTGGGCCTCGCCGATGTCGCCGGCCAGCCAGGCCTTCTCGGCCACCGGCAGATGGCGAAGGGCCCGCCCCAGGCGCACCCGCCGCTGGGCCGTGGTCATGGGCAGGCGGCACTTGGTGGCCAACCACGCCGCCGCCGTGCGGGCACCGTCGGGCTGCCACGTCTTCGACGCGTCGAACGCCGCCGTGGCGCGGGTCGTGACGGCCAGCATCCGCTCCAATTGGCGGTGCAGGTCGACCACCGCTTCGCCGTCGGCGA
>JBBSHM010000101.1:0-8982 GCA_038253125.1 Acidimicrobiales bacterium
GAGGGAACCTGGACCTCGGGCACTCCCGCCGTCATGAACTGCAGGAGGGCCATCTGAGCGGTGGCGTCCTGCATGGCCACCCGGTCGGGGCGCAGGTCGGCGTAGCTCTGGGACCGCTTAACCGCCTGGCGGCCCGGATCGCACAGGTGGCCGAAGAGGACTTTCTCGCTGAGCGTCAGCGGCCGGCCGAGGCGGCGCCGGGCCGTGGCCACCGCTTCGGGCAGCCTGGCGTATACGGCTTCGACGAGCCCGATCGGGGTGCTGGCGGTGACGGCCACGGGTTGTCCTTCTCGTGCGGTGTGGTGGGCGGGAAACGCTAGGCCGTCCCCGGCCCGGGCCCGCCCTGTGGGCGTCCGGCGGCGAGGGGACATCAGATCAGACGTTGGCGCCGACGACGGCCGCCGCCTGGCTGCGCATGCGCGACACCTTGTCGAGCGGCGCCACGTACCAGCACTCGTGCACCGTCTGAGCCCAGCGGTCGAGGAGGTTCGCGGCCCGGGGGCTTCCGGTCAGCTCGGCGTGGCGGGCCACCAGCCGGTGCAGCTCGGCGGCGTGGGCCTCGTCGGGGCGCTCGAAGTCGACGAGGCTGGTGTTCACCCGGCCGACCATGACGCTCTTCGGGTCCCAGACGTAGCAGGAGCCGCCGGTCATGCCGGCGCCCAGGTTGTAGCCGAGCCAGCCGAGGATCACCACGGTCCCGCCGGTCATGTACTCACAGGCGTGGTCGCCCGCGCCCTCGACCACCGCGGTGGCGCCGCTGTTGCGGATGGCGAACCGCTCGCCGACGATCCCCGAGACGAACAGCTCGCCGCCCGTGGCGCCGTAGAGGCAGGTGTTGCCGGCCAGGGCCGGCCGGTGGACCCGCCGAGGGTCAGCACCGGGGACGAGCGACGCGTCGTTGGCCGGCGGCCGCACGACGGCCGTGCCGCCCCCCATGGCCTTGCCGACGTAGTCGTTTGCCTCGCCCACGAGCTCGAGGGTGACGCCGGCGGTGAGGAAGGCGCCGAAGCTCTGGCCGGCCGACCCTTCGAAGCGCACAGAGGCGCGGCCCGGCGGCGCCGCCTCCCCGAACTCCAGGGACAGGGCCCCGCCGAGGGCGGCCCCTATGGAGCGGTCGCCGTTGCCGATGGGATAAGCCAGGTGCAGCTCCTCGCCTTCCCACAGCCCCCGGTAGGCGTCGGTCACCAGGCGGTCGCCGAGCTCGCTGCGGGGCCGCTGCAGGGCGACGCCGGCGACGTAGCGGCGGGGTGCGGCGGGGTCCGTCGGCGGCCGCAGCAGGGGGCTGAGGTCGGTGGAGTCGGCCCGGGGATCGCCGACCGTGCGCTGGCGGAGCAGGTCGACCCGGCCGATCGCCTCGTCGAGGCTGCGCAGCCCGAGCGACGCCAGCAGGCCCCGCACCTCCTCGGCCACGAAGATGAAGTAGGCGGCGACGCCCTCGGGGGTGCCGGCGAACTTGGCCCGCAGGTGAGGCCGCTGGGTGGCCACCCCGGTTGAGCAGGTGTCCTTGTGGCAGGCCCGCAGCATGATGCAGCCCTCGGCGATCATCGCTCCGGTGCCGAAGCTGAACTCGTCGGCTCCGAGCAGGGCGGCGACGAACACGTCTCGTCCGGTGAGGAATCCGCCGTCGACCCGAACCCGGACCCGGTCCCGAAGCCGGTTGTCGACCAGGGCCTGCTGGGTGTCGGCCAGCCCCAGCTCCCACGGCAGCCCGGCGTGCTTTATGGACGAGAGCGGCGACGCGCCGGTGCCCCCGTTGGCGCCGGAGATCATCACCACGTCGGCCAGCGCCTTCACCACCCCGGCGGCGATGGTGCCGACGCCGTCCTCGGCCACCAGCTTCACCCCGACGTCGGCGAAGGTGTTCACCTGCTTCAGGTCGTAGATGAGCTGGGCCAGGTCCTCGATCGAGTAGATGTCGTGGTGCGGCGGCGGGCTGATCAGGGTTACGCCGGGCTGGGTGTGGCGCAGCTTGGCGATCTCGTCGGACACCTTGTGCCCGGGCAGCTGGCCGCCCTCGCCGGGCTTGGAGCCCTGGGCCACCTTGATCTGCAGCTCATCGGCGTTGGCGCAGTACTGGGGGGTGACCCCGAAACGGCCGCTGGCGATCTGCTTGATCTTGGAGTTCTTGTCGTAGCCCTCCTCGGCCGTGCGGCCCCGGGTTCCGAAGCGCCCCGGGTCCTCTCCGCCCTCCCCGCAGTTCGACTTGCCGCCCACCAGGTTCATGGCCATGGCCAGGGTCTCGTGGGCTTCGCGTGACAACGACCCGTGGCTCATCGCCCCGGTGCTGAAACGTTGCAGAATCGAGGTGGCGGGCTCGACCTCGGCCAGCGGCACCGGCTCGCCGGCCGGAACCAGGTCGAGCAGGTCACGCAGGTCGGTGGGCGGGCGGCCGTTGACCAGGGCGGCGTACGCGTCGTACCGCTCGCTGGATCCGGTGCGGATCGCCTGCTGGAGCTGGTGGGCCGCCGCCATCTGCTTCAGGGCCTCGGCGGCGTCGTCGGCCCGGGCGACCGCCTGCAGGGCGTCGACCACCGCCTTGTTGTGGGTGTGGTGCTCGCCGCCCCGCTTGAGGTCTCGGTAGTAGCCGGGGTTCGTGAGCTCAGCGGCGGCGTGGCGGGTGAGGACGTCCTCGCCCAGCACCGCCAGGCCCACCCCTGCGGTGGTCGAGGGGGTGCCGGGGAAGCACAGGTCGATCACCTCGGGACCGAGGCCGATCGCCTCGAACACCTGGGCGCCCCGGTAGGAGTCGATGGTGGAGATGCCCATCTTCGACATCACCTTCAGCACCCCGTCCTCGACCGCCGCCTGGTAGCGCTCCTGGGCCTCGGGGGACAGCACGTCTGAGTCCTCGCTGTCGTCGGCCTCGCTGGCCACGGTGGCCAGGGCCAGGCGGGGGCAGATGGCGTCGGCGCCGTAGCCGAGGAGGCAGGCGACGTGGTGCACGTCGCGCACGTCGTCGGCCAGCACCACCAGGCTGGCGTGATCACGCAGGCCGGCCCTGATCAGCCTTGCGTGGGTGGCTCCGAGGGCCAGGAGCGAGGGGATCGGCGCCTGCTCGGCCGACAGCTCGGTGTCGTGTATGACAACGACGGTGGCGCCCATTGCCACCTCCCGCTCGGCGTCGGCCGCCACCCGCTCGATGCCGGCACGCAGCCCCGCAGGTCCCTCGCTGACGGGAAAGCAGGAGTCGACCAGCGCCGTGCTGCCCTCGCCGACGCTCAGGGCGGAGATCCCGTGGGGGAACAGGAAGAAGCTCGGCAGCTCGGCCTGGTGGCAGGCGTCAGGGCTCTGGGCCAGCAGCGGCGACCGGGGCCCGAGAAGGGTGCGCAGGCTCATCACCGGTCGCTCGCGCAGGTGGTCGATGGGAGGGTTGGTGACCTGGGCGAAGCGCTGGCGCAGGTAGTGGTGGATCGGCCGGGGCCGACCGGCCAGGTGGGGGAGGGGAGCGTCGTCACCCATTGAGAACACCGGTTCCTTGGCGTCGGCGGCCATGGGCTTCAGCACCATGCGCAGCTCCTCGGTGGTGTAGCCGTGGGCGGCCTGGCGGCGCACGAGCTCGTCGTGGTCGGGCGTCTCCAGGGTGGGCTGGCCCGAGCTGAGGCGCACCAGGCCGTCGTCGGCCCAGCTGGCGTAGGGGCCGGCGGCGGCCATGCGGCCCTTGCAGTCGTTGTCCAGCAGCACGCCCCGACTGGGGTCGACGAAGAGCATCTCGCCCGGGCCGAGCCGCCCCCTTGTGACCGTGCCGTGGCCGGAGACGTCGATGGCTCCGGCCTCGGAGCAGCAGGCCACCAGCCCGTCCTCGCACACGGCGTAGCGCAGCGGGCGCAGGCCGTTGCGGTCGAGCGAGGCGCCCACGCCGAGGCCGTCGGTGAAGACCAGGCCGGCGGGTCCGTCCCAGGGCTCGACCAGGCTGGCGTGGTAGCGGTAGAAGCCGCGCAGCGACCTGTCAAGGTCCTTGACGCCCTCCCATGCCTCGGGCACGAGCATGGCCACGGCGTGACGGATGTCGCGCCCGCCCCGGGTCAGCAGCTCGACGGCGTTGTCCAGCATGGCCGAGTCGGATCCCTGCTCGTCCAGCACCGGGCTGAACAGCGCCTCGGGCCCGAGCCCGGCCGCCTCGGTGCCCAACCTGGCCCGCGAGCGCATCCGGTTGAGGTTGCCGGCGATGGCGTTGATCTCGCCGTTGTGGCACAGGGTGCGGAAGGGCTGGGCCCGTTCCCAGGTGGGAAGGGTGTTGGTCGAGAAGCGCTGGTGGAACACGGTGAAATTCGCCTCGAACCGGTCGTCGTTGAGGTCGAGCCAGAAGTCGCTAAGGCGGTTGGCCGCCACCAGCCCCTTGTGGACGATCGTGCGGAACGAGCACGAGGTGACGTAGACGGGCACCTGCGCCATGTCGATGCGCCGACGCAGCCTCAGGGCGGTCCGCTCGGCCGCCGGGCCGCCGGGCTCACAGTTCTCGGGAGCCACCAGGAGGGCCTGCAGCAGCACCGGCTTGGAGGCGAGCGCCTGCTCGCCGATGGCGCTGTCGTCCACCGGCGGCTGGCGCCAGCCGGCCACGGTGATGCCCTCGGCGGCGGCCGCGCCGGCGACGGCGGCCTGCACCTCATCCACATCGCCGCGCACGAACAGCTGGGCCACGCCGTGTCCGCCGTAAATCCCGGGAGGGATCGGCGTCAGGACACCGGACCCGTCAGCCGACCTGGCGTCGGCCGCCAGGGCGCCTCGGTGGATGACGCTGGCCAGGCCGGCGAGGGCGCCGGTGACGATCGAGCGGCTCGACCGCCCCTGGGCGTCGGCGACGAACCCGATCCCGCAGGCGTCGAGCTCGCGGTCGCGCTGGTACTGCATGACGGGGCCTCCGGGTCTTTTCGGCTGGGGTGGGCGGCACCGGGTGCCTCTTGCGTTGAGGGGCGCCGTTGCCCAACCCGGTCTGCTCTGTCGTTGCGCACGGTCGACGCCTGACGGGGCCTCGTCGCCCTTAAGCCGGCCGAGTGCCCGATTCTAGCCAAGATGCCGCACCCCGGCCCACTGTCGTCCGAGACCGGGTTCGCAGGCTGTGCTGAAGGCTCAGAGACGGGGCCAGGAGGTGGGGGAGCGGGGCTTGCGGCGCCCCTCGTCCAGGGCCCAGGACCGTCGCCAGGAGATGGCGTCGGGCCCCCTGAGGCTCGGGGTGGTGCCGGCGGCGGCCCGGCGGCGGGCCTCCCAGAATCCGTGGCCGGCCTCGTCGGCCAGCACCTCGATGGCCCGCTCGATCCGTCCGGCAAACGCCCGGCTCGACTCGCCGACGGCCGGGTGCAGCGGGGTGCCGAACACCACCCTGGTCGGCGACGGGGTCGGCAGCGACGCCCCCCGCTTCAGCACCCTGCGGGTCCCCTGGAGGTACACCGGCACCACAGGCCGACCCGTCCTGGTCCCGAGGTAGGCGGCGCCGCCCCGGTGGGCATGGCCCCAGCCGTCGGCGGTGCGGCCGCCCTCGGGGAAGATCAGCAGGTTCCAGCCCTCGCCCAGCAGCCGGGCTGGCTGCTCGGCCGAGGCCCGGCTCACCTTGTGCCGGTCGATGGGCACGGCGCCGATCAGGAACGCCGAGAGGTGGGCCTTAAGGCGGGTGTCGAAGAAGTAGTCGGCGCCGGCGGCAACGACGGTGTGGTGGCGGAACCGGTCGGGCAGCGACGTCAGCACCAGCGGCGTGTCCAGGTGGCTGGCGTGGTTGGCGGCGAACACCACCGGGCCGGCCACCGCGGCGATGCGGTCGGCACCTTCGATGGTGGGCCGGGCCACCAGGCGCAGGAGCGGCCGCTCGATGTCGTCAACGACCAGGGCCCGGGCCAGGCGCACCGGGTAGCGGCGGGCCCAGGCCGTGTCGTAGCTCGGGCCGAGGGTGTCGACCACCGGCTGGCGGGTCACCGTCGCCGGCCAGGTCGGCGCCGCGAACGGGAAGCCGGCCGAGCGGGGGCGGAGGCGGAGGGCGAGGCGCACGGCCGGCGCCAGGCCTCGGGGCGAGACGGGCAGCCGGCGCAGCACCGTCTTCACCGGGGGCAGCTGGACCATCGCCGCAGCCTCGCGCAAGGGAGCAGGCCGGCACCGTCCCTCAGCCCCGGGTGACAGCCAGGGCGGCGACGATCGAGCAGGGCACCAGCACCACCCCGATCCTGGTCACCGTGGCCAGCGACGGCCGCGATCCCACCGTCCTGGCCGCCTGGAACCACAGGAGGGCGGACAGCGAACCGGTCACGGCCAGGTTGGGACCGAGGTCGAGGCCGATCAGCAGGGCCCGGGGATGGGCTGGGATCCGGGCGCTGAACAGCATGGCCGCCGGCAGGTTGTTGAGCAGCACGGCGCCGAGAGCGCCGATGGCCGCGGTCGGCCCGCGCCCGGCGGACTGGAGCAGGTCACCCGGGCCCGACCACGTGGCCGCCAGGGTGCCGAGGGCGACGACCAGGCCGAACAGCCCGCCCAGCACGACCAGGTCCACCACGCCTCTCACGTCGTCGAGCCCCAGCCGCCGCTGCCTGAGGCGCCAGCTCGCGGCGACCGCGCCCACCACGAGCACCGGCAGGGCGGCGGCCGGCAGGCCGAGGACGAGGGCGGCGGCCAGCACCGTCGCCCCGGCGCCGAGCACGCCCGTCCCGTGGGGCTTCGCGTCGTCGGCCTGGCCGCCCTCGGGGTAGGAGAGCACGTGCCGGTAGCGCACGACCAGCACCAGCGCAGTGACGCCGACGGCGGCCAGCCAGGCCGGCGCCATCTGGGCGGCGAAGCGGGCACCGGAGGGGTGCTGGCCGTTGCGCACCAGCAGGTTCGTCAGGTTCGACCCGGGGAGCAGGAGCGAGGCGGCATTGGCCATGAAGAGCGACCCGAAGAGGAACGGAGCCTCGGCCAGCCCGCGGCGACGGGCGCTCAGGACCAGGATGGGGGTGAGGAAGGCGACCGAGGTGTCGAGGTTCAGCACGGCTGTGACCGCTGCCACCACCGCCAGCAGCGCCAGCAGCAGGGCGAGGCCGCCCCCGCCGAGCCGGCTGGTGGCGGCTGCGGCCCGCTCGAACAACCCGTCGCCGTGGGCCACCAGGCCGACGAGCAGGAGCCCGATCACCAGGACGAAGGGCGGCCAGCTGCGCCCTGCCGCCGACGAGGCGGCCGCCGGGGCGGTGGCGAAGGCGGCCGAAGCCGCCAGCCCGCCGACGATGAGCAGCGCCCAGCGCAGAGGGCTACCGGCCGTTGGCCGAGAAGTGCATGATGTCCTTGGTCGAGGTCCAGCTCCCCCCCCAGGTCCACCCCGCCTCGGCAAAGGCGCGGGTGACCACGTCGCCGCTCTCGATCATCCCCGGGCGCCGGGCTGAGCGGTCGAGGTAGGCGCTGGCCAGCTCGGGCAGGACGCTCGCCCCCTTGTGGTACGGGTTCTGGAAGGGGTTGATGTCGACGGCCAGCCCGTAGGAGTGCGCCGAGGGCGTAGAGGTCGTGCCCCGCACCGGCCGGCACACGAAGGCCGCCGTCTCGTTGCCATCACCGGTGGGCTCGGCGGTCAGGTCGGCGGGCTCCACGATCCGCACGTCTTCGAGCGGGAAGCGGGCGGTGAACAGGCGGCCGAACACCTTCTGGACGGCGGCGGCCACGCTGGCGTTCACCACCAGCTCACCGGTGTGGGGCCGGCCGTCGAAGCCCCAGAACGACATGGTCAGGTGGCGCAGGTCGCCCAGCCCTACCGGGCAGCCCGGCTTGTAGGTGTCGCCCATGCGGGCGGCCATGGCCGCATCGATGGGGCTGGCCGTCGACTGGTACGGGGCTCCGGCCGGCGGCGGCGGCAGGCGGTCAGTCGTCGGCAGCCGTCGGTCCCGCAGGGCGGCCGGGGTGGGTAGGACGAGCGGCGTGCCGTCCGGGCCCTTGGGCAGCGGGGTGGCACCCAGGACCCAGCTGCCGGCGCCGGCCGCCGACGCGGCCGTGGTCGTCGATGGCGCCCGGCCCTTGGCGGCGGCCGTGCTGGCGTCCGGCGTCGGCGGCGAGGCCGTCGGCGGGCTGCCAACACCCGTAGTGCCAGCCGTCGGAGTGCCAGCCGTCGGAGTGTCCGCCGCCGGGGCGTCAGCCGTCTGGATGGCGGCCGCGGTGGTGGGCGCCGCCGCCGGTTCCTGAACGCCGGTCGGCGCGGCTGCCGCGCAGGCGGTCGCCGCCGCGCCGAGGGCCAGCACCCCGATGACCCGCAGCCGGCGTGAAGACATGGCGCCTCAGAGTGGCACAGCCCACGACCGGCACCACGGTCAGCGCCAGGTGCTCCTCCTGGCCGACGCCCGTGGGCGTCGTCGTTCTGGGAGTAGACCCTCGGCGCCCTCTACCTTGCCGCCATGGTCACCGTCGGACTCCTCGTCACACTCTCCGCCAAGCCGGGCAAGGAGGCCGAGCTGGCCAGCTTCCTGGCCTCGGCCCTACCTCTGGCCCAGGCCGAGGCCGACACCACGGCCTGGTTCGCCATCAAGATCGACGAGTCGACCTTCGGCATCTTCGACGTCTTCCCAGACGCCGACGGGCGCCAGGCCCACCTCGACGGCCCCATCGCCGCCGCCCTCATGGCAAAGGCCGACGAGTTGCTGGCCTCCCCACCCGAGATCAAGCCCGTGGACGTGCTCGCCGCCAAGCTCTAAGCCGCACGCGCCTCGGCGTCACCATGCTTTTTGCCCCCGCTTGTCGCCACCCGTGCGAATGTGCCATGGTGGGTGGGCCAGCACCACGGTGCTGAGCGACCGAAGTTCGCGCCGGTGGCGCGTGACCAACAGGGGAGTGCCCAGGGATGATCGAGCGTCGGCCTAACCGGAGAAGTCGCCATGCGACGCTGGCAGTGGCAGCCACACTGGCCACGGGCGGGGCGATGGTCGCCTTCTCGGGCCCATCGAGCGCCGCGGTGTCGGCGGTGCAGGGGAGCGCCTTCGGCTACCAACTCCAGGTGAGCCTGTTCGGAAGCCCGGTCAACACCCGGGGCTTCGGTCAGGTGGCCTGCAC
>JBBSHM010000102.1:0-8909 GCA_038253125.1 Acidimicrobiales bacterium
GAGCTATGCCCTCCTCTGGCTTCATGTCCACCCGACGCACCTTTCCAGCCGCTTCCGCTTGTTCATTAGCGTCCGGGACCCCGATGGGGTCAGGGGGATGCTCACGTAACACTTGTCGTCGCTGGCGCACTTGCACTTAAAGTACCCAGCGCCCCTGTCAACCCTCCATCCGCGAGCCTCGGCGTCCTTCAGGAGGGCTCTCGTTCAACGGCAACAAGATCATCACCACCTCGGGCGGCGGCATGCTGGTGACCGACGACCAGCGGGTGGCCGCCCACGCTGGGCACCTGGCCACCCAGGCCCGCGACCCCGCGCCCCACTACGAGCACAGCGAGATCGGGCCACAACTACCGGTCTCCAACCTGCTGGCGACCCTCGGCCGGGCCCCGGTCATGAGTGAGGTCTGCTTCGGTTCGGATACCTGGGACAGCTTCGCCGATCAAACGCGGCGCCAGGTTGCTCCCCGACCTGTGCCGTCGCTGGTGATGTGGCCCTGGCTCTTCAGGTCGGTGAGCACGAGCCGGATGGTGTTGTCGCTCACCCCGGGGACGGCGCGTCGGATGTCGGCGATCGTGAACGTGGTTGCTGCGTGCAGCAGGACGAAATCGCGGACCCGGTCCTGCTTGGTCCCGCCCGACGTGCCGGCTGCGACTCGCTGCTCGAAGCGGGTGTACGCGTCGTCGACCCGGCCGAGGAGGTAGCGCGACCACGGCCACACGTCGTGGTGGCCATCGTCGAACCAGCCCAGCGTCGACAGGCCGAGGGCGCTGTAGTAGGCGTCCTTAGTGTCGAAGACGAGCTGCTCGAGGCTCACGTACCGACCGACGCCGTAGCCGGTCCGATGCAACAGGTGGGTCGTGAGCAGGCGTGCGATGCGGCCGTTGCCGTCACCGAACGGGTGGATGCAGAGGAAGTCAAGGACGAAGGCGGCGGTGACCATCAGCGGGTGATGAACGCCACGTTCGAGCGCGTCCACCGTGCGCACGACGAGCTCCTCCACGAAGAACGGGGTCTCGGCCGCGCCGACCGGCTTGAACCGGACGGTCTGAGTCCCATCGGGATGCCGATCGACCACGAGGTTGTCATCGCTCTTGAAGTGGCCGCCCCGGGCGTCGGCGAACGAGAAGAGGAGGCGGTGCAGGTGCAGGATGAGCCCGACGCTCAGGCCGCCTGGATCCTCCCGGTTCAGGTAGTCAAGAGCACTGGTGTAGCCGGCGAACTCAGCCTCGCTCCGGTTCTGGAAGCGTTCGGCGCTCCCTGAGACCAGCTTCGGCACCCTGGCTTGGTTGACGACCACGCCCTCAAGAGCGCTGGAAGCGGTGACCGACTGGATGCGCGCCTGCTCGCGCAGGGCCTCCAGGAGCTGGGGTAGCTGGTCAAGATGCCGAGCCTCGGCGCCCGCGGCACGGTCGATCCGCCGCAGCGTCATCACGATGTCGCCAGGAACAGGGTCGAGCGTCTCGGACCGCTGGAAACTCCTCATGAAACCCCACAAACCTACCATTGAACCGAGTCGTTGTGAGGTTTGTGAGGTTTGCTTGGTTCGTGCGGGACCAGCAGACGATCCTGGACGCGGTGGGCCGGTTGAGCGTCGACGACACCAACAAGGTGGCCCGCTGATGGCAGCGGCTGGCTGATCACGACAGCACCGAGCCCGAAGTGCCCCGCAAGAGCCTCCGGCTCAGCGTCGCTGGTGACGGTTCCACCGTGCTGGCCGGTGTGCTCGACGCCGAGGGCGGCGCCCAGTTCCGGACGGTGCTGGAAGCGATCGCCGATCAGCTGTGGCGGGCCGAGCGGGAGGACGGCCAGGTCGAGAAGCGGCCGGCCAACCTGAACGAGCGGTTGCGGGCCGAGGCGCTGGAGGAGATGGTCCGGCGGGCTACGGCCGCCGACCCCGAACGCACCGGGGCCCGCCCGCTGCTGAGCGTGATCATCGACCTGCCCACCCTGGAGGGCCGGGCCGGCTGTTCAGCGACGCCGACGGTGTGGTGCTCGATCTGTCACGTTCAGCCGTGGCGCGGCCATGGTGGCCATCGAGGACTGGGGCGTCTTCGACGACCGGTTCGGCACAGGCGCCCCGATCTAAGGGATAGGCGGCATCCGGCCGGGTAATCCGTGTTCCGAGCGGAGTGGGCGATCTCCTTTCAGCCCCGACTCGCACCGTGAACCGGGACAGAGCTGGAACGCAACCAGGGCCGCGGTAACGCAGGTCGTACACTGGACCTGGTGGGAGCGGCAGCGCGATCAGAGGACCAGTTGAGCCTCGAAGCTCGCAAGGCATTGGAGTCGGCCGACCGGCGGCTCTTTGAGTGCATCGCCGCCTACGAGCTGGTCACGGCCCCAGGACAGGGGCAGGCCACCTCCGTTCCCCGGCATGAGTCCGATCAGATCGCCCGCGCTCAGGCTGCTGTGGAGACGGCCGAGGGCGAGGCGTGGCGGCTACGAGAAGAGCTGCTGGGCTGGTCGAAGCCCGGGTGGGTTCCCGGAGCCGCGTTCCTCGCTGACTGGTTCTCCGAGGACGACGCCGTCTACGACGACATCGCCCCCGCACAGACGCGCTGACCGATCCGGTGGAGCGGGGTCGCATCGTCCTCGTCCCCTTCCCGTACTCAGACCTTCGAGGAATGAAGCGAAGGCCGGCATGTGTGATCTCGACAACTGAGTACAACGCTCGGAGCCCAGACGTCGTACTCGCCATGATCACCGGCAGTCGAGCTCGGGTGGAACGCCCGGGAACGGGGGACGCAGTCATCGAGGAATGGCACCGCGCTGGCCTTCGCCTGCCGTCGGTAGCCAGAGCCGGTCGGCTGCTGGTCATCGAGCACCGGCTGCTCGGCCTCACGCTGGGGCAGCTGACCGAGCGCGACCTCCAGGCCCTCGACGCGTCGCTACGAACCGTCCTCGGCTTACTGTGACGAGGATCTACCTGTCGCCGCCCCGGGTCGACGGGATCAGCGACCGCCTGTTCGCCCACGGCCTGTGCCTGCCCAGCGGCTCCTCGCTCAGCCCGGCCGACCAGGAACGGGTGATCGAGGTGGTGAGCGGCCTGCTGGGCCGCTGAGCGGTGGGATTGCACCTCGGCACGGGGACGGGACCTCAGGCTCGGTCGATCGGCCTCTGTCGCCGGGCGGGACCGTGGACGGGCGCGCCCTGAGATGCGCGGCATCTCCTGAGGTTTCCTCTTGCCTTTGGGCGCTTCCGCTGATACCATCGAACATGTGTTCGATGCTGGTGGCGCAGGCCTTTCGGTGGTGAGCGACGACGAGCTGTCGTTGCTGCTGCGGGAGGCGTCGGCCGAGGTGAACCGGGCTCAAGCCCACCGGCTGGCGGTAGCAGCCGAGTGGGACCGGCGGCAGGCGTGGGCCAACGACGGCGCCTACAACGGCCGGTGCTGGCTGGCCAAAGAGTGCACGCTGTCACGGGGTGAGGCCTACAGCATCCTGCGCACCGCCGAGGTGCTGGCATCAGCGCCGCTGATGGCCGCCGCCGTGGCCGACGCCAGCCTGCCGGTGGCCAAAGCCACGGTGCTGGCCTCGGTGGTCACCGCACGCACCTCGGAGGCGTTCGTCCGGGACCAGGAGACGATCCTTGACGCCGTTGGCCGGCTGAACGTCGACGACACCAAGAAGGTGGCCCGCTGGTGGCAGCGCCTGGCCGACCAGGACAGCACCGAACCCGAAGTGCCCGGCAAGAGCCTGCGGCTCAGCGTGGCCGGCGACGGCACCACCCACCTGGCCGGTGTGCTCGACACCGAAGGCGGAGCCCAGTTCCGCTCGGTGCTCGAAGCGATCGCCGATCAGCTGTGGCGGGCCGAGCGGGACGACGACCAGGTCGAGAAACGGCCGGCCAACCTGAACGAGCGGTTACGGGCCGAAGCGCTGGAGGAGATGGCCCGGCGGGCCACCGCCGCCGACCCCGAACGCACCGGGGCCCGCCCGTTGGTCAGCGTGATCATCGACCTTCCCACCCTGGAAGGCCGGGCCGGTCGTCCGGCGGTCGTCGAGGGCGGCGGGACGATCAGCGCCGAAGCGGCCCGCCGGCTGGCCTGCGACGCCGACATCAGCCGGGTGCTGACCGACCCCGACGGGGTGATCCTCGACCTGGGCCGCACCCAGCGCACCGCCACCGCCGGCCAGTGGCGCCTGCTGCGGCTACGCGACCGGGGGTGCACCTGGCCGGGCTGCGACCGGCCACCCGGGTGGTGCCAGGCCCACCACATCGTGTGGTGGGAACACGGAGGGCTCACCGATGTCGACGGACTGACGTTGCTGTGCAACCACCACCACCACCGGATCCACCAAGGCGGCTGGAAGGTCGAACGGCTCGACGACGGCGGCCTCCGCTTCACCGGCGCCGACGGCCGCGTCCTGAACCGGCCGCCCCCACCACCACCCTGGCCGATGCGGCCACCACCACCCACCATCAACCCCCTCGACCGCACCGCCATCCAAGGCCGCCATCCAAGCCCGCCGCCGCGCTCTCGCCGCCCAGAAGCAACCGGCCTTGAGCTGCCGTGCGCTTCGGGCGCAGCCACCTCGGCTGGTAGCCTTGACGGCCTGTGGACGACGACGCGGCGCCCGATCTCAGGCAGTACCTGGTCATCCTGGCCCGCCGCAAGGGCCTGGTGCTGCTGGTCACCCTGGCCGTCACCGCGGTGGCTGTGCTGTTGGCGGTGCGCCAAGCGCCCACGTACACCGCCCAAGCCCAGGTGCTGCGCGAGGCCCAACCTGTCGACCCGTTGGCCCAGCAGACCTCCAGCGCTCCTCAGGCCCAGCGTGAGCTGAACAACGAGATCCGCTCTCTTGAGTCCACCAAGGTGCGGCAGGCGGTGGCGAAGGTCTACCAGGGCTCGGCGCCGGTAGCGGCCGTCAGCGGCTCGGTGGTAACCGCCGACGCCGACGTCATCGCCGTCTCGGCCAGCGGTGGCAACCCCGACGATGTGGCCAAGCTCGTCAACACCTATGTGGACACCTACCTGAAGCTGCGCACCGAGCAGCAGGTGGCCACCCTCCTCGAGACCGGCAACGCCGTGCGCCAGAAGGTCGACGAGCTGAACAATCGTCTGGCCGCCGCTTCGGCTCCCCTGACCGCACTGGATGCCGCCATCAACGCCGCCGCCCCGGCCGACCGACCTGCGCTGCAGGTTCAGCGCACGTCCCGGGCCACCGATCTGGCCCCTCAGGTCACCCCCCTGCAGAGCCAGCTGGGCTTCTACCAGCAGCAGCTGGACAAGGTCGACGTCACCATCGGCATCCGCCAGGCCGGCGGTCTGCGCCTCCTCGCCGCGGCCACCGTGCCGACGGCTCCCATCTCGCCCAAGCCGGTGCGCAACGCCATCCTGGGCCTGGTCCTCGGCCTGATGCTCGGCGTCGGTGCCGCCTTCGCCCGCGACCACCTCGACGACACGCTGCGCGACAAGGCCGCCCTCGAATCCGTGAGTGGTCTGCCCACCCTCGGTGTCATCCCCCGGCTGCCGTCGACCAAGGGCAAAGCCACGAGCGAGGTGGTCACCATCAGCGCGCACGGCTCGGTTGCGGCCGAGGCCTATCGCACGCTTCGCACGTCTGTGAAGTTCCTCAAGCTTGAGGACGGCTGCCGGGTCTTCCAGGTCACCAGCCCGACCGCCGCCGAGGGCAAGACCTTGACAGCCATCAACCTGGCCGTGGCTCTCAGCCAGGCCGGCGACCGGACCATCGTGGTGGGCTGCGACCTGCGCCGGCCCCGGCTCGACTCCGTGGCCCACGCCCACGGCGGCCCCGGCCTCACCTCGGTGCTGGTCGGCGACGCCGAGCTGCATGACGCCGTCGAACGCCACGAGAGCGTGGATCTGGCCATCCTGCGCACCGGGCCCCTACCGAGCGACCCGTCCGAACTGCTCAGCAGCCCCCGCACCGGCGCCCTCATCAAGGCGCTCCGGGGTACCTACGACGCCGTCGTACTCGACTGCCCGCCCCTGCTGCCGGTCAGCGATGCCCTGATCCTGTCCACCTACAGCGACGCCACCCTGCTGGTGGTGAGGGAGGGCAAGACCAGTCGCCGCAGCCTCGGGCGGGCGCTGGAGCTGCTCCGCCAGGTGAACGCTCCGCTGCGGGGCACGATCCTGAACAACACCAAGGGCGACTCCAACTACGGTTATGGATACGGCTACGGCTACGGCCAAGGCCCGCTTCCCGCCGACGGGATTGGCGCCCGGTGGCCCGGCCGCGGCGGGCGCGGACCTTCGGCACCGGCCGACGAGTCCGTTCTGGCGAAGCCCTGACGGGCCTCCACCAGCGCAGGGTTTAGCCTTCTGGCTGTGCCAAGTCCGGCGGGATGAGAGAGAAGGCCAGTGGAGGAGTCGCAGGAAGCCGCCGAGGAACACGTGGCCCACGCCGAGCGGCTCTTCGCCAGCCTCGTCGGGGACCATGAGCTACGGACGAACCCGCCTCCGCCCGGGTCCGCCCCGGCGTCTGGCTTTCAGGCACCCGACCGGGCCGCAACCCCAACGGCGGCGGAGCCGACCGGTTCTCCGCCCGGTTGGGCAGGGATGGTCGATGCCGTACGGACGGCGATGGCCACCGCCGACCGCGCCGCCGACATGGCAGAGCTGCTCGGATCCCAGACCGACGCGGCCACGACCGAGATGGTGATGCTCGGCCGAGTCGTCGAGGAGGCGCTGACCGCCACTAACGAGCGACTGGCCGCCCTTGAGCGCAGCATCACCACCAACGGGTCCCCGGCCGCCCGGCCAGCCGAGGAGGCGCTGAGCAAGCTACGCCTCATCCTCCAGCGCTTCCCCACAGACCCCCAGACCGGCGCCGGCTGAAGACACGGTACTCAGCCTTGCGAACGGGTGGCCCACCACGTCTTCAGGCGGCTGGCCACCTCTTCTTCGGGCAGGGGGCCTTCCTCCAGGCGGAGGTCGAGGAGGAAGCGCATGGCCCGGCCGACCTCCGGGCCGGGGCGCAGGTCGAGGATCTTCATCACAGCGGTGCCGTCCAGGTCGGGGCGCAGGGCCTTCACCTGCTCCTGCTCCTCCAGCTCAACGATGCGCACCTCGAGGTCGTCCATCCGCTTCGACAGCTGGGCGGCCCGGCGGGCGTTGCGGGTGGTGCAGTCGCAGCGGGTCAGCTCGTTCAGCCGGCCGAGGAGCGGGCCGGCGTCGCGCACGTAGCGGCGCACGGCCGAGTCGGTCCAGCCCAGCTTGTAGGTGTGGAAGCGCAGGTGGAGGTTCACCAGCTCGGAGATGGCCTCGATCTCGTCGTTCGGGTAGCGCAGCGCCCGCAGGCGGTCACGGGCCATGCGGGCACCGACCACCTCGTGGTGGTGGAACGACACGCCCTTGGGCCCGATCGAACGGGTCTTCGGCTTGCCGATGTCGTGCAGCAGAGCGGCCAGGCGCAGGATCCTGTCGGGGCTGGTCTTGTCGACCACGGCGACGGTGTGGGCCAGCACGTCCTTGTGGCGGTGGATGGGGTCCTGCTCCAGGGCCAGGCCCGGCAGCTCGGGCAGGAACTCGCCGGCCAGGCCGGTGTTCACCAGGAACCACAGGCCCTGGCTGAGCCCCGGCGGGTCGGTGACCATCAGCTTGTCCAGCTCGTCGCGGATGCGCTCGGCCGCGATGATCGACAGCCGCTCGTGGAGACGGGTGGCCGACTCGACCAGGGCCGGGTCGGGCTCCAGCACGAACCGGGCCATGAACCGGGCCGCCCGCAGCATGCGCAGCGGATCGTCGCTGAAGGAGGTGTCAGGGTCGAGGGGCGTGCGCAGCCGGCGGGCGAACAGGTCGTCCAAGCCGCCGAACGGGTCGACCAGGGTCAGGTCGGCGGTGGCACCCTCCCCCGGCCCGGCGAGGCGCAGAGCCATGGCGTTGATGGTGAAGTCGCGCCGGCTCAGGTCAGCCTCGATGTCGGTGGCGAAGACGATCTCGGGGTTGCGGCTGTCCGGGCTGTACGCCTCAGCCCGGTAGGTGGTGACCTCGTGGCGCACCCCGCCGTGCAGGAAGCCGATGGTGCCGAACCGCTGCCCCTGGGTCCAGATGGCGTCGGCCCAGCCGGTGACCCGGGCCAGGATCTCCCCGGGCCGGGCGTCGCTGGCGTAGTCGAGGTCGGCGCTGGCCGTAGGGTCGAGGCCGAGCAGGGCGTCGCGCACCGGTCCGCCCACCAGGTGCAGCTCGTGGCCGGCGGCGCTGAACCGCTCGGCCACCGCGGCGGTGGCCGCCACGAGGGGCTGGAACCGGGGCGGGACGGCGACCATGGCGACCTCCGAGGCTACGGGAGGCTGCTCGCCGGGCCGCTCAGGTTGTGTACCACCAAGCGTGGTACTCTGCCGGAGATGGACGCTGCGACTCGCATCCACCGGCTGCTTGAGAGCACGGGCACTGAGACCGTGGGAACCTCGATGCGCATACCCGCCGCCCTGCGTGAAGCGGCCGCCCTGGCGGTGAGCGAGCTCGGTGCGGCTCCCTCCATCACCGCCCTGGCGGCCGATGCCCTGAGAGCGCGCCTCGATGCGCTGGTCGTCGAGGCCGCCTTGGCCGCTCACTACGAGCGCCACCCCCAGGCCAGACCGTCCCTGGCCGAGCTGGCCATTGCCGCCGCCGAGCTCGACGCCAACCCTCTTGCCGCCCACCCCGACCTGATCCGCCGAGCGGCGGCGGTCATCGTCGAGTGCCACCCCGACGCCGACGCCGACGCCGTGCTCCTGTGGGCGGAGGCGTCCAACGCCAGCGCGGTGTGAGCTCCACCGTGATCCTCGACAACGAGGCGGTGCAGGCGCTCCTGTCGGTCTCCCACCCCAAGCACGCCAGAGTTCTGGCCTACCTCAGGGTGGTCGCCGCCCGGACGAATAAGGGGCGAGCGATGACGGTCGTGGTGCCCACTGCGGTGCGGGTCGAAGCGGGCTGGGATCGCACGGCGCCCGGTGCCGCC
>JBBSHM010000103.1:0-8892 GCA_038253125.1 Acidimicrobiales bacterium
CGTGAACGTGGCGCTGTCGGGCAGGGCGAAGTCGTAGTAGAAGCCGTCGTCGATCGGCGGGCCGATGCCGAAGTCGGTGCCGGGGAACAGGTCGAGCACGGCCTGGGCCAGCACGTGGGCGGTGGAGTGGCGGATCACGTAGCGGCCGGTGTCGCTGTCGGCTGTGGCCACCGCCACCTCGTCGCCGTCGTGCAGCACCACGGACAGGTCGCGCCAAAAGCCGTTGACCTCGACGACGACGGCGGCACCGGCCAGCCGCCTGCCGATGGAGGCCGCCAGCTGCACCCCGGTGGTGCCGGCCGGGACCTCACGCCAGGAGCCGTCGGGCAACCGAACCTGGATGTCGCTGGCCATCCGCCGAGGCTACCCGGGGCCCCCGGCGGCGTCAGCGGCGGCCTGGGCGGGACCTGTCAGCTGACGCCGGTACGCCCGCCACCGGATCACCGCCGCGGTTTCGAAGGGCTCGTCGAGGTCGAGGCCGGCGGCGACGGCCCACGCCGCGCTGGCCGCCGCCGCCGTCGCCCGCTCGGCGTCGGTGCTCGGCCCGGGCCAGGTCCAGGGGTTTCCCTGGAGCCAGCGGATCACGCCTCGTGGGGTCTCGTGACGGGGCACCTCGACCACCGGCAGCTCCGTCACCCCCCGCCCCAGCTCGGCGAAGGCCCGTTCGATGACCTTGTCACCGTCAGGGCCTGCCACCTCACTGCCCACCAGGGCCCGGGCCGGGAGGTGGTCGCGGAACACCGCCCGCAGCTCGGGCAGCCGGCTGCGGGTCCCCGAGCTGGCTCCCGCCTGGACGAGAACCACGCCGTTCGGGCCGGTGATGCGGTCGAGCTCGGCGACGGCGTCGGGCCAGGCGGGCACCACGTGCAGGACGTGGGCGGCCAGGGCGGCGCCCGCTCCTGCGTCGCGAACGGGCAGGCGCACGGCGTCGGCGGCCACCCGGCGCAGGTCGGCCGGCACCCGTTCGAGCATCGGCAGCGACAGGTCGAGGCTGACCATCCGAGCCCCCCGCCGGGCCAGCGCCTGAGCCAGCTGACCGCTGCCAGTGCCGACGTCGACCACAGGCCGGTTCAGGTCGAAGGCCCCGGTCAGGAGGTCGGCGACCGCGGCGGTGAAGCTGTCAGGCGACGTCTGCTGGCGCAGGACGGCCCACGTCTCGGCGGTGGCGAGGTCGGCGGCGGGGTGGGCGGGCGAGGGGTGGGCGGGCTCGGCCATGGTCGGAGGGGACGGGGACGCCCTAGCCGAGCGGCACCCCGAGGAGCATCGCCGCCTCTGACACCCCCAGGCCGGCGGCGGCGGCGGCATCGACGGCGGACAGGGCCCTCGGGGTGTTGAGGTCGTCGTCCAGCGCCCGGCGCACGTCGTCGAGAGCAGCGTCGCCCGGCCCGGCCCGGCGCCAGCGGTCGAGCCGGTCCGCGGCCGAGGCCATCAGGTCCTCACCCCAGTCGAAGCCGCTGCGGTAGTGGTGGGCCAGGATGGCCAGCCGTACGGCGTCCGGCTCCCACTCCTTCAGCAGGTCTGACACGAACACCAGGTTGCCAAGGCTCTTCGACATCTTCACCCCGCCGAGGCTGACCATGCCGACGTGCATCCAGTGACGCACGAAAGGCTCGCCCGTGGCCGCCTCGGACTGGGCCCGCTCGCACTCGTGGTGAGGGAAGACCAGGTCGTTGCCGCCGCCGTGGAGGTCGATGGTGGTGCCGAGCTCGCGCAGGGCCAGGGCGCTGCACTCGACGTGCCAGCCGGGACGGCCCGGCCCCCACAGGCTCTGCCAGCTCGGCTCGTCGTCAGCCGACGGCTGCCAGAGCACGAAGTCGAGCGGGTCACGCTTGTTCGGGTCGTCGACCCTGCCGCCCCGCTCGGCCGCCAGGCTGAGCATGCGATCGCGGCTGTACCCGCTGACCTGGCCGAAGGTGGGAAACGACGACACCGAGAAGTAGACGCTGCCCCCCGCCTCATAGGCGTGGCCGCGGTCGAGCACCATGCCGATGAACCCGAGGATGTCGGGGATGGCTCCGGTGGCCCGGGGCTCGCTACTGCTGGGCAGCAGCCCCAAGGCGGCCATGCAGGCGTCGAAGCGGGCCAGCTCCTCGGCGGCCAGGTCCAGGTAGTGCACCCCGAGCTGGCGGGCCTTGGCGAACAGCGGGTCGTCGATGTCGGTGACGTTGCGCACGCACAGGGTCTTGTGGCCCAGGTCCCGCAGCCGGCGCTGCAGCACGTCGAACGTCACATAAACCGCAGCGTGACCCATGTGGGCCGAGTCGTAGGGGGTTATCCCACAGGTGTACATGGTCACCGTGGGTCCGGGCTCGAAGGGCACCACCTCGCCCCGCGAGGTGCAGAACAGCCGCACCTACAACCCGGTCAGCCTGATGCTGGCCCTCGCCTTGTGGCGGACGTTGATGTTGAGCAGGACCGCCGTGAACGACTCGACGGCGCCGGCGAGCGACAGGGTGCCGGCGACGACGGGGCGCAGGCCGGGGATGAGAGCCACCAGGCGCTCGGTCTGCTCCACCGCCTCGGGCCGGTCGCCGCACACGAGCACGTCGCAGTCCATCTCGTGGTCGAGGTCGGCCAGCAGCCGGGCGGGCACGTGCTGGAAGGCGACGCCCACGTGGCTGCGCCCCAGGGCCGCCTGGAGGCTCTCGGCCACCGAGCCGCGGGCGGGGACGAGGGGCTGGAACTCGTCGCCCACCCGCTGCAGGGCATTGGCCATGCTGACCACCACCTTGCCGGCCAGCGGGTCGGCCAGGCTGCGCCCGGTCACAACCGCGGCGTCCCACGGTGTGGCCATCACCACGATGTCGCAGGCGGCGGCCGCCTCGTTGAGGTCGCCGTCGATGCCCAGGTCACGGCCGGCCCAGCGGCCCACGGCGTCGTCCACCTTCTCCTTGGCCCGGGCCGCGGTGCGGCTGCCGACGGTCACCTGGACCCCGGCGGCGGCCAGGCGCAGGGCCAGCCCCATCCCGGCCGGCCCCGTACCCCCAACGATCCCGACGCGCACGGCCCGCACCCTACGGAACTGCTGCCCCCTCTGCAGGACCTGCTCTGCCCCGGCCCTGCGACATGCCGGCCGTAGGCTCGGGCGCCTCAGACCTCCATGACGACGGGGACGATCATCGGCCGGCGCTTGGTGCGGTCGTTGACGAAGCGCCCGAGCGCCTGGCGCACGGCCCGCTGCACCTGCTCGAGCTCCACCCCGCCCTGGTGGTCCAGCTTCTCCAGGGCCTTGCGCACCACCTGGCGGGCCTCGCCCAGCAGGGGTTCGGCGTCGGGGGCGTGCACCCAGCCGCGGGTGATGATCTCGGGGCCGCTCACCACGTCACCGGTCTTCACGTCGACGGTGACCACGACCACCACCACCCCCTCCTCGGAGAGCACCCGGCGGTCGCGCAGAACACCGTGGCCGACGTCGCCGACGATGCCGTCGACGTACAGGTAGCCGGCGGGGACCTCGCCGTCGAAGTCGACGCCCTTGTCGTCCAGGCGCACCACGTCGCCGTCCTCGCACAGCAGCACCTTCTGTGGGCTGACCCCCATGCCACAGGCCAGATCGGCGTGGTGGCGCAGGTGACGGAACTCGCCGTGCACCGGGATGAAGTGCTCGGGCCGGGCCACCGACAGCAGGGTCTTCAGCTCGCCCTGCTTGGCGTGCCCCGACACGTGGACATCGGCCAGCCCCGAGTGCACGACCTCACAGCCCCGTCTGGTCAGGCCGTCGATGACCTTGCCGACGCTCGTCTCGTTGCCCGGGATGGCGTGGCTGGACAGGATGACGAGGTCGCCCTCGCCCACGCTCAGCCACCGGTTCTCGCCCGCGGCCATGAGCGACAGGGCGCTCATCGGCTCGCCCTGGCTGCCCGTGCTGACCACCAGCAGCTTGTCGTTCGGGACCTTGGCGGCATCCTCGATGTCGATGAGAGAGCGGTCTTCGTAGTGCAGCACGCCGAGCTCGCGGGCCAGCCTCACGTTGCGGTTCATCGACCGCCCGAGGGTGGCGACCGTGCGGCCCTGGGAAACGGCGGCGTCGATGACCTGCTGGATGCGGTGGATGTGGCTGGCGAAGCAGGCCAGGATCACCCGTTTGCCCTCGGCGTCGCGGATCAGGTCGGCCAGAACCTTGCCCACCGCCGACTCCGAGGTGGTGTGGCCCGGCTCCTCGGCGTTGGTCGAGTCGCTGAGCAGCAGCCTGATGCCCTCGCCGTCGGCGATGGCGCCGATGCGGGCCAGCCCGGTGCGGCGGCCGTCGACCGGGTTTAGGTCGATCTTGAAGTCGCCCGAGTGCAGGATGTTGCCCTGCGGCGTGCGGAAGCAGGTGGCGAAGCCGTGGGGCACCGAGTGGGTGACGGGGATGAACTCGACGTCGAACGGGCCGATCTTGCGGCGCTCGCCGTCCACCACGGTCACCAGCTTCGTCCGGCCCAGCAGGCCGGCCTCCTCGATGCGACCACGGGCCAGGCCGAGCGTGAGCGCCGAGCCGAACAGGGGGAACGACAGCTCGCGCAGCAGGAACTGCAGCGCCCCCACGTGGTCCTCGTGGCCGTGGGTGAGGACGGCGCCCTCGATGCGGTCGCGGTTCTTCAGCAGCCAGGAGAAGTCGGGCAGGACCAGGTCGACGCCCGGCATCTCCGAGGTGGGGAACATCAGGCCGCAGTCGAGGAGCAGCAGCCGCCCTTCGACCTCGATGGCCGCACAGTTCCGGCCGATCTCGCCGAGCCCGCCCAGGAAGGCGATCTTGACCGGGGCGCTGCCGGCGCTCACAGGTCGTCGCTCAGCGGTGCGAGGAGGGCGGCCGCGGCTTGGTCGAGACCTTCGGGGGCGGGGCCGACGGGTAGGCGGCACTGGCCGGCGGGCAGCCCCAGATGGCGCAGCACGGCCTTGGTGGGAAGGGGGTTCGGGGCATCGTCACTGGACTCAAAGGCGAACGAGGGGACCATCCGGGCGTTGACCTGGCGGGCCTGGGCCACGTCGCCCTTCCAGAAGGCCTCGAGCAGCCGCTGGTGCAGGCGGCCCGTCCAGTGGGTGGCGACACCGACCGTGCCGCAGGCGCCGATTGACAGCAGCGGCAGGGTGAGCCGGTCCTCGCCGCTGTACAGCTCGAGGTCGGGGGCGGCGGCCAGCAGCTGGGCCGATGCCCAAGGATCGCTCGCCGCGTCCTTCACCCCCACCACGTTCGGCACCTCACGGTGCAGTCGGACCAGCACGTCGGTTGCCACCTTCCGCCCGGTGCGCACCGGGATGTCGTACACGAGCACCGGGAGCTCGGTGGCCTGGGCGATAGCCCGCAGGTGGGCTTCGATGCCGGCCTGGGACGGTCGGCTGTAGTACGGGCACACGGCCAGGATGCCGGCAACGCCGGCTTCGGCCGCGGCCCTGGTCATGGCCACCGAGTGGCGGGTGTCGCTGCTGCCCGAGCCGGCGATGACAGGTACCGTCACGGCTTCGGCCACGGCCCGCCACAAGTCGCGCTTCTCGTCGTCGCTCAACGTCGGCGACTCGCCGGTCGTCCCCGCCACCACCAGGCCGTCGTTGCCGTGGTCGACCAGCCAGCGGGCCAGCCGGACGGCGCCGTCGAGATCAAGGGCGCCGTCGTCGTCGAACGGCGTGGCCATGGCGGTGACGACGCCGCCGAAGCGGCCTGGGCCGGACATGGTCGGCCACGTTACCGGCTGGCCTTGGGGCTCATCCCCCGGAGGCACCGGCCGCCTCGAGCACGGCCCGGCCTCCGGCGGCCGGCCCGTCCTTGTGGTTGAACACCGCCGAGCCGGCCACCAGCACGTTGGCCCCGGCGTCCACGCAGGACCTGGCGTTGGTGGCATCGACCCCGCCGTCGACCTCGACCTCGGTGGGCAGGCCCTGACGCTCGATGCAGGCCCGGACCTGCTCGACCTTGTGCAGCATCCGGGGGATCAGCTTCTGGCCGCCGAAGCCGGGGTTGATGGTCATGACCAGCGCCAGGTCGATCCACTCCATCACGTCGTCCAGGCACGACGCCGGCGTGGACGGGTTGATGGCGGCGCCGGCCCGGCAGTCGAGCTTGCGGATCTCGGTCAGGGTCCGGTGCAGGTGGGGCGAGACCTCATAGTGGACGGTGATGGCGTCGGCGCCGGCCTTGGCGAACGTCTCGAGGTGGCGCTCGGGCTCGACGATCATCAGGTGCAGCTCGAGTGGCAGGTCGGTCAGCTTCTTCAAGGCCCTCACGCTGTCGGTGCCAAAGGTGAAGTTGGGCACGAACACGCCGTCCATCACGTCGACGTGCAGCCGCTCGGTGCCGCTGCCCTCCAGGTCCTTGATGGCGCCGGCCAGGTTGCCGAAGTCGGAGGCGAGCAGGCTGGGGGCGAGGTGGATGGCGTCGGCGCACGGCGTCCAGGTTGAGGCGGGCATGGCCTGCATCATGCCAAGCCGGCCGACGACGGGCTGAAGGAGCCGACAGGCCGAAGGATCCGACGCGCCGGGCACCACCCATGGCACACTCAGCCATGGGCGTGGCGAAGCGAGTCGACATGGGCGCCGAGCAGCCCGACACCCGGCAGCCGATCACCGAGCAGCCGGCCAGCAGGTCGCGGTGAACATCAAGTCGGAGTACCTCGACCTCGCCATAGCCATGGCCGTGGTCTTCTTCCTGGCCTCGCTGGTCGTGAGCGGGCTCAACGAGCTGGTCCAGTGGGCCCTGCGGATCCGGGCCAAGTTCCTCTGGGCGTTTCTCCATGACCTGATCGACAAGGAGGGCGACAAGGCCCTCCCCGCCGGCAAGGCAGGCATCGCCAACCTGCAGGGGCGGGGGAACGACAAGCGGCCGACGGTCAGGAGCAGGAAATCGAGCGGCCCGGCCCAGAGTCGAGCGGAGACGCGACCCCTGCTGGCTCGCAGCTGGGCTGGACTGCCCACCCCGCCCCCGGTGAGTCCCGCCACCCCCGCGGCGGATCCCGCGGCGGCGCCGGAGCCCAGCACCTCGGGACAGCCAGCCCACTTCCTCCAGCTCGTCGGGCTGGCCCTGGACCCGATCGACGCGCCACAGCTCACCGGCAGGAACAACAACGAGCAGCGGTCCGGGATCAGCCACGTACCCCCGACATCACTGGCCCAGGCCTTCCTCGAGGTGTTTGCCGAGGTTGGGCGCACACGCGTGGACGACGGGATCCTGAAGCTGACCCGGGACCTCGTCTCAGGAGCGGGCCCGGTCACCACCACCGAAGGGATGTTCGCCGGACTGGAAACCCGCCAGCGTGCTGCTCTCTACGCCGCGCTGGCGCGCTTCGTCGACCGGCTGAGGGCGGCGCAGGACCAAGGTGACGAGACCAGGCAGGACGCCGCAGGCCGTGACATCAGCGCCGAACTCGCCTCCATCGACGGCTTCCACCCGGGCTTCACCGGCGCCGATGACCTGCCCGGGGTGATGGCCAAGCTGATCGTGGCCATCCGGTCCGCCCGATCGACCGGCGACATCGCAGCGGCGGACGCCGAGGCCCGGAAGCTGTCGTCGGCCCTGATGCACTCGTTCCCAGACGGGTTCGCCCGGCAGCGGATCGAGGTGGCCCTGTCCAGCCTGGGCGATTCCCCGATGGGGTCAACGGCCCGGCGCCTGTGGGAGGCGGCCGAGGGCAGCATCGACAAGTTCCGCGGTGGGCTCGAACAGTGGTTCGACAGCGAGATGACCCGACTCAGCGGCTACTACAAGCGGTCGATCCGGGTGGTGATCGCCACCTTCGCCATCCTCGTCGCCCTGACGCTGAACATCGATTCCCTCCAGCTCGCCCGCGACCTGTGGCGCAACCCGCAGGGCCGGGCGAGCCTGATCGCTCAAGCCGACGACCTCGTCGGCAAACCCGTCGGGGGTGCGGCCCCGGCCGGCGGGAGGTCCGGTGATCCATCGCCCGACGCCGCCTCGGCGCCGGGCATCCTCGCCATCCAGGAGAGGTGCCAGGATCGTGAGCCCCCGACGCCCAAGGACCTTGACGGGGCGGCGAAGGCCTACGGCGACGTCCGCAACTGCGTGAACGACACGATCAACAAGCTCAGCGGCCTGAACGTCGTCGACCGGCCACTCTGGAAGCCGAGGAGCTGGGCCGGCGACTGGTCGAGGAGCTGGGGCTGGGTGCTCCATCCGCTCGGCCTGATCGGCACGGCCGCAGCCCTGACCCTCGGCGCCCCGTTCTGGTTCCTGCTCCTGAAGCGCCTGACCGGTCTCCGAGGCGACAAGGCGCCCCGAACCTGACCTGACGCCCGAAGCCCCCGGTCTCGTCGCTGGGGGACGGTCCGCTCGGCGGGCTCGGGGCTCGGTGGTCGTGGGCCATGGCCGGGTCGCTCAGGTGATGGCGACGGCCGGGGCTTGGAGAGCATTGCCGCCGGTCGAGCCGAGGGGCTCAGCGTCGCCATAGGCGAAGATGCTCCCGTCCTCGCCGGTGAGCCAGTAACCCCTCCCACTCCTCGTGGCCTTCATCCCGACCACCGGGCGCCTCAGCTCCATGCCACCCGTCGAGCCCAGGAACCGGGCGTCAGCGAAGGTGAAGATCCCGCCGTCGCTGGCCACCAGCCAGTACCCCTGGCCGCTCGGCGTGGCCGCCATGCCCACCACCGGGCGGTCGAGAGCGATCCCGCCCGTCGACCCCAGGAACCGGGCGTCACCGAAGGTGAAGATCCCGCCGTCGCTGGCCACCAGCCAGTACCCCAGGCCGCTCGGCGTGGCCGCCATGCCCACCACCGGGCGGTCGAGAGCGATCCCGCCCGTCGAGCCCAGGAACCGGGCGTCACCGAAGGTGAAGATCCCGCCGTCGCTGGCCACCAGCCAGTACCCCTGGCCGCTCGGCGTGGCCGCCATGCCCACCACCGGCCGGTCGAGAGCGATCCCGCCCGTCGAGCCCAGGAACCGGGCGTCACCGAAGGTGAAGATCC
>JBBSHM010000104.1:0-8714 GCA_038253125.1 Acidimicrobiales bacterium
GATGGCGTAAAGCGCCCACCAGCCGAGCCCGGCCCCGGTCGTGATGCGCCGCATGGGCACGATGTGCACCGCGGCACCGGCGGCCTCGAGCTCGGGGCGCAGCGGCGGCTCGGCCGGCACCACCACCTGCGCCGACACCTCAGGAGGCAGGGACCGCACCACCCGCAGCAGCGCCTGGTCCGACCCGCCGCGCTCGGCGACCGGCTGGACGTACAGGATGGTGGGGGTGCGGGTCGCCATGAACCTCGAGCAGCTCCTCCAGCCGTCGCCGGGAGGCGTCGGACGCTACACCGCCAGGCTGGCCGCCCACCTCCCGGCCGTCGGCTGGGACGTCGAGGGCTTCTGCGCCCTCCATCGGCGTCACGAGGTGGCGGCCGCCCTGGCCGCCGAGGGCCTGGCCGGCATGCGCATGACGACTCTGGCGCTGCCCCGCCCGGCGCTCTACGACGCCTGGTCGCACCTCGGCTGGCCCGATGCCGCCGCCGTCGGGCGACTCCGCCGCGCCGACGTGGTCTTCGCCCCGTCGGTCGCCGTGCCGCCGCGCCGCCGGCGCCCGCTCGTCGTAACCGTTCATGACGCCGCGCCCTACCTCTTCCCGGAGACGTTCCCGGCCCGCGGCCTGCGCTTCCACCTGGCCGGCATCGAGGCTGCGGCCCGGCGGGCCGACCTGGTGATCACCGTCTCGCACAGCGCCCGGGCCGAGCTGGTCGAGCACACCAGCATCCCCGGCGAGCGCGTCCGGGTCGTGCCGAACGGGGTCGACCTGGACCCGGCCACCGACGACCAGGTGACCGAGCTCACCGCCCGACTGGGCCTGGCCGGGCGCCCCTACGTGCTGTGGGTGGGCTCGTTCGAGCCCCGCAAGAACGTCGAGGCCCTGCTGGGCGTCCCCGCCGCCCTGGCCTCGGCCGGGCTGCCCCACCGGCTGGTGCTGGTGGGGCCGCCGGGCTGGGGCCCGACCTTCGGGCGGGCGCAGGCGGCGCTCGCCTCGGCCGCCCCGGGCTCGCTCGTCCTCCCCGGCCGGGTGGCTGCCGCCGACCTGGCCCCGCTCTACCGGGGAGCGTCGCTGTTCTGCTTCCCGAGCGTGCACGAGGGCTTCGGCCTGCCGGTCCTGGAGGCGATGGCCCAGGCCACGCCCGTGCTGAGCAGCACCGCCTCCTCGCTTCCCGAGGTGGCCGGGGCCCACGCCCGCTATGTCGCCGAGCCGGAGGCGCAGGTCTGGGCCGCCGCCGTCGTCGACCTGCTCGGCGACGAGGCGGCCCTGGGCGGCCTGTCGGCCGGCGGCCCGGAGCGCGCCGCGACCTTCGGATGGGACGCCTGTGCCCGGGCCACGGCTGCTGCACTCCAGGAAGCGGCTGCCGGCGGGTAACCTCGCTCTCCGGTATGGGCAGGGCATCGTCTTCGAAGAAGGTCGCACGGGCCGCAGGCATCGGTGGCGGCCGCACCAACCGCGGCAAGGCGCCGGTCCTGTGGTACGGGTCGCTCATCGTGATCCTGCTGGCCGGCGTCGGCCTCACCTCCTTCAGCCGCAACCAGCGCCTCGACCAGCTGGGGTCGCCGACGAGCAAGGAGGAGCCGCGGGCCGGCAGCACCCACTGGCACGTGGCGTACGGCGTCAGGGTGTGCGACAAGTGGCTCGACCCGGTCAAGGACCAGGTGGACCCGAAGGGGGTGCACACCCACGGCGAGGGCGTCATCCACGTGCACCCGTCGGTGGCCTCGGCCGCCGGCAAGCGGGCCACCTTCCAGCGCTTCACCGAGGCGGTCAACACCAAAGTGTCGGTAAGCCAGTTCACCTGGCCCACCGGCCAGGGCAACAAGACGGCCACGCACAAGAACGGCGACAAGTGCGGCGACCAGCCCGCCGAGGTGAAGGCCTTCTACAACGGGGTGCTGCACAAGGGAGACCCGGCCGACATCCGCTTCACCGACCGGGGCAAGCTGGTGCTGGCGCTCGTCCCGAAGGACACGACCTACGAGCAGATCGGCGACCCGCCCAGCACCGCCGGGCTCGACAAGCTCAGCGACGTCGCCCCCGCCCAGCGGCCCCAGGCCACCGACCCCAACGCCGGCGCTCCGCCCGACCCGTCGGCGCCGGCCGACCCGTCGAATCCGGCCTCACCCCCGGCGTCCACCCGGGGTGATCCGGCGGCTTCGACCCCGCCGCCGTCCCCGGTGCCCAACGACCCGGCGACACCGGCGCCCCCGACCACCTCGCTGCCGGCCGAGCCGCCGACCTCGGCCTCCCCGCCCTCCTCGACGGGCGGGTAGGCCTTGGACGCCATCGTCCTGGTCGGTGGCTTCGGGACCAGGCTGCGGCCCCTCACGCTCACCGTCCCGAAGAACCTCGTCCCGGTGGCCGGGGTGCCCCTCATCGAGCGGGTCGTCGCCCGTCTGGCCGCCCACGGTGTCGAGCGGGTCGTGCTCTCCCTCGGCTACCGGCCCGACAGCTTCTTCGCCGCCTTCCCCGACGACACCGCAGCCGGCGTGCCGCTCACCTACGTGGTGGAGCCCGAGCCGCTCGACACCGCAGGGGCGATCCGCTTCGCCGCCCGCGACGCCGGCCTGCGGGACACCTTCGTGGTGGCCAACGGCGACGTGCTGACCGACCTCGACATCACCGCCCTGATCGACGCCCATCGCCGCACCGGGGCCGAAGCCACGGTGGCGCTGACCCCGGTCGAGGACCCATCGCGCTTCGGGGTGGTCACCACCGATGCCGACGGCCGGGTCACCGGTTTCATCGAGAAGCCGGCCTGCCTCGACAAGCCGGCGCCGGGCACGGCGCCCACCAACCTGATCAACGCCGGCACCTACGTCTTCGAGCACTCGGTGCTCGGGCGCATCCGGGCCGACGCCAAGGTGTCGCTCGAGCGTGAGATCTTCCCGGCCATGGTGGCCGACGGCAGCCTGTTCGCCCTGGCGTCGGATCGTTACTGGCTGGACGTCGGGCTGCCAGACTCGTACCTGAGGGCCACCACCGACCTCCTCGACGGGAGCCGGGGCGCGGGGCCGCCCGCCCCCGGCGCCGACCGCCGGGCCGAGGGCGGCTGGACCCTGGGTGAACCGGTGGTGGACCCTGACGCCGACGTCGACGACCAGAGCCTGCTGTGCGACGGCTGCCGGGTTGGCCCCGGGGTCGAGGTGCGGCGCTCGGCGGTGGGGCCGGCCAGCCGGGTGGCCGGCGGCGCCCGCCTGTCCGACGCCGTGCTGCTGTCAGGAGCCATCCTCGGCGAGGGCGCCCACGTCGAGCGCAGCATCATCGGGCCCGGGGCGGTGGTCGGCGCCGGCGCCAAGGTCACCGGCCTGTCCGTGCTCGGCGAGGGCGCGGTGATCGCCGCCGGCGCCTCGGTTGACGCCGCCCGCCTCCCCACCTGGGACTGAGCGCCCGCTCACAGGGCCCCCCTCACAGGGGCCCGAGGGGCTCCCGGCCCACCAGACGCCCCTGGGCGGCCCAGACGAGCAGCTCACGGTCGCCCGCGCTGTCGCCGTAGGCCCACACCTCGCCATGGGGTCCGGCTTCCTGGCTGCCGGCGCCGAGCCAGCCGGTCAGGGCGACGACCTTGGCCGGGCCCCGGCAGTTCACGCCCACCAGGCGCCCGGTGAAGATGCCGTCGACCTCCTCGAGCTCGGTGCCGATCACGTCGTCGATCCCGAGGCGGGCCACGGCGGCGGCCACGACCAGGCGGGGTGAGGCGCTCACCACCACGACCCGGTCGCCGGCCGCTTGGTGGGCGGCCACCCGGGCGACCACATCGGGGCGCAGGCCGGCGTGGACCAGGCCGTCGGCCAGGCGGTGGGCGGCGGCCAGGGCGGCGGTGACCTCGACGCCGGCGAGGGCGCGGGCGAGCAGGAGGGCCTTCACCGAGTCCCGGTCCCGCCGGGCTACGGCCAGCCCCACGGCCGGGGCCGTGCGGCCGGCCACCCAGGCGAGGCGCCTCGGCCCGAGCAGGCACGACAGCCACGGCCGCAGGGTGTCACCACGGGTGATGGTGCCGTCGAAGTCAAAGGCGGCGATGCGGGCCGGCGGCCCGCCCACCACCACCTCGGGCGGCATCAGAAGGGCAGCTTGCGGAAGACCGGGGTGGGGAGGTGGCGCAGGACGGTCATCACGTAGCGGAAGGCGGCCGGCACCCAGATCACGCCCCGTCCGGCCACCAGGGCGTCGGCCGCGGCGGTGGCCACGGCCTCCGGGGTGGTCGAAAGGGGTGGGGCGGCCAGTCCGGCGGTCATCTTCGTGCGCACGAAGCCGGGTCGCACCACGAGGAGGCGCACACCGGAGCCCACCAGAGCGGCGGCCAGGCCCTGACAGAACCCGTCGAGCCCGGCCTTGGTCGAGCCGTACACATAGTTCGAGCGCCGGACCCGCTCGCCGGCCACCGAGGACAGCACGACGATGGCGCCGTGGCCCTGGTCGCGCAGCAGCCGCGCCGTGACGGTGAGGGCGCTGAGCGCGCCCACGTAGTTCGTCAGCGCCAGGGCGACGGCCACCGCCGGATCGCGCTCGGCCGCCTCCTGGTCGCCCAGCGCCCCGAAGGCCACGACCACGACGTCGATGTCGCCGCCCTCGAACGCCCGGCCGACCGTTGCGGCGTGCGAGGCCACGTCGTCGGCGTCGAAGGGCACCACGGTCACCTCGGCTCCAGCCCTCAGCCCGGAGGCGGCGTCGTCGAGCCGCCCGCTCGGGCGCCCGGCCAGGACCACCCGCTTCGCCCCCCGGGAGACCAGCTCGGCGGCGGTGGCCACGCCGATGTCCGAGGAACCTCCCAGCACCAGCACCGATGCCACCGAACCGAGTGCGTCTCTCATCCTAAAGACTCCTTTGTCGTTGCTCACGCCGACAGCCCCAGGCGACGGCCGAGGTCGGAGCGCAGCTGGCCGGTGGGGTCGAGCTTGCCTCGCACCTCAAGCCAGTCGCCGAGGCCGGGGTAGGTGGCCTCGAGCATGTGCGCCGTCATGCGGCTGTCCTTGGCCAGGTACAGGCGGCCGCCGACGTCGAGCACGATCTTGTCGAGGCGGGCGAAGAGCCGGCCGAGCCCGGGCAGGGCGGCCGGCAGGTCGAGGGCCAGGGTCCAGCCCGGGCTCGGGAAGGACAACATCCCGTGGCCGGCCCCGAACCGCTTCAGCACGGCCAGGAAGGAGGGGCAGCGGGCGGCGGCGAGCTGCTCGACCGCCTCGGTCACCGCCGCCTCGGCGCCGAAGGGCACCACGAACTGGTACTGCACGAAGCCCCGGCGGCCGTAGATGCGGTTCCACCCGCGCAGCAGGTCGAGGGGGTGGAAGAAGGCGGGGATGCTCTCGATGCCGCCGATGTGGCGGGCGGGGGCCTTGCGGAACCACAGCTCGTTGAAGGCGCCGATCGACAGCCGGTTGAGCGCCCCGGTGGGCATCCAGGGCGGGGCGCTGGCCACGGCGTCGGGCCGGTAGCGCCAGGGATCGGCCCGCTGGGGGGCCGGCAGCCGATCGGCCACGGCGTGGTCCCCCCGGGTCAGCACCGAGCGGCCCATCGAGCGGCCCCGGGCCATCAGGTCGATCCAGGCCACGGAGTAGCGGTAGCGGTGGTCGCCCGCCTCCATGCGGGCCATGCAGTCGTCTAGGTCGACGGCCCTCTCGGTGTCGACCCGCATGAACGCGCTGTCGATGGCCAGCATCGACAGGGCGACGGTGGTGATGACGCCGGTCAGGCCCATGCCGCCGGCGGTGGCCCAGAAGACCTCGGGCTCGGTGTCGGCTGAGACGGTGCGGGTCTCGCCGCCGGGCAGGTGCAGCTCGAACCAGGGCACGTGGTCACAGAACGAGCCGTCGATGTGGTGGTTCTTGCCGTGGATGTCGGCGGCCACCGCCCCGCCCACTGTGACGTGACGGGTGCCGGGGCTGACGGGCACGAACCAGCCGCGGGGCACCGACCAGCTGAGGAGGTCGCCGAGGCTGACGCCAGCGTCGAGCACGACGATCCCCGTAGCGGGGTCGAACCACCGGAAGCCGGCGAGCCCGGTGAGGTCGAGGATGACCCCGCCGGCGTTCTGGGCGGCGTCGCCGTAGCTGCGCCCAAGGCCCCGGGCCACGATGCCGCGCCGGTGAGGGCGCCTGAGGGCGGCGTCGACCTCGGCGGCCAAACGGACCTCTACGACGTCGGCGGCGGTGGGCGCCGTCAGCCCCCACCCGGTCAGCTCCAGGCGACGGGACCCGACAGGGGGGCCCTCAGAGCCGGCACAGGCATCGTCAGCCACCGAAGTGGACACCCAGGCCGAAGCAGACCAGCCAGAGGGCGCCAAGAGCCTGAAGCGTTCGATCGCCCAACACGACGTCCTCGGGTGCCCCGCCCCGGCCCTGCTCGATGTCGAGGGCGTAGCGCAGGAGCGCCAGGGTGAACGGGACGATCGAGAGCTGGGCCCACACCGGCTGCAGCTTGAGCGCGCCTGCCTCGAACGCCCACAGGCTGTAGGCGCCCACGGCGACCGAGGCGGCCATCATCCAGACGAACCGGAGGTAGGCCAGCGTGTAGCCGCCCAGGGACGTGCGGGTGGTGGAGCGGTCCTCACCCATCTCGACGTACTCGCCGTGGCGCTTGCCCGCCACCATGAACATCGAGCCGGCGGCGGCCACGATCAGGAACCAGCGGGAGATCTCGACGTGGCCGGCGGTGCCGCCCACCAGGGCCCGCAGCACGAACCCCGACGCCACGCACGCCAGGTCCAGGACCGGCTCGGCCTTCAGCCGCCAGCTGTAGGCGAGGGTGATGGCCAGGTACACGAGGAGGACCCCGAAGGGGGCGATGCCGAGAAACCCCATGATTCCGAGCCCGGCGGCGATGGCGAGGACGCCGACCACCACCGCGACCCGGGGGGGAACGATGCCGGCGGCGATCGGACGGAACCGCTTCTTAGGGTGGTGGCGGTCGGCCTCACGATCGACGACGTCGTTGATCAGGTAGGTGCCGGAGGCCAGGATGCTAAAGGCGATCGCCGCCACCACGGTTCGCACCAGGGTGCGCTCCCTCAGCAGGGCGCCAGCGGCCGCCGGCGCGGCGAAGACCAGTACGTTCTTGGCCCACTGCCGGGGTCGGCCGGCCCTCAGCAGCCCGAGCGCGATCGAGCTTCGGGCCGAGGGGAAGCGGCGGCGCGCCGAGGTGCTCGTCGCCATTGCGGGAAGCGAGGCTACACCGGGGACCGGGTGCCAGACCGGCGGGGTTCGCGGCTGGGACACTGTGGCCGTGACCCAGGCCGACCGCACCCGAGTCGACGTCCGCACCCGGGCGGCCGGGCTCAAGGTGCCCGTTCTGGCCTACCTCGCCAGCCGTGTCGCCGTGCTCGTCACCATGTGGTTCGCCGCCCGCACCCAGGACGGCAACGTCACCGACATCCCGAAGCACTGGGATGGAGGCTGGTACCTCCAGATGCTCCAGCACGGCTACCCCCACCGCCTCCCGATCGGCCCGGACGGCCGGGTCGGCCAGAACACCTCGGCGTTCTTCCCTCTGTTCCCGATGGCGGCCCGGGCGCTGACCCACCTCCCGACCATGGGCCCGGTGGCGGCGGCAGCCGGCCTCAGCCTGCTGTGCGGCCTCGTCGCCACCGTGCTCGTCTGGCAGCTGGGCAGGGACGTCTGGGACCTCGACACCGCCAACCGTGCCGCACTCGTCTTCGCCTTCTTCCCGGGCTCGTTCGTGTTCTCCCTGGCGTACAGCGAGGGGTTGATGCTCGCCCTGGCCGCCGCCGCCCTGCTCCTGCTGCACCGCCGCATGTGGGTGCTGGCCGGGCTCGCCGCCGCGCTGGCCACCGCCACCCGGCCCAACGCGCTTGCGCTGTGCCTGGCGGCGGCCGCCGCCGGCTTTGTGGCCGTCCGGGCGCGTCGCGAGTGGCGTTCGCTGTGGTCGGTGGCGCTGTCGCCGCTCGGCTTCATCGGCTTTCAGGTGTTCCTCCACCACCAGACCGGGTCGTGGTCGGCGTGGTCGGACACCCAGTCCCAGGGCTGGGGCGAGCGCATCAAGCCTCTGGCCCTGCTCGACCTCATCCAGGCCTTCGACCGTCAGCCCTTCGACAACGTGAACGAGACCGTTGCCCTCGCCGGCACCGTCGTTGCCATCATCGGCCTGGTGCTGCTGGTCAGGGCCCGGCCGCCGCTCGAACTGATCGCCTTCACCCTCGGCATCCTGGCTCTGGCCCTGACGAGCCACACCCTGGGCGCCCGCCCCCGCTTCGTGCTGACCGCGTTCCCGCTCGCCTACGGGGTGGCCCGCGCCCTGCGTCGGGAGAACCTGGCCTATGTCCTGTCGGGCGAGGCGGTACTGCTCGGCGCGCTGTCCCTGGTGTCGATGAGCACGATCCTGGCCACGCCCTGACCGCAGTTCCGGGTCGCAGTCCAGGGCCCGCTCAGCGGAACAGGTCCTCGTCGTGCGGGCGCACGATCTCCTCGGCCACCGAGGACTCCCTGAGCAAGCTCGGGTCGACGCCCCGCACGATGGCCACCGGCACCCCCCTCGCCTTTCCCATGACCAGCTCGGCCGCCGCCGCCACCTCATCCGCGATGCACACCTCGGTCACCTGCAGCTCCCGGCCGCCGGCGTCGGTGGTTCCCCTGAGGTCGACCACGCCCGCGACCCCGGCGATGCCGATGGCGACATCGGTGGCTCCCCGCCGCCAGGGGCGGCCGAAGGTGTCGCTGACCACCACCCCAACCTCGATCCCCAGGCGGCCCCTCAGCCCGTCGCGCAC
>JBBSHM010000105.1:0-8700 GCA_038253125.1 Acidimicrobiales bacterium
CGAGGAGGCGTCGCAGCTGCCGGCCAACCGGCCGGCGGTGACCCACCGCTTGCCGTTCTGCTCGTCAGCGGACGGCAGCGGTGGGGCGGAGGGTTGACCGGTCGAGGTGCATCTGACGGGCGGCCGCAGGGACACTGGCGTGGGGTCGGCCACCGGGTCGAGAGACCGCTGGATACCCGGTGAGGACGCCGGTCCGGGATCTGCGGTGCCAGTCCCGGCGCTGGTTCCGGGGGAGAGCGTGGTGCTCGGCGCCGCGGCCCCGTCGGCGCCCGAAGCCGGGCCGGCGCCCTGCCCGTCAGCGCTGCCCGGGCTCTGCTGGTCACCACCGGCGGCGGGGCCGCCCTCACCAGCCGCCCCGGCGACGGGCCCGTCCGCCTGGTCACCGGTGGGCGGTCGGGACGACCCGCCGCTGCGGCTGACCAGCGCCAGGCCGGCCACGAGCAGCACGGCCAGTCCTAGGGCGGCGATCACGCTGGCTCGGGGCCGTGCCCTCACCCGGCCACCAACACCGCGGGCGAAGCGGCGCAGCGCCCCCGTCACAGCTGGGTCACGCCGGTGGTGAGGAGCACGAGGCCGACGACGAGCAGGGCGAGGGCCCCGATGACCGGGAGGGCCCGCACGATGGTTCCGGCGTGCTCGCGGCGTTCAAGCACCCGGCGCCCGAACACCAGGGCGATGCCAACGGCGCTGAGCGTGGCCGCCAGCCCGACCGAGAACGCCACCACCAGCGACAGGCCGAGGACGATCCGACCGGTGGCAAAGGCGGCCACCACCACGAGCACGGCGGAGGGCGAGGGGAGGAGGCCGCCCGAGGTGGCGAGCAGCACGAGGCCCCGCCGGGAGAGGGGCTTGGTGCCCTCGGGCAGGTCGTGGGTGTGACCGCCGGGGCCGTGGTTGTGCCCGTGCTCGTCGTGGGGGCGGGGATCAGCGGGCCGGTCGCCCGAGCCCGACGGGCCGACCGGGGCTGATCCGACCAGCACCAGAGCCTCGTCGTGCTCGTGCTCGTGGACCTCGAGATCGCTCAAGCCATCCCCCGTGTGCTCATGAACCGCGTGGGCGTGCGCGGCGTGGTCGTGGTCGTGGTCAAGGTGGGCGTGCCTGAGGGCGGGGCTCGTGCGGCGGAGGGTGCGCAGGCGCCGGCGGAGCAGCTGGACGCCAAAGGCGATCACGATCAACCCGGAGAGCACGGTGAGAAGGGGGTAGATGCGCTCGATGGCGCCGTAGCGGTTGAGCTGGAACAGCACCAGCCCGAGGGCCATGACGCTGCCGGTGTGCATCAGGGACACGATCACACCGAGCAGCACGGCGTCGACGGTGCGGCCGCTCGTGCCCACCAGATAGGCCGCCATCACCGTCTTGCCGTGCCCCGGCCCGATGGCGTGGACCGAGCCGAAGAGGAAGGCCAGGCCGAGCATCCCGGCCAGGACCACAGGGGTGAGGCCCTGGCGCTCGACGAGGCGCGTCAGCTGCCCCCCGGCCCGCGAGGCCGCCTTGGCCGGCGGCGTCAGCGCCAGGACGTCGGCTGGCCGGGTCCCGGGGTCGAAGCTGAACGTGGCCGAGCGCTGGTCGATGGGGGCGCGCAGGAGATCAGCCGGGTAGCCGCGCAGCTCGTCCGAGGTCTCCTTCGCCGATGCGTTCGAGCTCGTCAGGCGGGCATCGCCCCGGGCCACCACAACCATCTCGCGCCAGCCGATCCGGTCGGGCTCGTTGGTGTCGGCGAACGTGGCCTGGTGGGGGCCGGCGGACAGCGGGGTCGAGAAGACCACGGCCAGTCGGAGGGTGTCGAGGCCGCCCTGGCCGGGTAGGAGGTCGAGTCGGGCGGGCGCCGGGGTCAGGCCGGCGGGCATCCCGTCGATGGTCAGCCGTAGCCCGTTCTGGATCGCCGCCACCTGTTCGGTCACGAAGCGGGGACGGTCACGGGCCAGGGCGTCACGAGCTTCGAAGGCCCGAAGCTCGGCCTCGTCGAGCACGTAGTACACCCGCAGCACCCCGGCGGAGATCTCCACCCTGGCGTAGCGGTTCGTGGTGAAGTTCCCTAGCGGGTGGGCCGCCGCCGGCTGGGCGCCGCCCAGGATGACAGCGATCAGGATCAGGCCGACGACGCCGACGGCGGCCCAGACCCGACGCCTCGTCCCGCTACCGTGCACGCGTGCCCACGGTCCCCAGGTTTGCCGCCACCACGCGCGTATGTGCAGTCGCGGCCGTCGTGCTGCTGTCGGGATGCGCTCGGGGCAAGGCTGCCGCGCCCCGCCCGGCCACGTCGACCACGCTGGCCGCCGCCGCCCTGCCGGACCCCCAGCCGACGCCTCGGCCCCGCCTGTCCGACGCCGTCCGGGACTTCCTGGCCGCCGAGCAGCGGCTGGACCGTGACTCGTCGTTCCTGCTGATCTCCCGGCAGTCGCGGGCCGAGTTCAAAGACGTCGCCGACTGGACCCGCCGCCGCCAGGAGCTGCCAGTGGTCACCGGCTTCCGCATCGAGGGCGGTGGCGACCAGGCCGGCACGGTGGTGGCCGTGGTCGAGCACGAGCCGGGGCTCGACCCGTTCCGTGGCCTCAGCCCGGCTCGTGAGAACCAGACCTTCACCGGCCGCCAGGAGGCGGGCGGCTTCCTGGTGGACGGCGACCCGGCCACCGAGCCGATCCTGCCCCCTGAGGCCAAGGCCGCCGAGGCCACCGCGGCCTGGGCGGCTGCGGTGCAGGCCTGCGACCGGCCGAAGGCCGGTGGGCTGCAGGCCGTGCCCGACCTCTTCGGGTCAGCTCGGGGGGCGGTGGGCCTGTGCGGCAAGGCGGGACCAGTCACCACAGGTGCGGTCGGCCGCCTGACTCCGGGCATCGCTTCCACCGACATCGTGGCGCAGTACAGCACGGATGCGCTGGGGTGGGCTCGCGTGGTCCGTCTCACCTCGCCCTCGGCCTTCGGTGTGGTGCTCGCCCCGATGGGCGACGGCTGGAAGGTTCTCGGCGTCACCGACTAGCACTAGCCCTGCGCCCCCTGAACGGGGCCCGCCTGATCCCGAACCCGGCCGGGAACGGTAGCGGTGACGTCGGCGTGGACATCCTGAACGACAAGAACGTCCACACCATCGCCCTCCAGGTGCCCATCGCCTCGGTGGCCGCCGGTGGGTTCGCCCAACCACGGTCGACGACAGCAAGTCGGTAATCGCGGTGCACGCCACCCCGCAGCGCCGCCGCACCACCACCCTGGCCAACAACCGCCGCCGTCCTCTTCCTCCTGCCAACCGTCCCGACCTTGTGGCGCTGGTCACCGGACAGCTGGCCGGGCTCTCGGCGGGCAACGCCCTGCCGCCGGCCGACCTGCTCCGGGTCAACCTGGCGACGCCCGCCGGTGCGGCCCACTTCCCGAACGGCCGCCAGCTGGCCGATGACGTGGTCGACACCGAGTTCCAGCTGCTGGCCGGGGTGTACTCCGCACTGGGCGACGGCGTGCACGTCCCGTCCACCCCGCTGCTCACCGGCGCCCTCCACGGGTCCTACTCAGCGGCGCGTCCGGACCCTCTCCAGTTGAAGGTAGGGCGGCGGGATGTCGTACCTTCTCGCCAACCGGGCCGGATCCTACGGCGCCGTCAGCAGAGGAGCAGCCGTGGTGAGCAAGAAGACAAGGTTGGTGACAGCAGGGATGCTGGCAGCAACGACGGTCGTCGGCGTGGGGGTCCGCCCCGCACTGGCATCGAGCCACCGAGAGGCGCCGGCGATCAGCCAGGACCCGACGGCCGACAACACCGACGTCTATGCGTTCCGTGACACCACGGACCCGACCAAGGTCAACATCGTCGCCAACTACATCGGCCTCGAGGACCCGAACGGCGGTCCCAACTTCGCCCGCTTCGGCGACGATGTGAACTACGTGGTGCACGTCGACAACAACGGCGACGTGGCTGACGACATCACCTACAATTTCCGGTTCCGCACCATCACGACGAACCCGAACACCTTCTTGTACAACACCGGGCAGCTCACCAGCCCCACCGACCCCGACCTCAGCGTGCGCCAGACCTACTCGGTCGAGAAGGTCACCCCGTCCGGTCGCCAGATGCTGGCCACCGACGCCCTGGTGCCGCCGGTCAACGTCGGCGTCCGCTCGGTCCCCGGTGACTACGAGGCTCAGATCGCCCAGCCGACCATCACCAACCTGACCGGCGGCGGCAAGGTCTTCGCCGGCAGCCGCAAGGACCCGTTCTTCGCCGACGTCGGCTCGATCTTCGACCTCGGGGGCCTGCGGCCCCTGAACGGTGCGCACGCCATCCCGGTCCCGCCGGCCCGTGACGGCAGCGGCAACGTGGGCATCGACGTGCTGAACGGCAAGAACGTCCACACCATCGCCATGCAGCTGCCGATCAGCTCGGTGACCGCCGGGGGCGCCACGCCCACGGTCGTTGACTCAAAGGCGTCGGTCATCGGCGTCCATGCCAGCTCCGAGCGCCAGCGGGTGCGGGTCCTGTCGGTCGACGGCAGCTCCCCGCCCCGCAACGCCGGACGGTGGGTGCAGGTCAGTCGCCTCGCCATCCCGCTCGTGAACGAGGTCCTGATCCCGATGGGCAAGAAGGACCGGTTCAACGGCACGGCCCCGAAGGACGATGGTGCTGAGGGCTTCTTCAACAACATCCTGGACCCTGAATTCACCAGGCTGCTGCCCACGCTGTACCCGACGGTGTTCTCCACCAACAACGTCCCCGCTGGCGGTGCCGCCAACCGCCCCGACCTGGTGCAGCTGGTCACCGGGCAGCTGGCCGGGCTCTCGCCCACCAACGCCCTGCCGCCCGCCGACCTGCTGCGCATCAACCTGGCGTCGACCGCCGGTACGGCCCACTTCCCGAATGGCCGCCAGCTGGCCGACGACGTGGTCGATACCGAGATCCAGGTGCTGGCCGGGGTGTTCACCGACCCTGACCACGACGGCAAGATCAACAAGCTCGACGGCAGTTCCAACCCCACCGGGGTCCCGTACTCCGCACTGGGCGACGGCGTGAACGCCCCGTCCACGCCGCTGCTGAACGTCTTCCCGTACGTGGGCACGCCGCTGGACGGCTACAACGCCTACAACTGCGACCTCATCAAGACCTGCCCGGCCGGCGTGCCCGGTCCCCCAGGCTGACCATCAGGTAGAAACCACATGATGCGTCGACGCCTGGCGGTCCTCGCCACGTCGGCCCTGCTCGTGACCGCTGTCCCGGCTTGCCGGGGCAGCGGCGCGTCGGGGCCCCCCTCCACCGCTGTGCCGTACCTGCGGATCGACCCGGCCAGCCGGTCGGCCACCGACCTTGGCATCGCCAAGGTCCAGGACAAGCTGCGCAAGAACTCGGCCGACGACGGTGCCCGCCTGGAACTGGCCAACGGCTTCCTGCAGAAGGCCCGTGAGTTTGCCGATCCGACGCTCTACACCCGGGCTGAGACCCTTCTGCGGGTGCTGGCGGTGCGCCAGCCGAACGACAAGCGGGTGCTGGTGTCCCGTGCGGTGCTCGACCTGGCCCGCCACCAGTTCAAGGCCGGCCTCGGGCTGGCCGAGCAGGCTGTCGCCGCCGCCCCCGGCGACAGCAGCGCCCTCGGGGTGAAGGTCGACGCCCTGACCGAGCTCGGTCGGGTCGACGAGGCCCTCGAGGCGACCCAGCAGATGCTGGATGCCAAGCCCAACCTGGCCAGCTACACCCGGGCCTCCTACGCCCGGGAGCAGCGGGGCGACCTGCTGGGAGCCGAGACGGCCATGCAGCAGGCCGTGATCGCCGGCCAGGGCGGCGCGCCGGAGAACTTGGCCTTCGCCCAGGTGCAGCTAGGCATACTGCTGCTCACCTCCGGTGACCTTCCCGGTGCGGACGCCGCCTTCGAGGCCGCCCTGGCCACGTTCCCGGGCTACGCGCCGGCCCGGGTGGGCCAGGCCCGGGTCCTGGTGGCCCGGGGGCGCCCGGCCGACGCCATCGAGCCGCTGGCCCAGGTGGTGTCGGTCCAGCCCCTGGCCGAGTACGCCATCCTCCTCGGCGAGGCACTGGCAGGCGCCGGCCGGAAGGACGAGGCGGCCCGCGCCTACGAGCGGGTCGACGCCATCCAGGCGCTGTACACCGCCAACGGTGTGAACGTCGATCTTGAGCTGGCCCTCTTCGAAGCCGACCACCGGCCGGGCAAGGCGGCGCTGGCCAAGGCCAGGAAGGGCTTCGCCACCCACCCGAGCCTCCTCGGCCACGACGTGGTGGGCTGGAACCTGTACAAGGTGGGCGACCTCGCGGGGGCGGCGAAGGAGTCCGCCGCCGCCCTGCGCATCGGTTCACGCGACCCGAGTCAGCAGTACCACGCGGCGACGATCGCCCTCGCCCGGGGCGACAGGCCGGCGGCGACCGTGCACCTCCAGAGCGTGCTCGACACCAACCCCAGGTTCTCGGCCATCTTCGCCCCCGACGTGGAGCGAATGGCCAAGGACCTGGGGTTGGTGGTGCCTCCCCCGCCTGCCTAGAAGGGCGTGATGGCCACGACGGGGCTGGCCGTGCCCGTGCCGGCGCCGCTGCTGCCGCAGAAGCCGGCGTCGCCGTAGGAGAAGACCCCGCCGTCGGCGGCGGCCAGCCAGTACCCGTTGCCGGCGAAGGTGTTGGCGATGCCGACGACCGGCTTGTTCAGGGCGATGTTGGCGGCCGAGCCGTAGAAGGTGGTGCCGAAGGTGAAGACCCCCCCGTCGGCGGCGACCAGCCAGTAGCCGGACCCGTCACGGTTGGTGGTGCCGCCCACGATCGGCTGGACGAGCCGGGTGGCGCCGAGCGAGCCGTGGAACTGGGCGTCGCCGTAGGAGAAGATCCCGCCGTCGGAGGCGACCAGCCAGTAGCCGGCGCCGGAGTTGGTCGGGATGATCCCCACCACCGGCTTGGCGAGAGGCGTGCCACCGGCGGAGCCGAAGAACCCGGCGTCACCGAAGGTGAAGACGCCGCCGTCCGAGGCGACCAGCCAGTACCCGTCACCGGTCGGGGTGGAGGCGATGCCGACGATCGGCTTGGCCAGGGCGATGCCGCCCAGGCCGCCGTGGAAGGTGGCGTCGCCAAAGGCGAACACCCCGCCGTCGGCCGCCGTCTGCCAGTAGCCGTCACCCGTAGGCGTGAGAGCGATGCCGGTGACGGGTGCAACGAGGGACCGCGATGCCCCGCCGTGGAAGTCGGCGTTGCCGTAGGCCTGCGCCTGGCCGTCAGCCCAGCTGAGAACGTAGCCCTGGCCGTTGGCGCAGACCCCGACGGCCGCTCCGGCCGGACCGACGCCTGCCGGGGCGACGAGCGCCACCCCGCCAGTGATGGCCGCCACGGCCGCCAGCGCGGCTCCTCTGTTGCGGTGCCGGCGCTTCGCCATATGTTCAATCTCCTCGATCGATGACAGCCGCGACTGGTGCCTACGGCTGGCGAGACCGTATCGACCGGGCCACCACTACCGTCAGTCCCATGATTGGGCGGGCTGCTCCCCCGGTTGCGCTGCCCCGTCCGGCGGCCGCGCTGGCCGTCGTCGCCCTGCTTGCCGGCGGCTGCGCCCAAGCCCGCCCGACGGTGGCGTCGATGGCCGGCGAGGCGGTGCTCTCACCCCTTCCCGGCGAGGTCGAGCTGGCGGATGTAAAGGTGTCGCCTCGGCGCGGCCGCATCGGCGTGCCCGGCCGCGACGGCGCCGTCGAGCGGATCGTCGCTGTGGACCTGCTGCCCGGCGCCGCCGCCGATCTCGTCGAAGGGCGTGACGGCAGCCGCTACGGGTTCCACCGGGTCGAGCTGGGCGCCGGCACCCCGGTCACCGTCGAGCTGCGGGGCACCGCCCCCACCGGCGCCCAGGTGATCGTGACGGCCAGCAGCGGCCAGCCGGTACCCCTCTACGGTGGCCCGGACGACGTGCAGCCGGTGCCCCCCGAGCTTCCGACGAGCGTGGTGATCACCGTCGTCAGCCGCCAGTGACGGCGTCCCGCCCGTCGAAGCAGATCGCCTGACCTGATATTTTGAGCCTTGGCTCAGCCGGCGGAGCTTGCCGTACAGCTGCCTGACAAGGAGAGACCTCGTGGCCATCCTCGATCCCGAGAAGTGGACGCTGAAGACGACCGAGGCCGTCAACGCCGCCATCACGGCCACCAAGGCCAACGCCCATCCCGAGGTGATGCCCGACCACCTGCTTCAGGCGCTCCTGGGCCAGGAGGGCACGGTCACCGTGCCGGTCATCACCAAGGTCGGGGTCGCCCCCGGCACCCTGCGGGAGCAGGTCGAGCAGCGGCTGGGCAAGCTGCCACGGGCCTACACCTCGGGCCAGCAGGACCCGTCCCTGTCGCGGGGCACGCGCGACGCCATGCAGCTGGCCGAGAAGGAGAAGCTCGACCTCGGCGACGAGTACCTGTCGGTCGAGCACCTCCTGCTGGCGCTGCACGAGGCGGTCGGCGTGGCCCGAGACGAGCTGGCCGTCGCCCTCAAGGAGGTGCGGGGCTCGCACCGGGTCACCAGCCAGAACCCCGAGGACCAGTACCAGGCTCTCGAGAAGTACAGCCGCGACCTCACCGACGACGCCCGCGAGGGCAAGATCGACCCGGTCATCGGGCGTGACGAGGAGATCCGGCGGGTCATCCAGGTCCTCTCCCGGCGCACCAAGAACAACCCCGTGCTGATCGGCGAGCCGGGGGTGGGCAAGACCGCCATAGTCGAGGGTCTGGCCCGGCGGATAGTCGAGGGCGACGTGCCCGAGGGGCTCAAGC
>JBBSHM010000106.1:0-8622 GCA_038253125.1 Acidimicrobiales bacterium
ACTCATTCAGCCGGTCCGTCCGCTTGTACCCCCGCGACCCCGCCCCATCCGCCCTGGCCACATCTGACAATCGTAGGCGGTCCCGTGGTTCACAGAGCCGGTGCCGGGCTTTTCGGGGGGGAGTTCGAGGGGGCGCAGCTTGCGGAGCCCCCTCGTCAGGCGGCGAAGAGGCGAGCTTGCTCGTCCGCCGTGACAAGCATCCAGCCGGCCGAAGGCCGTCGACCAGACCCGACCGAACGGAGCCGAGCGCAGCGAGGCGAGTGAGCGTCGGCGGGCGTCAGCCCGTCCACTCGCGCTCGGTTGTGATGACCTCGATCTCGGGGAAGCTCCAGACGAAGCGCTCGACCTCGTCGAGCACCTCGGTGACGTGGCCGGCGGTGCCGGCCACCGCCGCGAACCCGAGCAGTGCCCGTTGGCGGAGGTCGTGGTGGCCGACCTCGGCCGAGGCGACGTGGTAGCGGTTGCGGGCGCCGTCGAGCAGGCTGCGGAGCACGGCCCGCTTGTCCTTGAGCGACGTCGAGTGAGGAAGCCGGAGGTCGACCTCGAGGGCGGCGGCGTGCATCGCGTCAGCGTGGCCCGGCGGACACGGTCGCCGCCTCCCGCTCAGGTACGGGGGATCTCCCGCTCGTCGAAGGTCTCGATGATGTCGCCGGGCCGCAGGTCCTGGTTGTTGGTGAGGCCGATGCCGCACTCGAAGCCGGCCGCCACCTCACGGGCGTCGTCCTTGAACCGGCGCAGCGAGGTGACGGCACCCTTCCAGATGATGACCCCGTCACGGAGGAAGCGGACCTTGGACCCCCGGGTGATGACACCCGAGCGCACGTAGCAACCGGCGATGGCGCCGATCTTCGGCACCGTGAATATCTGGCGGCACTCGGCCTCGCCGGTGATGACCTCCTCGAACTCGGGGGCCAGCATGCCGACGATGGCGGACTCGACGTCCTCCAGCAGCTTGTAGATGATCTCGTAGGTGCGGATCTCGACATCGACCCGCTCGGCCGCCTCGCGTGACTTGCGGTCGGGGCGGACGTTGAAGCCGATGATGGTGGCGTTCGAGGCGGCGGCTAGCTGCACGTCGTTCTCGGTGATCCCGCCGACGGCCCGGTGGACGAAGCTGAGCTTCACCTCGTCGCGCTCCAGCTTGCGGAGGCTCTCGGTGACGGCCTCGAGCGAGCCCTGGACGTCGGCCTTGACGATCAGGTTCAGCGTGGCGGTGCCGCCCGACTGGATCTGGTCGAAGATGTCCTCGAGCTTGGCGCCGGAGCCGACATGGCCCATCACCGAGGCGGTGGACCGCTGCTCACGGAAGCGCTTGGAGTTGGCCCGCAGCTCACCGATGGTCCGAGCCGTGGCCTGGTCCTTGGTGACCCGGAACTCGTCACCGGCCGACGGGGGCTCGTTGAAGCCGAGGACCCGCACCGGGGTCGACGGGCCGGCGGCCTTCATCTGCTTGCCCTTGTCGTCGATGAGGGCGCGGACCTTGCCCCAGGCCGAGCCGGCCACGATGAAGTCGCCGACGCGGATGGTGCCGTTCTCGACGATGACGGTGGCCACGGGGCCCCGGCCGACGTCGAGGTTGGCCTCGAGCACCGCCCCGAGCGGCTTGCCGTCGGGGTTGGCCAGCAGCTCGCCCTCGAGGGCGATGTCACCCTGGAGGAGCACCTGCTCCAGGACAGCGGACACCCCGTCGCCCCGCAGTGCGCTGATGGGCACCATGGGCACCTCGCCGCCCCAGTCCTCGGGGTTGAGGCCGAGCTCGGCCAGCTGCTGCTTGACCCGGTCGGGGTTGGCGTCCTCGCGGTCCATCCGGTTGATGGCGACGACGATCGGCACCTCGGCGGCCTGGGCGTGGGCGATGGCCTCACGGGTCTGGGGCATGACGCCGTCGTCGGCCGCCACCACCAGGATGACGATGTCGGTGACCTGGGCGCCACGGGCCCGCATCTGGGTGAACGCGGCGTGGCCGGGGGTGTCGATGAAGGTGATGGCCCGGCCGTCGAGGTCGACCTGGTAGGCCCCGATGTGCTGGGTGATCCCGCCGGCCTCGCCAGCGACCACGTTCGTCTTGCGGATCTTGTCGAGCAGGGTGGTCTTGCCGTGGTCGACGTGGCCCATGACGGTGACGACCGGCGGGCGCGGCTTCAGCAGCTCCTCGGGGTCGTCCTCGTCGTCGAAGTACTTGAGGGCCAGCTCGGCCTCCTGGGCCGTGCCCGGCTCGACGAGCACCACCTCGGCGCCGAGCTCGCTGGCGAAGACCTCGATGGCCTCGTCGGAGAGCGGCACGGTGGCTGTGACCATCTCGCCGTGCTGGAGGAGGAAGCGCAGCACGTCGGCCGGCGTCCGGTTCAGCTTGGGGGCGATGTCCTGCGCCGTCGAGCCGCGCTCGATGACGATCTCGCCCTCGGGGATCGGGGCGTCGACCCGGCTGTAGCGGGTGAGCTCCTTCTCCTTCAGGTCCTCCTCGCTGAGGCGACGCTTGCGGCGCCGGCCCCGCTGCGGACGGCCGCGGCCACCGGGGCCCCCACCAGGACGGCCGCCGAAGCCACCGCCGCCGGGGCCGCCGGGACGGCCGCCGTAACCGCCGGGCCCACCAGGACCCCCGGGACGGCCGCCGGGCGCGGCGCTGCCGGCGCCAGGGGGACCGCCGGGGCGGGCACCGCCGCCGTAGCCGGGTCGGGCGCCGACGCCACCGGCACCGCCGGTGCGCATTCCGCCGCCGTAGCCGGGTCGGGCTGTGGGGCCGCCGGCAGCGGGGCCGCCGGGGCGGCTCCCGGGCGGGGTCGACCGACCGCCGAGCCCGGGCGGCGGCGGGATGGGCCGGCCGGTGGTGGGCGACATCTGAGGCCGACCCCGCTGGCCCGGAGGCGGCGGGATGGGCTTGCCGCTGGGCGACATGGGCCGGGCCTGGGGCGGCGGAGCCGGGCGGCCACCGGGGCCGGCGGCGGCACCGGGCCGGGGCGGGCTCTGAGGTGGCCGCGGCGTGGCCGGGGCGTCACCGGAACGGGCGACGGGGGCGTCGACCGGGCGCGGCGGGGCGGGGGCGCTCACCGGCCGCATCGGCGGAGGGGCGTTGCGCCCGCCGCCAGCGGTGACGGGGGCCCGGCCTGGCGGCGGCGCGAAGGGGGGAGGAGACGGGGGGGTGGCCGCGGGCCGGGGCGGCGGGGGGGCGGCCACGCTCGGGCTCGGGGCGGGGGTCGGGCGGGGCGGCGGAGCCGCCGGGCGCGAGGGCAGAGCCGCCGGGCGGGGAGCGGCGGCGGCAGGCCGCTCGGCCGGCACGACGGGCGACGGGGGCGGCGGGACGGGCCGCTCGACGGCGGGTTGGGGCGGGGCGGGCGGGGCCGCCACCTCGGCGACGGCGGGCGGCGGGGCTCCGTCCTTCTTGGGCTCGTCAGGCTGGACGTCGCGACGGATCCCGAGCTGGTCGGCCTTGCGGCGGACGCGGTCAGCCTGGGGGTCCTCGATGGAGCTGGAATGGCTCTTCACACCGATGCCGAGATCGACCGAGAGGTCGAGGGTCTCTTTGTTCGTGAGGCCGAGCTCTCTTGCCAGCTCGTGCACACGGATCTTCTTGGTCGCCAAGTCCTGCCTTCACCTCTTCTGGGTCTTCGTGGATGCGCTGGTCAGCCAGTCACGGCGTGTCCTGCTCGGTGCATGGGAGCCCCCCGGTGGTTCCTGTGGGCGTGCAGCGTCACAGTCTCGCACGTTCGCAGAGGTAGTCGCGGAGGCGTGCGGTTGCATCCCCCGAAAGATCGGCGTGCAGCGCCCGTCCGAGGGCCTTGCGACGCACCGCCAGGTCGAGGCAGACGTGGAGCGACGCCGTGCACAGCCACGCCCCCCGGCCCGGCAGCGCCCGGCCCACGGCCAGCTGGCCGCCGTCGGCCCGGGTGATGCGCACCAGCTCGACCTGGTCCCGGCGGGCCCGGCAGCCCACGCAGGTCCGCTGCGGCTGGCCTACGAGCCCGACCCCTGGTCGGGGGCGGCATGGTCGGGGACCCCGGCCTCTTCGGCCGCGTTGGCGATGTCCGGGGCTGAGCCGGCAACAGACCCGGGCTCGTGGGCTCCGGCGGTGTCGATCTCAGCGGTAGCCGCGGTCTCCGCCGCCTCACCGGGGCCGGCGTAGTACTGCTCCATCGACATGGCCTCGCCGCCGTCGGCGGGCACCCACACCATCTCGCCGCCCTCGCGCTCGACCCACTCGCCCTCGGCGTAGCCGGCCTCCTCCTCGGCCAGCTGGGCCTCAGACTTGATCTGGATCTCCCAGCCGGTCAGGCGGCCGGCCAGGCGGGCGTTCTGGCCCTCACGGCCGATGGCCAGCGACAGCTGGTAGTCGTTGACGATCACGGTGGCCACGCCCAGCTCGTCGTCGAGGCGGACCTCCTTGACCTTCGCCGGCTGGAGGGCCCTCATGACGAACTCGCCGGGGTCGTCGCTGAAGGGGACGATGTCCACCTTCTCGCCCCGCAGCTCGTTGGTGACCATGCGGACGCGAGCGCCGCGGGCACCGACGCAGGAGCCGACCGGGTCGACGTTCTGGTCGTTCGAGTAGACGGCGATCTTGGTGCGGTGCCCCGGTTCGCGGGCGCAGGCCCGGATCTCGACGATGCCGTTGGCGATCTCTGGCACCTCCAGCTCAAAGAGGCGCAGGATCAGCCCGGGGTGGGTGCGGCTCACCACGATCTGCGGCCCCTTGGTCGTCTTGCGCACCTCGACGATGTAGGCCTTCAGCCTGGCGTTGCGCTCGAACCGCTCGTGCGGCACCTGCTCGGCCGAGGGCAGCAGCGCCTCGACCTTGCCGAGGTCGAGGAGGGTGAAGCGCTGGTCGACCTGCTGCACGATCCCGGTGACGATCGAGCCCTCCCGGCCGGCGTAGTCCTCGTACTTCTGGTCGCGCTCGACCTCGCGGATGCGCTGGCTCATCACCTGTTTGACGGTCTGGGCCATGACCCGCTGCATGAAGGTCTCGTTCGGGGTGTCGTCCCACTCCCGCAGGACGTTGAAGTCCTCGTCGAGCTCCTGGGCGATGATCCGGATCTCGAAGGTGTCGGGGTAGATCTCGACGCGGGCGAACTCCTCGGCCTCGGGCAGCCGCTTGTAGGCGGCCAGCATGGCCTGGGCGAGCGCCTCGAGGAGCGTGTCGGTGGAGATGCTCTTGGCCTGGGCCACCGCCTCGAGGGCCTGGCGGATCTCGTCGCTGCCGCTCGCGTCCTTGGGCTTCACGGTTGCACCTTCGCCTTCTTCTGGGTCTTGGGGGGCCTTCCGCCGGGCTTGGGAGCCGGTCCCCACTCGAACACGGTCATGGCCAGCTCGACGTCGCGGTAGAGAACCCGCCGGTCGCCCGCTGTGAACCCCTCGGCGTCGGCGTGCTCCAGGGTGACCCGGAAGCGCCGGTCGGCATCGGCGGCGGCGGCGGCGGTCAGCTTCACGTTCACCGGGGTGCCGAGGAAGCGGCGGTAGTGGGCGGGTGACTTGAGCTGGCGCTCGAGACCGGGGCTCGACACCTCGAGGGTGTAGCGGCCGGGCAGCGGATCGGGCTCGGCGGCGTCGAGGGCGGCCGACAGGACCGGCGAGAGGGTGGCGAGGGTGTTGAGGTCGACGCCGCCGTCGCGGTCGATGAGGACGCGCAGGAGCCCCGGTGCCCAGGTCACGTCGTACAGCTCGCAGCCCGCTGCGTCGACGTGGGCGCGCAGCAGTGCAGCGGCCACCTCGGCCGGTCCGCTCACCGCTGCACCCCCCTCGTCTTCTGGTCGTCCCTCCACGTGCCCCACCCGCTTCCGGCGGGAGGTCGACCGAAGGTACCAGACCCGCCCGCGGCCCCCGGCTCAGTAGGCGCGGGCCAGGAAGGCCACGAGGTCCGGCTCGTCGCTGGCCAAGGGGATGCCGCCGTCTTCGCGTTGCAGGCATCGGACGGTGACGCCGCCGGCGAGTGGCTGCTCGCGAACGACGTCCCACGGCACTCGGGCCACGCCGCTGCGGGCGGCCTCGAGCGCCTCGTCGAGGGTGGACGCCTCAACCGTCAGCTGCTCGCGTCGGAGGGTGGCCTCGGTGACCAGGTCCTGCTCAGCCAGCTCGAGGGCGACGGTGACGGCGTCGACCACGTTGGGCAGCGCCACCTGCTCCACCACCCGCCCCACCCGGCGCTTCACCGTCACCAGCCCCTCGGCCAGGTCACGAATCCCCACCTCGACCCGCACGGGCACGCCCTTCAGCTCCCAGTCGGTGGCCCGGCGCCCGAACGAGGTGGCCACCTTGTCGTCGAGCTCGACCCGTACGCCGGCGGCGGTCAGGGCGGCGGCGACGTCGCGGGCGGCACCGGCCACGTCGCCCTCGTCGCGCACCACCAGCACGACGGCCTGGGCCGGCGCCACCAGCGGTGGCAGCCGCAGCCCGGCGTCGTCGCCATGGCACATGATGAGGGCACCAAGCAGGCGGGTGGAGACGCCCCACGACGTCTGCCACACGTGCTCGGCCGCTCCACCGTCGGCCGATTGGAACGTGATGCCGAAGGCCTTGGAGAAGTTCTGGCCCAGCTCGTGGCTGGTCCCCATCTGCAGCGCCTTGCCGTCGACCATGATGCCCTCGCAGGTGTAGGTGGCCTCGGCGCCAGCGAACTTCTCGTCGTCGGGCTTGCGGCCCACCAGGATCGGCACCCCGAGGACGCTGTACATGGTGTCGACGTACACGTCGCACAGGATGCGCAGGGCGTACTCCTGGGCCTCCTGGCGGGTGGCGTGGCAGGTGTGGCCCTCCTGCCACAGGAACTCCGAGGTGCGCAGGAACAGGCGGGGGCGCAGCTCCCAGCGCACCACGTTGGCCCACTGGTTGATGAGCAGCGGCAGGTCGCGGTGGCTCTGAACCCATTTGGCGAACATGTGGTTGATGATCGTCTCCGAGGTCGGCCGCACCACGACCGGCTCGGCCAGCTCCTGGCCCCCGGCGTGGGTCACCACGGCCAGCTCGGGGCTGAACCCCTCGACGTGCTCGGCCTCCTTCTCCAGGAACGACTGGGGGATGAACAGCGGGAAGTAGGCGTTCTTGGCGCCGGCGGCCTTGATGCGGCGGTCGAGCTCGGCCTGGAGCAGCTCCCAGATGGCGTAGCCCCACGGCTTGATGACCATCGTGCCCCGCACCGGGCCGCTCTCGGCCAGGTCGGCCTTGGCCACCACGTCCTGGTACCAGCGAGGGAAGTCCTCGGCCTGCGAGGTCAGCACCTTGGCCATGACGGCGCCCACCCTAACGGCCACCCGCAGCGCCACCCCTCGACAAGGTGGCGCGCCAGAACCCCCCGCCCCAACGCCACCTACTGGCGCGCCAGTACGCCCGCCCATCGGGCGCGCCAGAAGACCCGGCCGACTGGAGCGCGGCGTCTAGCCGGCGAGGAGGAGGTCGCCGGCGCCTCCACACCTTCGTCTCCGAAACGAGGCTGACCAGAGGCAGCGGCCCTCAAGCTGACCGGCGCTCGGCCTCCGGGCGGGCGTGGTCAGGCCAGCAGGCCGGCTTGCTGAAGTGAGGAACCCCACGCGTTCGGTGGCGGCGTTGAAGCCCTTCTTCGCCTTCTGGGCGCCCAATATCCCGCCCGACCAGCCACTGCCCTGCTTCTCGATCCGCAGCAACGACACCCCGGGGCCGCCGTCGAACACCGAGAGCTTGAGGATGCTGCGTTCAGCGAACCCACCGGCCAGCGCCCGGTTCGTCGACGATCCCTTCTCGGCGATGCAGGACCACTCGGTCTGGGCCGTGGTGCGAAACCCGCCGGCAGCCAGCGCCTGCTGGGCGAAGCCCAGAGCATCGGCAGGCATGCTCGTCACCCGGAACTCAACGAGATCGGCCATGGTGCGGGCAGGATACCGGGTTGCCAGCCAGCCCCGAGGGCACTGCCCGGCGAACGTGCTGAGGATCTGGCACCCTCGACCCAGAACAGCGACCGGAGGAGCGACGGGTGGACGACAGCGAGAAGGAGCAGATCTCCAAGACGGCGGGGGTGGGAGCGGGGATGCTGGGCGGCGCCAAGATCGGCCAGGTCGTCCTGCCGATCCCGGTCGTGGGGTCCTTCGCCGGTGCGGTGCTGGGAGGGGTGGTCGGCAGCGAGGTGGGCAAGCGGATCGGCACGGCCCTCATCAACGGGGTCACCGCCTTCGTCGACACCCTGAGGGACGGCGGCCCGCCGCCGCCGGCCGTGCCCCCGGCCGCCCCGAGCGAGGACCAGGTCCCGGCCTCACCCTCCTAGCGATCGACTCAGCCCTCGACCCGCTTGCGGATGAGGTCGATCTTGGCGCCAGTGTCGTTGGCGTCGGCGCCCTGCACCTCCAGGAGGGCGGCCCGGTCCTCGTCCGCCGCCTTTTTGGCCTTGGCCGTGTCGGACTCGGCCAGCACGGCATCGGCGCCGACCTCCATCATCCGCTCGGCGTAGCGCACGAGCGTCTCCACCATCTCGTCCTCGGGCACCACGGCCACATTGCGGCCCTTGATGAACAGGTGACCCTTGCGGCGGCCGGCGGCGATCCCAAGGTCGGCGTCGCGCGCCTCGCCGGGCCCGTTCACCACACATCCCATCACCGCGATCTGCAGGGGGATCTCGCGGTCACCGAAGGCGGCGAGGGCGTCGTTGGCCACCTTGATGACGTC
>JBBSHM010000107.1:0-8446 GCA_038253125.1 Acidimicrobiales bacterium
CTTGACGCCCCGCTCAGCCCGCGACCTCTCGATCACGAACCGGGGCCTGCTACCGGGCGCTCCGACGCCTACCCGGACGGGACTCTCACCCGCTGGTCTGGTCCAACTTGCAGGACGCAACATGAGGCGACGCTACAGCCCGCGGGAACACGAGGGGTCCACGCTTTCCGGGTCTTCCGGCATGGATGTGGGTGACCGGCGGGGTTGGAGGGCCGGGTTGGCCAGGTAGGGCGCGGGTTCCGGGTGGGTGAGGGGAGGTGGCTCGTCCGTACCCGTCCCGCGGGGCCCGCGGCAACCCTTGGGCGACCATCTTGCCGATGGGTATCCGCGTGGCCCGCTTAGGCCAGCGGAGCGCCCCAGCCGCCACCGCCAGGGGTCAGAACGCGAACCACGTCGCCGGCCTGAAGGTGCACGGTGCATGACGTGGGCAGCCGCTCGGCCTTGGCCTCGTCGCCCCCCCGCAGCAGCCACTGCTCCCCCGAGGCCCCTGGCTCCCCGCCCCACAGCCCCCAGGGCTGAGAGGTACGGCGTTCGGTGATGATCGACAGCGTGCAGGCCACCAGCACCTCGACCTCCTTGATCAGGCCATCGCCGCCGGGCGCATAGCCGTCTCCCCCGCTTCCCCGCCTGATCGACAGGCGGCGGACGCGCATCGGGTAGGCCCGCTCGAAGGCCTCGACGGGGGTGTTCCTGGTATTCGTCATGCACGTGTGAACGGCCGAGTCGCCGGGCAGCGGCTGGAGCGACCGGTAGTCAAAGTCGACCGTGTTGGTCATGGCCGTGTGAACGGCGGAGTCGTCGCCGGTCAGCGGGCCGCCTCCCTGGCCGCCGGCCAGTGTCTCGTAGGTGACGAAGCCGGCTTGCGTCGAGCCCAGGATCAGGTTGTTCATGGTGCCCTGGCCGGCTGCCGGCACCCGGTCGGGGGCGATCTGGGCCAGGGTGCCCAGGCACACGTCGGCCACCCGCTGGCTGACCTCGACGTTGCCGGCTCCCACCGCCGCCGGCAGCTGGGCGTCGACCACCGATCCCGGCTCAGTCACCAGGCTGACGGGCCGTAGGGCGCCGCCGTTGGCCGGGATCGAGGGATCGGTGGCGCAGCGCAGGGCGAAGGCGACGGCGCTGCCCGTCACGGCCCGCACGGCGTTGAGGTTGCCGTGTGTCTGGGCGCCGGTGCCGGTGAAGTCGAAGGAGACCTCGTCGCCGGCAACTTTGACGGCGACCTTCACCACCGTCGGGCCGCCGGTCGCCGACTCCTCGAGGACATCCTCGAACGAAGCGGTGCCGTCGGGCAGCGCGGCGAGCGCCGCCCGCATCCGCCGCTCCCCGTAGGCAACCACCTCCTCCAGCTCCCAGCCCTCGGCGGCGGCCTCGGCGAAGCGGGCGGCGCCCACCGCGTTGGCGCCCCGCTGGGCGTCCAGGTCTCCCCGCCGCTCCTCCGGCGTGCGGCTGTTGGCCAGCAGCACCGCCACCACGGCGGGGCCGAGGAGGACGGGCGGCAGGCGCAGCCCCTCCTGGTAGATCTCGTGGGCGTCGGGGGGGATCGACCCGGGGACCATCCCGCCGACGTCGGAGTGGTGGGCCCGGTTGGCCACCCACCCGACAACCCGACCGTCAAGGTGGCAGGGGGCGACGAGCGTCAGGTCGTTGAGGTGGGTGCCCCCGGCGAACGGGTCGTTGAGCAGCACCTGTTCACCGGGCGCCAGCTCGTCAGGGCCGAAGGCGTCAATGGCCGCCGCCACCGACGCCGGCATGGAGCCCAGGTGCACGGGGATCGACTCGCTCTGGGTCAGCAGCTCGCCGCCCGCCGAGAACAGGGCGCACGAGCAGTCAGCCCGCTCCTTGATGTTGGGGCTGGAGGCGGCGCGGCGCAGCACCGCCTGCATCTCCTCGGCCACGCCGATCAGCCGGGCGATCAGCACGGCCAGTGTCGACGGGTCGTACGGGGCGTCCGGGATGCTCACTGCGCCTGTCCTGACCTGGTGCGGCGCAGGATCCAGCTGCCGCTCGGGTGCACCTCGGCGACCCAGCCGTCAGCCACCCACACCGTGCAGTCCTCCTCGGCGATCACCGCCGGACCCACCACTGGCCCGTGACGGTCGACCGGGGGCAACCCGCCCAGGTCCACCCCGCTCGGCACCCGGGCCGTGGCCCGCACGGCCACCACTTCCACGGGGATCGATCCGCGGCGGTAGCCGTTGCGGCGCTCGTGCTCGGCGGCGAAGGACTCCACCGTCGGCACTGTCAGCTCCCAGGACTGCCCGGCATAGCGGCAGTCCACCCCCACCTCCACCTCGACCAACTCGCTCGACAGGCGGAGCGGTTCGCTGACCAGGGCCCGCAGGCTGGCCGACCAGCCGCCCTGGGCCACGCCGACCATGGCCAGCGCCTCCTTGGCCGCACCGAGGCCGGCCCACACCAGGCCCCTGGTGTCCGACGGAGTGGGCCAGCTCCGCACGACATCGGCCTGCCTGGGGGCGGCGAGCGCCCCCGCCGCCGAAAGCACCCCGGCCCGGGGCGGCACCACCACCGCCGGCATGCCGAGGGCGTCGGCCACCGCACAGGCGTGCAGCGGACCGGCCCCGCCAAAGGCCACCAGGGCCAGGGCTGCCGGGTCGGCGCCACGCTCCACCGACACCCGGCGCACGGCCTGGGTCATCGCTGCGTCCACCACCGCCAGCACACCGGCAGCGGTGATCCCCGCCTGGTCCAGGGCCCCGGCCGCCGCCTCGGTGTCGAGGGCGGCCAGGCCGGGCAGCTCGGCTCCGGCCGCGAGGCGGCCGGCCACCAGGTCGGCGTCGGTGACGGTCGGCTCGATGCCGCCCAGCCCGTAGCAGGCGGGCCCGGGCACGGCCCCGGCCGAACGGGGGCCGACGGCCAGGGCGCCACCGGCGTCGACCCCGGCGATCGAGCCCCCGCCGGCGCCGATGGTGTGAACGTCGAGCGAGGGCAGCCGCACAGGCAGGCCGCCCACCGTGCGGTCGCCGGCCGGGGCGGGGCGGCCGCCGCTCACCAGGCAAACGTCGGTCGAGGTGCCGCCCATGTCGAAGGTCACAGCATCGGGGTAGCCGGAGGCCTCGGCGGCCCAGCCGGCGGCCGAGGCCCCGCCGGCCGGGCCCGAGAGCAGCAGGCGGGCCGGCACCCGGGCCGCCTCGTCGACCGGCACCAGGCCGCCGGCCGAGGTGAGCACCAGCGCCTCGGTGGCCAGCGACGCCAGCCGGCCCAGGTACTCGGCGCAGAGGGGCCGGAGGTAGGCGTTGGCCACCGTGGTCGACAGCCGCTCGTACTCGCGGTGCTGGGGCGACACCTCGAAGCTGCAGGTGACCTCCAGGCCCCGGGCCCGCAGCTCCTCGGCCACGGCCCGCTCGTGGGACGGATCGAGATCGCTGTGCAGCAGGCACACGGCCACGGCCTGCACCCCTTCGGGCACCTCGGGCACCGGGCCGAGGGGGGTGAGCTCCTCACCCGAGGGGCCGATCCGCCCCTCGACCTCGAGCCGCAGCGGGCGGGGGACGAGCGGCGGTGGCCGCCGCGCCGTCGGGTCGTACAGGGCCGGCCGGTCCTGCCGGGCGATCTCGATGAGGTCGGCGAAGCCGGCGTTGGTGACCAGGGCGACCACCGCCCCCCGCCGTTCGAGCAGGGCGTTGGTCGCCACCGTGGTGCCGTGGGCCAGCACGTCCGGTGCGAACCCGGCCACACCGGCGGCGACCGCCCGGGACGGATCCCGAGGCGTCGACGGCACCTTGACGATGCGACCGTCCTCGGCCACCACGTCGGTGAACGTCCCCCCGGTGTCCACCCCGACCCTCACGCCCCGCTTCCTAGCCGTTCATCCACCGGGCCGGCAGGTCGAAGCGGTGTGAGGACGCTCCAAGACGGCCCCGGCGTGGCCCCGTGCACAGCTCACGGCTCGTGGCCCGGCTCGATCCCCTTCACGTCCTGGAACCCGAGGCCGACGGGCTGGTCTGGCTTCCCGGCCTCGACGGGCTCGAGGAGGAACCCCAGATGGTCGCCGCCGTCCACGTGGGCCAGGACCTGGCCCACGAACCACCCGCCGGAGCCCTCGATGATCGGCACTCCACGAGGTCCGCTGTGCCAGGAGCAGCTTGCGAACTTGTCGCCACGGTCACCTGACCGGTGACCGAAGAGCTCGGCCAGCGCGAAGGCATCCGGCCCGAGGACATGCACACCGAGGAACTCGGCCGCCCGGGCGGTGCGGTAGGTGTGGTTCTTCTTCGACAGGAAGACGATGAAGCGAGCGGGCTGGATGCTGCACTGGGTGGTGAAGCCCACCAGGCAGCCCGCCGGCGTGCCCTCCACGTCGGCGGTGACGATGAACATGGGGTAGTCGAGGCCGGCGACGAGCTGGTGGAAGGCGGCTTCGGCAACGGTCACCTCAGGGCTCTCCATGGCGAGCTGTCGGGAGTAACACCCCGCTGAGCGACAGGAACTCCCGACAGAACCGGGGGTCAGGGTTCGACGAGCTGGACATGGTCGGCTCCAAGGCGCGCCTCGAGGGTCTTCAGCTGTTTGAGCGTCGCCCCGTCACGACCGTCGGTGACCACCACGGCGTCGGTGGCGTGACGGGCCAGCCAGTCGTTGCGCCGGCCGAGAGCCATCCCGGCCTGCTGCTTGGTGGCCGGCGCCTTGCGGCCCACGGTGACGACTTCGCGGGCGCCGCCCAGCAGGGCCCGGTGGTGCTCCTGCGCCTCGGGCCGCCACACCGACTCCATCGCCGGGTAGGCCAGCACCGAGACGTAGGGCAGGCCGAGCGACGCTGCCGCCTCGACCCCGAGCAGCGGAGCGCCGAGGTCCATCCCCGAGAGCACGACGAGGTCGGGGTGCAGCAGCTTCTCGGCCAGCAGGCGGGCCCGGAGGAGGTCCCGGGCCCGGTCGGCCATCGGGTTCGGCTCGTAGCCCCCGAGGCCGGGCGGCCGCAGGCCGGCGACCAGTACGGGGTGACCGGCCAGGTCGACGACCTTCTCGGCCACCAGGTCGGCCGGACCGGCCGCCTCCACCCCACCCGCCGGTGGGCGCTCGCCGCCGCCACCCTTCTGCTCGACGCAGGCCCGCACGGCCAAACGGTCCACCAGGTCGTTCATGGGGTCGCCCGAGTGGCCCTTGACCCACTGCAGGATCAGCCGGCCCGACTGGAAGTGGACCACCAGCGGCTCCCAGATGTCACGGTTGGCCACCGGCTGGCGCTGGCTGTTCTTCCAGCCCTTGGCCATCCAGCTCACGTACCACCTGTCCCGCCAGCAGTTGACGACGTAGGTCGAGTCGCTGACGATGACCAGCCGGCCCTCCAGCTGCTCGCAGGCGTCGAGCACCGCCGCCAGCTCCATCCTCTGGTTGGTGGTGGAGGCGGCGAACCCGCTGCGCCACCGGCCCCCCGGCACGGCCCACGCCCAACCGCCCGGCCCCGGGTTCCCGCTGCACGCCCCGTCGGTGTAGACGCTGGTCGTCGGGCTCATGCTCCTGGCGTCCGGTCGCTCACACCCCGGAGAGGTTACGTCCGGTTCGTACCCCGTTCCGTGGGAAGATCGGAGCATGGACGATGGGATGATCTTCGACGGGTTCAGCCACCAGCTCCCCGACATCGATCCATCGGAGACCCAGGAGTGGCTCGACAGCTTTGACGCGATCGTCGACCACCACGGGCGGAACCGGGCCCGTTACCTGCTGATGCGGATGCTGCAACGGGCCACGTCCCAGCAGGTGGGCTTCCCGGCGAGTGTGTCCACGCCGTACATCAACACCATCCCGCCCGAGTTCGAGCCGTGGTTCCCTGGCAACGAGCACCTGGAGCGGCGCATCCGGGCCTTCATCCGCTGGAACGCGGCGGTGATGGTGACCAGGGCCCAGATCCGCTCCGACGGGATCGGCGGCCACCTGTCCAGCTACGCCAGCTCGGCGTCGCTGATCGAGGTCGGGTTCAACCACTTCTTCCGGGGCAAGGACGACGGCGGCTTCGGAGACCAGGTCTACTTTCAGGGCCACGCCGCTCCCGGCATCTACGCCCGCGCCTTCCTCGAGGGCCGCCTGGGCGAGGACGACCTCGACCACTTCCGCCAGGAGGTGGGCCGGGTCGGCCTGTCTTCCTACCCCCACCCCCGGCTGATGCCCGATTTCTGGGAGTACCCGACGGTGTCGATGGGCATCGGGCCGATCAACGCCATCTACCAGGCGCAGTTCAACCGCTACCTCCAGAACCGTCGCCTGGCCGACACCAGCAAGGCGCGGGTGTGGGCCTTCCTGGGCGACGGCGAGTGCGACGAACCGGAGTCCCTGGGCGCCCTGTCGCTGGCCGCCCGGGACCAGCTCGACAACCTGATCTTCGTCGTGAACTGCAACCTGCAGCGCCTGGACGGCCCGGTGCGGGGCAACGGCAAGATCATCCAGGAACTCGAGGCCTCGTTCCGGGGCGCGGGCTGGAACGTCATCAAGGTGGTGTGGGGCTCCCGGTGGGACGAGCTGCTGCACCGCGACACCGACGGCGTGCTGCTGAACAAGATGAACGACACGTGCGACGGCGAGTTCCAGAACTACGCCACCCGGGGCGGGGCGTACGTGCGGGAGAGCTTCTTCGGCCCCGACCCCCGGCTGCGCAAGATGGTCGACCACCTGTCGGACGACGAGCTGGCCACCCTGCCCCGTGGCGGCCACGACTACCGCAAGCTCTACGCCGCCTACAAGGCGGCGGTCGAGCACGAGGGCAGCCCCACCGTCATCCTGGCCAAGACCATCAAGGGCTGGACGCTCGGGCCCGGGATCGAGGCCCGCAACGCCACCCACCAGATCAAGAAGATGAACCGCAGCCAGCTGCGGGCCCTGCGGGACCGGCTCCACCTGGAGGACGAGATCCCCGACGAGGCGCTCGACGCCGATGATCCGCCCTACTACCGGCCGGCCGAGGGCAGCGAGGCGCACGAGTACCTGATGGCCCGCCGTCAGCAGCTTGGCGGGTCGCTGCCCCGCCGGGTGGTGCGCAGGCACACGTTCGCCCAGCCCGCCGATGAGGTGTTCGCCGAGTTCGACCAGGGGTCGGGAAGCCAGGAGGTGTCGACCACCATGGCCTTCACCAAGCTGCTGCGGAACCTGCTGCGGGACAAGGCCATGGGCTCGCGGGTGGTCCCGATCATCCCCGACGAGGCCCGCACCTTCGGCATGGACGCACTGTTCGCCGAGGTCAAGATCTACGCCCCGTTCGGGCAGAAGTACGACCCGGTCGACTCCGGGTTGCAGCTGTCGTACCGGGAGTCCGCCTCGGGCCAGATCCTGGAGGAGGGCATATCCGAGGCCGGTTCGATGGCCAGCTTCACCGCCGCCGGCACCGCCTATGCGAACTGGGGGGTGCCGCTGGTGCCGTTCTTCATCTTCTACTCGATGTTCGGCTTCCAACGGGTGGGGGACCTGATCTGGGCCTTCGGCGACAGCCGCGGCCGGGGCTTCCTGTGCGGGGCCACCGCCGGGCGCACCACGCTGAACGGCGAGGGCCTGCAGCACGAGGACGGGCACAGCCTGCTGCTCGGCTCCACCGTGCCCAACCTGTGCGCCTACGACCCGGCCTTCGCCTACGAGACGGCGGTCATCGTCAAGGACGGCATCCGCCGGATGTACGGCGAGAGACCCGAGGACCGCTTCTACTACCTGACCCTCTACAACGAGAACCAGCAGATGCCGGCCCGTCCCGAGGGGGTCACCGATGACGACATCACCGGCGGCGTCTACCGCTTCGCGGCGGCGCCCGAGGGCCCCAGCCGCACGGCCACCCTGCTGTTCAGCGGCAGTGCCAACGTGGCCGCCCTCGAGGCCCGCAAGCTTCTGGCCGACGAGTTCGACGTGGCCGCCTCGGCCTGGTCGGTCACCTCCTACAAGGGGCTACGCGAGGATGCGCTGGCCGCCGAGCGCTGGAACCGCCTGCACCCGGCCGAGCCGCCGCGCCCGTCGGTGGTCGGAAGTCGGCTGGCCCCGTCGGCCGGCCCTATCATCGCCGTGAGCGACTTCATGAAGGCGGTGCCCGACCAGGTAGGCCGCTTCCTGGCCGACCGGGGGTTCACCCCTCTCGGCACCGACGGCTACGGCCGCAGCGACACCCGCCCGGCCCTCCGCCGCCACTTCGAGGTCGACGCCGCCCACATCGTGGTGGCCACCCTGGCCGCCCTGGCCGAGGCCGGCGACGCCAAGACCCAGGAGGTGGCCCAGGCCATCGAGCGCTTCGGCATCGACACCGAGGCCACGAACCCCCTCTCCGCCTGACCGCTCCGCCCGCCCGCTTCATCGCCGCCCGGGCGCGGGACCGCCCGGAGCGGTGCTCCGGGTGGGCGCCCCGGTCGGCCCCGATAGAGGAGCGGTGGGTGGCTAGTAGCGCTCGCGCTCGACGACGGTTCGGGTGCCGTAGGCCGAGTCGTCGACAGCGGTCCCACGCGTGCCCCGGCGGCGGGGGGCA
>JBBSHM010000108.1:0-8369 GCA_038253125.1 Acidimicrobiales bacterium
ACTTGGCCACCAGGTCAGCCTCGGTGGGGTCGTCACTGCGGGCCCTCCGCTCAAGGGGTGCCTCCCCGGCCGCAAGGGGCGGGTCCCCCTGCGTGTCCCCGTCTCGCTGGGCTCGTCTCCGGTACTCGGGCGCCTCCGCCGTCCACTTGCCCCCGTTCGCCCTCGGGCTTCGCCGCCCGAGGTCACCCCCGACCCCCTCGCCTCTTCGGCGGCTTCCGCCCGACGCTCACCCTCAGCAAGGACGAGGTCCTCGACGTCATCGCCACCCTCGAGGAGGTGAGCGCAGACCTGGGAGCCCGGGACCTCCTGGACCAGGCCGAGGAGCTGGCCAGGGTCCGCGCCCACCTCCTCAGCCGGCTCGAGCGGTGGGCCCGGGTGAAGATGCGGTCGTAGGTCCGGCCCGTCAGGGGCGCACGTGCGCCGCCGCCTCGATTAAGCGTCATCAGGGCGTTGTCGTCCGGGCCGATCGACCCCCGCGCTTCAGCGAGCTGACTGATCGACTCCAGGAGGTGGCGGCCGATCGGCTGCTCTCGCTCGGTCCCGAACTTCTCGCGCAGCCAGACGGTCTGGCGCGTGTGGTCGAGGTCCCTGAGCCGGAGGTTGATAGCCCCCATCCGACGGGCACCGGACTCGAGATGGAAGCGCACAAGGAGCAGATCAAGCTCAGGATCCCTCGTCGTGGCGGCAACCGCGGCCCACAGGTCGTTCAGCTCGGCCTGGTTCAGCGCCCGGCGGCGGTTGGGGAGTCGGCGGGGCTTGTCGACCAGGAACGCCACGTTCGTCTGAACGAGCCCGGCCTTCTGCGCCCGGGTGAAGACGGCGCGCAGTGCCGCGATGCAGCTCTCCCGACTGGCGCGACCGTCGCTTCCTGGTCGGCGCTTCCGGGCGCGGCGGGCGGCCTCGTCGGCGACGGTCCTGAGGTCGTCGACGGTGACCCGGTCGAGTGCGATGTCGCCGAGGAGCTCGACGGCCAGCCGCCAGTAGGAGTTGTAGGTGCGTCGCGAGCGGGGCTGGAAGCCCTCGGCCACCACCGGCACGTAGTCCCTCACCGTCGGCCCGACCGGCCGGGGACCCCCGGGCTGACCGGCGGCGGCGAGAAGGTCATCGATGGTGAGGCCCATGGCTTCGAGCTCCCTCAAGGCAACGCGGGCTCGCAGGGACGTGTCGCTCACGGTCGAACCTCCAGCACTTGGTCGATGTCGAAGGTGGGCCACACCACGATCCGGCTGTGATCGGCAGCCAGGCTGACGATGACAGAAGCCTCTAGCCCGAGCTGATGCCGCACACCGATCGGTACGGTGACCCGCTGCTGCGCGTCGACCTTGGAGGCCCCCGCCAGGAGCGGACCCCCACGGAGCTCCCAGAAGCGGTGACGCAGGACGGCGACCACCGAGACGCCGTCGAAGCTGTCGAGGTCGGCCAGCTCACGGAGGCGCAGCCGCGACTCCGGATCGAGATGTCGGATGGCGTGGCTCCAGCGAGCCGGCGAGGAGGCCACGGCGGGCGGGTACGCCCGCAGATCGAGGGGACCCCGCGTCGGACTGCTCCGGTGACACGTCGAGACCTCCTGGGACTGAGATCCCAAGTCGGACTGCAAAGTGGACGCTTGAACACTGATCTCTTGGCTATCTGACCAATGAGCGGTGGGCGAGGGGGGACTTGAACCCCCACGAGGTCTCCCTCACTGGCACCTGAAGCCAGCGCGTCTGCCTATTCCGCCACTCGCCCGAGGGACAGGACGGGTCAGCGTAGCCCTGCCGGGGGAGGTAGAGCCAGCGGGTTGGGCACCGGCCGCCTGGTCGGCTCGGGCCGCCGTACGATCCACGCGATGGGTCTCCAGCAGTTCGAGCGGCGCCTCGAGCGCCTGTTCGAGGGCGTGTTCGCCAAGGCGTTCCGCTCCGGGCTGGAGCCGGTGGAACTCGGGCGGCGCCTGGCCCGGCAGATGGACCGGGACCGTCGGGTCGGGCCGTCCGGGCGGCGCGTGGCGCCCAACGCCTTCTCCTACCGGCTGAGCCCGCCCGACCACGAGCGCTTCGCCTCGTTCGAGGCTGTGCTGTGCGACGAGCTGGCCGAGGCCGCCCGCGAGCACGCCCGGGCCGAGGGGTACGCCTTCCTCGGCCGGGTGGCGGTGTGGGTGGTCGAGGACCCCCGCCTCTCACCTGGCACGTTCGAGCTGGACGCCGAGGTGCGCCCGGCCGCTGGCGGGGGACCCGTGGGCAGCCTCATGGTGCCGGGGGGCCGGCGGGTGTCGCTCGATGCCGAGTCGGTCAGCATCGGGCGCCAGGACACCTGCGACGTGGTGCTGGACGACCCGACGGTGAGCCGCAACCACGCCGAGGTGCGCCGGGACGGCGACGGCTTCGAGGTGGTCGACCTCGGCAGCCGCAACGGCACGCGGGTGAACGGGCAGGGCATCGCCCGCACCCGCCTGGCCGACGGTGACGACCTGTTGATCGGGGCCGTCCCGGTGCGGTTCGAGGCCGTCTGATGCCTGACTCGGTGCTGACCCTGCTCAAGTTCTGCCTGGTCGCCGTGCTCTACCTGTTCTTCCTGCGGGTTCTGCGGGCGGTGTGGGCCGAGGTGCGCCAGCCGGCAGCCCCGGCCCCGGCGCCAGTCCCGGCGCCAGCTCCGGTGCCCCAGGCCGCCCGGGCCGCCGCCCGCCCCGCCGCCCCTCTGCCCCGGGCGGCGCCGGCCCCGATCCCGGCGCCGCAGTCAGAGCTCCCCCGTCGGCTCCGGGTGGTGCGACCGCCGGCGCTGTCCGGCACCTCGTTCCAGGTCACCGACGAGGAGGCGACGCTCGGCCGTGCCCCCGGCTGCACCATCCTGCTGGACGACCCCACCGTGTCGTCCCGCCATGCCCGCCTGTCCCGGCAAGGCCAGAGCCTGGTGGTCGACGACCTGGGTTCGCGCAACGGCACCCTCGTCAACGGCCGGCGCATCACCGCGCCTACCCGCCTGTCGTCGGGCGACCGCCTGTGCATCGGCCCCAACGTCGAGCTTGAGGTGCTGCCATGAGCCTGCGCCTCCGGGGGGCGGCGGCCAGCGACGTTGGGCACCTGCGCGAGAACAACCAGGACGACCTTCTGCTCGTCGACGACGCCCTGTTCGTGGTAGCCGACGGAATGGGCGGCCACGTGGCCGGCGAGGTGGCCAGCCGTGAGGCGGTCGATGCCATGCGCGACGCCTACGAGGCCCCGGGATCCCTCGACGACGTGCGTCAGGCCGTGCGGCTGGCCAACGGGGCGGTGTGGCAGCGGGGCGACGAGGATCCCTCCTACCGGGGCATGGGCACCACGGTAACCGCCGTCGCCGTCGTCGAGGGCGGCAAGCTGGCCGTAGCCAACGTCGGCGACTCACGCACCTACCTGCTTCGCGACCACGAGCTGGTCCAGCTCACCAAGGACCACTCGTTCGTGCAGGAGGCGGTCCGCTCGGGCCAGCTGACCCGCGCCCAGGCCGAGAGCCACCCCCGGCGCAGCCAGCTCACCAGGGCGCTCGGCGTGGGCGACGACGTCGAGGTAGACGTCGACCTCCTCGAGCCGCTGACCGGTGATCGCCTGCTGCTGTGCTCCGACGGCCTGTGGGACGAGGTGGGCGACGAGCTGATCGCCCGGGTCCTGACCAACCACGCCGACCCTGAGGACGCCGCCTCGCAGCTGGTCATGTGGGCCAACGAGGCCGGCGGGCGCGACAACATCACGGTGATCGTGCTCGACGTCCTCGACGGGGACCAGCAGAGCCGGGCGGTGGCAGCCAGCGCCGCTCTCGACGAGGCCGGGGAGGCGTCCACGGCCCGCTCGGCTGCCAGCGGGGGAGCGCCAGCGGCCGGTATCGAGCCGCCGGCCCGTCGGAAGGCGCCGTCGACCTCCGCCACCCAGGACCGCTCGCTCATGCAGGCCGCCGGCCCGTCGCCCGACGCAGCCCGCCCCCGTCTTTTGACCTGGCGGGTCCTGGCCTTCGTCGTCGTGCTGCTCGGGGTGCTGGTAGCCGCCGCCGTGATCGTCTCCCGCGGCGGCCCCGCCTGGGCCGTGGGCCTGGACGGCAACGACGTCGTGGTGAGGAGGGGGGGCACGCTGGTCGAGCGCAAGCCGCTGCAGGTCAACCAGCTGCCGGCGGCGGTGCGGACCGAGCTGGCCCGAGGCAAGCGGGTGGGCGATCGGGCCGAGGCCGAGCGGTACATCGACGGCATCACCCGCACCGCCCTGCAGGACGGCACGATCACACCGGGCGCTGGCGTCGTCGTTCCCCCCGCCGTCGTTCCCCCCGCCTCGACCGGAACGGCTGGCTCCTCACCGACGACGGGTGCCGCCGCCCCCGGCCGCGATGGCTCCGTCACCAGCCCGGTTCCCGGTCCGTGAGCGGGGTGGGCCGGTGACGGCTGCGGTTGAGGCCCCCCGCCGCCGCCGCACCGAGCTGGGGCTCGTCCTCCTGGTCGGGCTGCTGACGGTCGGGGCGCTCACCTTGGCCAGCCTGGGCAAAGTCGGGCAGCCACCCGCCGGCCTCCTCGGGCTGGCCGGGGTGATGGTGGTGCTGCTCCTGGCCGCCCACCTGGCCGTTCGCAAGCTGGCGCCCGCCGCCGACCCGGTCATCCTGCCGGTGGCCCTGCTGCTGAACGGCCTGGGCTACACGATGATCACGCGCCTGAACAGCAACCTCGCCGCCCTCCAGGCCACGTGGACGGCGGTCGGGGTGGCGGCCTTCGTCGGCACCCTCCTCGTCGTGCGGCGGGCCCGGGACCTGGAGCGCTACCGGTACACGTTCCTGGCTGTCGGGCTCATCCTGCTCCTGCTGCCGCTGCTGCCCGGGCTGGGTCGCAACATCAACGGGGCCCGCATCTGGATACGGCTCGGCCCCATCGGCTTCCAGCCCGCCGAGCTGGCCAAGATCGTGCTGGCCATCTTCTTCGCCTCGTACCTGGTCGAGCGCCGTGAGCTGCTGGCCGACCGCATCCGGGTCGGGCCCCTGCGCCTGCCCCGGCCCCGCCTGCGGATCCTCCTGCCACTGCTGGCCGCCTGGGGCGTGTCGATCGTGGTGATGGTGGCCGAGCGCGACCTCGGCTCGTCGCTGCTGTTCTTCGGCCTGTTCATCGGCCTGCTGTGGCTGGCCACCGGACAGGCCGCCTACCTCCTCGGGGGCGGCGTCCTGTTCGCACTGGCCAGCGTCGGCGCCTACAAGGCGTTCAACCACGTGCAGACCCGGGTGGAGACCTGGCTCGACCCGTGGTCCACCGCCCAGGGCAAGGGCTACCAGATCGTGCAGTCGATGTTCGCCTTCGGGTCAGGCGGGGTCACCGGCACCGGCCTGGCCCTCGGCAGCCCCCAGCGCATCCCCGCCGCCGCCACCGACTTCATCTTCGCAGCCATCGGAGAGGAGCTAGGGCTGCTCGGCACCACTGCGGTTCTGATCGCCTTCGTCCTGCTCATCGGCAGCGGCCTGCGCATCGCCCTGCGCACCGAGCACCCCTTTGAGAAGCTGTTGGCGGCCGGGCTCACCCTCGTGCTCGGGCTGCAGGCGTTCATCATCATCGGCGGCATCACCCGCGTCGTGCCGCTGACAGGCATCACCCTGCCGTTCGTGTCCTACGGCGGCAGCTCGCTCGTCGCCAACTTCATCCTCATCGCCCTGCTGCTGCGGATCTCCGACCAGCACAGCCAAGCCAGCCCCGACCGCAGCCGGTGAACGTCCAGATCCGACGGCTGGGCATCGCCCTGCTCGTGCTGTTCGGACTGCTGTTCGCCCAGCTGAACAACCTGCAGCTGCGCCAAGCCGGCCACCTGTCGAACGACCCCCGCAACACCAGGGCCATCGTCGTCGACTTCAGCCGGGAGCGGGGCCGCATCCTGGCCGCCGACGGCACGGTGCTGGCCGACAGCGTGCCCACCGACGACACCCTGAAGCGCCAGCGCCGCTACCCGGAGGGCCCGCTCTACTCGCCGGTGCTCGGCTTCTTCTCCTTCAACTTCGGCAGTGACGGCGTTGAACGCCAGTTCTCGCCCGAGCTGGCCGGTCGCAAGGTGACGATCAACAGCCTGGACGACCTCCTGTCCGCCACGCCGCGCACGAACGACGTCACCCTCACCATCCAGCCGGCGGTGCAGAAGGCGGCGGCCGACGCCCTCGGCAACCGGCGGGGCGCGGTGGTGGCCGTCGACCCCCGCAGCGGCGCCCTGCTGGCCATGGTCTCGTTCCCGACCTTCGACCCGAACCCGCTGGCCGGCCACGACCTGAAGGCCGTGCAAAAGGCGTGGAACGCCTACCAGGCCGACCCGGCCAAGCCGATGCTGCCCCGTGCCTACCGGGAGCGGTACTCCCCCGGTTCCACGTTCAAGCTGGTGACGGCCAGCGCCGCCATCGGCTCACGACCCGACCTGGTGGCCAAGAGCTACCCGCAGCTGAAGGCGCTCAACCTGAAGGGCACTTCCCGTGACCTGTCCAACTTCGGCGGTGAGACCTGCGGCGGGACGCTGCCCGATCTGCTGCGGATCAGCTGCAACACCGGCTTCGGCCAGCTCGGCATAGACCTCGGCGGCCCGGCGCTGCGCGACGAGGCGCTGTCGTTCGGTTGGAACGAGCGGCCGCCCCTCGACCTGCCGGCGCCGGCCGCCAGCTCGTTCCCCGACCTCGCCGGTTTGCGCACCGAGCCGCAGCTGGCCACGTCGGCCATCGGCCAGCTCGACGTCAGTGCCACCCCGCTGCAGATGGCCCTGGTGTCGTGCGCGGTGGCGAACGGCGGCACGATCATGGAGCCGCACGTCCTGTCCCGGGTGACCGACGTGCAGGGCCAGGTCGTGCGCACGGCCCAGCCCAGGGCGTGGAAGCAGCCGATGACCGCACAGGACGCCGCCAGCCTGAAGGACCTGATGGTGGGGGTCGTGCAGCGGGGCACAGCGACCCGGGCGGCGGTGCCCGGCGTCCAGGTGGCAGCCAAGACCGGCACGGCCCAGACCACCGGCAACAACGCCCACGCCTGGCTCACCGCCTTCGCACCGGCCGATGCGCCGAGGGTGGCCGTATCGGTCATCGTCGAGAGCCAGCCCGGCGTGAGCGAAGCCACCGGCGGCACGATCGCCGCGCCCGTCGCCCAGGCCGTCCTGAAGGCGGCGCTGGCCCAGCCGCCCACCCCCGGCTAGGACAGCGTCGGCTAGAGAGGCGTCGGCTAAGCCCGGCGGAGGCGGCGGCCGAGGCGCAGGATGGCGGCTGCGGTTGAGCGAGCAGGCGGTTCGCCGGGGGGGCCGAAGTCGACGACGCCCGCCGGCTCGGGATCGTCGGCCAGCTCAGCGGCGGACACAGAGTCGGAAGCGGAGGCGGCCGGCCGGGCCGTGGCTACAGGCTGCGCCTGCGCCTGGGCCTGGGCCTGCGCCTGCGCCTGCGACGCGGCGGCCGACCGGCGTAGGAGATCAGCCGCCGTCGGAGCGGTCGCCGGCTCGCCAGCGCGGATGCCGGAGGCCCCGGCGGCCAGGCGGGCCGAAGCCACCCGGCGGGCCTCGGCCACCGCTTCCATGGCGGCGGCCGCCGACGGCTCCGCCAGGATCGTGGCGATCGGCGGGACGTTCGCGCACTCGGCCCACAGCAGCGCGGCCAGGTCGGCGGCGACCTCGCTGAGCTCGGCGCTCTCCTCCAGCCGGGTCACCTGCCTGGCCAGCTGCCGGGAGGCGGCGCCGGCCGGGCTCAGGTGGGCCAGGACCAGGTCCACCTCGTCGCCGGACTCGGCGGCCAGGCGCACCGCGGCGGCGTTGACAGCGGTGATCCAGCCCCGATCCTCGCTCCTGGCCACCCTGACCATTGTCGCGCACTGCCGCGACCGCGCGCGGCGCGGGTGGCTGCGGACGCCGGGGACCCACCGCCTACGATCTACGGCAAATGTCCACCCAGCAGCAGCGCGTCTACAACGGACGCTACGAGCTGAACCGGCACATCGCCCGTGGCGGGATGGCCGAGGTCTACCTGGCCCACGACCTTCTCCTCGACCGTCCCGTCGCCCTGAAGGTGCTGTTCCCTGAGCTCAGCATCGACCGCTCCTTCGTCGAGCGCTTCCGCCGTGAGGCGCAGGCGGCGGCCAACCTCTCCCACCAGAACATCGTGTCGATCTTCGACTGGGGTGAGGAGGAGGGCACCTACTTCATCGTCATGGAGTACGTCAGCGGCCAGCCGCTGTCGCAGGTGATCAGGAACGAGGGAAGGCTGCAGCCTGACCGCGCCGCCCAGATCGCCGCCGGCACCGCCGCCGCCCTGTCGAACGCCCACCGCCACGGCGTAATCCACCGCGACGTCAAGCCGGGCAACATCCTGCTCGACGAGCAGGGCCAGGTGAAGGTGGCCGACTTCGGCATCGCCCGGGCCGGCGACCCGAAGGAGAACCTGACCCAGAC
>JBBSHM010000109.1:0-8348 GCA_038253125.1 Acidimicrobiales bacterium
AACCCTGTCGGGCTCGGCGCCGAGGAGGGACAGGTGCTTCAGCGGAGCGCGTGACTACAATTCTGGTCATGTCTGACACCCTGCCGCTGGCGGAGATCAAGGCGCACCTCTCCGAGATCGTCGATCGGGTCGAGGGCGCCCACGAACGCATCGTCCTCACCCGTCACGGCCGCCCGCGGCCGTCATCATGAGCCCTGCCGACCTGGCCGCTCTCGAAGACACGCTGGACCTGCTGTCGGACCCGGCGGCGCTCGAGGAGATCGCCGCCGGCCGCGAGGACCTGACCACCGGCAGGGTCATCACCGCTGATGAGCTGCGGGCCAAGTACCTGGGAAGGTGACCCCGGGCCCCGTCTTCCTCCTCGCCGCTGTCGCGCTCGGAGTAGCGCAGAGCATGCTCCGGCGCCCCTCGCCGGGACCATGGCCGTGGTCGCCGGTGTCGTCTATCATCGTGGCGCTCCTCACGCCACGGTCGGGCGTCGGTCGCACCCGTTGACGCCACGCTGTCCCTCGTCAGGGGACGAGCACCTCGCAGGCGATTCCCGGTGCGGTGGCGAGGCGGCGATCGAGGGTGGCCAGCGGTGCCTCGAGGGCTTCGGCGAGGGCGACGTACCAGGCGTCGTAGGTGGTGAGGTTCCCACGGAGTGACCAGACCCGGTCGGCGAACGGCCGGAAAGGGTGCAGATCCAGGGTGAGGTCGGCGAGGTCACGTTGAGCCTGATTGCCCACCTCAACGCTCAGCCGTTGCTGCTGCACCAGTCGGCGGACGGCCTGCTGGGCTTCGCACGGAGCTAGGTGTGGCGCGGCCAGGTCGTCGGCGGCCAGCAGCTCTCGCGCCCAGCCCGCGTCGTCGTCGGCCGGCACGGCGGCGGCCACGAGCGTGGAAGCGTCGACGACGATCACTGCCGGTCACGTTCGGCGCGCACGATCTGGGCGATGTCGGCGCTGCTCACGTCACTTCCCGTGGCTGCCACCCGCCGACGCATGCGCTCGACGATCTCGGCGTTCGTCGGTCGGCGGGCGAGCTGCTTGGCGTGGCCGAGCATGTACTCCTGCAAGGACTGGCCCGCCTGGGCCGCCCGTGCGGCGAGCGTGTCGCGCACCGACTGCGGGACGTTGCGGATCGTGATCGTCGAGGTCATGACGCCAGAATAGCGGCAACGGCGGCATTATGGTGGTTACCTCCAGACCCGCAGGTCGCGGTTGGCGAACCCCGTTGGGCAGCACGCGCGCAAGGCCACCAGCGCGGTCAGGACGGCCTGGATGGCGGGGGCATCGAAGCGGGAACCAGGGACGCGTTGGCCGTCTACGTGGCACCACCTTCTTCTGGCGTCCGCGGTGGACCGTTCAATGGGGAGCCCGATGTCGCTCACTCCGGGAGGGGCCCGTGCAGCGAGCGACCACGCGGCCCAGCTTTTGCCTTGCATATTCAATATTGTGGGTTCGATTTTCGTGGTAGTGTGCCGGCGGTGCTGGTTGTCCGCCCCATCGACGAAGCTCGACTGCGTCGCGCCCTCGGCCGGGCACCGGTCGTGCTGGTGACCGGGCCTCGTCAGGCCGGCAAGTCCACCCTCGCCCGGTCAGTCGTGCAAGCGCAGGCAGGGAACGTCTTTGACCTCGAGGACCCCCGCGATCTGGCCCGCCTCGCGGAGCCGACCCTCGTCCTGGCCGAGCGGGACGGCACCGTCATCATCGACGAAGCCCAGCGACAGCCTGATCTGTTCGGGGTCCTGCGGGTGCTGGTCGACCAGGACCGCCGACCGGGCCGGTTCCTCGTCCTCGGCAGTGCGTCGCCCGACCTCGTTGGACTTGCCGCCGAGTCGCTCGCCGGTCGAGTCACCACCATCGACCTCGGTGGGTTTCGCCTCGGCGACCTCGACGCCGAGGCGCTCCCGAGGTTGTGGCAGCGCGGCGGGCTGCCCCTCGCCTACCTCGCCGACGACGACGCCGCATCGCGGGCCTGGCGCGACGACTACATCAGCACCTTCCTCGAACGTGACCTCGCCGAACTCGGCGTTCGGGTGCCGGCCTCGACCATGCGCCGCTTCTGGACCATGTTGGCCCACTACCACGCCCAGACCTGGAACGGTGCCGAACTGGCCCGAGCCCTCGGCGTGTCCCAACCGACAGTGCGACGGTACCTCGATGCCCTCAGCGACGCCCTGGTCATCCGCCAGCTACAACCGTGGTTTGTCAACATCAGCAAACGCCAGGTGCGGGCGCCGAAGGTGTACATCCGCGACAGCGGCCTGCTGCACGCACTCCTCGGCATCGCCGACCACGACGACCTGGCTGGCCACCCCAAGGTCGGTGCCAGCTGGGAGGGATTCGTCGTCGAACAGTTGGTGGCCCGTCTCGAGGTCACCAACCCCTGGTTCTGGGCGACCCACGCTGGCGCCGAACTCGATCTCATCGTGACGGTCGACCAACGGCGGTTCGGCGTCGAGGTGAAGCGCACCGACCGGCCGACGCTGACAAAGTCGATGCGTGTTGCCCTCTCCGACCTCGAGCTCGACCGCATCGTAGTCGCCCACGCCGGGACCGCCCGGTTCCCTCTAGCAGACCGCATCGACGCCGTCCCGGCGGCCGACCTCATCGTCGGGGGTCTCGACTGAGCGAAGCCGACCGTGAGCTAAAGGGCCAGGGGCTTCTCGCAGAACACATCGAGCCGCCTGGACAGTGCCCCCTCGCCGGAGCCGAAGACGGCTCGGCCGAGCGGCATCGAGGAGCTCTAGCTCAACCGGCCCGATCCTCACGTCACTGGCGACCGGCGTCGGCGATGCTCAAGGATCCGGTCAGCGGAGAGCTACGGCCTTGCGGCCAGCGTTGGACTGACCCTGCTGGCGCGCCGGAGCCACTCCTCGGCGTCCGAACCAACCCAGCCGATGACCTCGAGCAGCCCGTCATGGTCCCGCTGGAGATTCCGTTGATGGAGGGGGCGACGACGGCTGACATCACCGGAAGCGCTTCCGACGGAAGCGCTCGGACCATCGGCCCTGCCTGCTCCTGACCGGTCGTCGTCAAGCGCGGAGCGGGGACCCGAAGGCAGGGGGGCGGGCTCGATGATCCGCCGGCGCACTGAGGCGGCCGGGTCGGTGATGCCCCGGGTGTTGCGGAGGGTCGTCTGGCGCCGCCGACTAGGAGACGCTTCCTCGGGGAACGATCCACTGCACGGGTTGGCCTGTGAGGCGAGAGATGCGCTCGTAGTCGGCGTCATAGTGCAGGATGATGAGGCCGGCCGCCTCGGCGCACGCAGCGATGATGAGATCCGGCAGCGGTACGGATCGGTGCTCCGAGGCCGAGGCCAGCTGAGCCTGGACGGCTAGCGCCCGTTCGACCGCCTCGTCGGTGACCGGCACACGTGGCATACCGCGAAGGGCAGCGGCGAGCTCGGCGTAGGTGGCGGGGTCAGGCGCGCTGTACAGCAGCTCGAGGTCGACGATGCCACAGGTCGCAATGCGGCCGGCGAGAAGCAGGGGTTCGACGATGTGGCGAACCTGTGGCGCTGTGTCTCGCCGCGTCAGAGCGCTCTTGTCGGCGAGGTAGACCGCCACCGCGGGTGGCTCAGCGCCAAGCGCCGGCCATCACCTGGGGGTCGTCGAGCTGGAGGCGCCCGGGGGTGAAGAGCAGCTCGACCACCCGTCGCCTTTGCTGCATCTGGATGACCTCGTCGAGTGCGGCGTCAACGGTGTCCGTCAGCGTGGTGGTGCCCAGGATCTCCTTGACCGAGTGGATCTTGGCGAAGTCGACTGCGAAGGATGTTTTGCGGCGAGCTCGGGTGACCACGGCACCAGGATAGCAGATGTCGCCACCAGCGATAGCATCTGCTGCGAGAAGTTCTATCGCCCGAGCAGCGCCAGGACCAACGCCTCCGCCCACCGCCCCTCCGGCCCGTCGTTCACCAGCGAGGCGACCACGACCGAAGCATCGACGACGAGCGTCACCGCCGGCCGTCGCGATGCTCGAGGATTCGCTCCGCGGAGAGCCTGCTGCCGGTCGCTCGCTTCCGCTCCCGCACCATGAGCGCCTGGGGGTCCGGGCGGCGTGCAAGCTCCACCAGCTCGCTCTTCAGGAACTCCTGCAAGGAACGACCGGAGCTGGCGGCACGAGCGGCGAGCTCGTCACGCGTGTCGTCGGGTACATCTCGAATCGTATCGAACCCACGCATGCATTATGCTGCTGCAGCCGCGAGGCTGCAACAGACCAAGCTATCCGGTCGGCATTGGTGCCTAGGTGGACGAGGCGACGGGCGCCGCAGCGGCGGCCGACTGGTCAACAGGAACCGAGGTCAACCTGGGGTCGACCGTTGGCGTCGGGGCCTGGGCGACGTGGCCCGGCTTCTCGGCATCAGCGTCGGCCGGTGAGCTTGCCACCCGCCCGAACGAGGCGATGAGTTCGTCGTCGGCCATGGTCAGCTTCAGCTCATTCACCACGGCGGGAAGCACCGGCGGCACGGTGACGTGGCTGATGAGGGGGTGGCTGCGGCCGGTGCTGACCTCGGTGGGGCCGAGCAGGACCTCGTGCAGCTTCTCGCCGGGGCGCAGGCCGGTGTACTCGATGGCCACCTCTCTGCCCGACTGGGCGATGAGGCGGCGGGCCACCTCGACGATGCCGACGGGCTCGCCCATGTCGAGCACCAGAACCTGGCCGCCGCTTCCGAGGGCGCCGGCCTGGATCACCAGCTGCACGGCCTCCTCGATGGTCATGAAGAACCGGGTGACGTCGGGGTGGGTGACGGTGACCGGGCCGCCGGCGGCGATCTGAGCCCGGAACAGGGGGAGGACCGAGCCGCGGCTGCCCAGGACGTTGCCGAAGCGGACGCTGAGGTACACGCCGTCGGCCCGCTCGGCGGCGTGGGCGGTGAGGCGTTCGGTGATGCGCTTGGTCGAGCCCAGCACGCTGGTCGGGTCGGCCGCCTTGTCGGTGGAGACGTTCACGAACCGCTCCACCCCGTACTCGACGGCCAGGTCGAGGAGGCGCCCGGTGGCCTCCACGTTGGTCTTGAGCGCTTCGGTCGGGAAGCGTTCGAGCAGCGACAGGTGCTTCAGGGCGGCGGCGTGGAAGATCACCTGGGGGCGGTGCCGGTCGAACACCTGGCGTAGGCGCTCCTCGTCTCGGATGTCGCACAGCACCAGGTCGCCGTCGAGCAGGGCCCGCCCCTCGATCGACAGTTGCACGGCGTGGAGGGCCGACTCGTCGCGGTCCAGCATCAGCAGCCGGTCGGGGCCGAGCGGCTTCAGCTGGCGGCACAGCTCGGAGCCGATCGAGCCGCCGGCGCCGGTGACCAGCACTCGCTTGCCGGTCAGGTAGTGGGCGATCGACGCCAGGTCGGTCTTGATCTCGCGCCGGCCGAGCAGGTCGGACTCGGTGACTGACCGTATGTCGGTGGCCTCGACCCGCGGGTCGAGCAGCTCGGCGGTGGAGGGCACCACCCGGAAGTCGACGTGGTGCTGGAGGCAGAAGGCCGACAGCTCGCGCACCACAGCGGCGCCAGCGCTGGGGATGGCCAGGAGCAGGGCGGTGGCGCCGGTGGCGTCCAGCGCCGCCTGCAGGGCCATGCCGGTGCCGAGCACGGGCACGCCCCGCACCCGCAGGTTCTCCTTGTGCAGGTCGTCGTCGATGAGGCCGACGGGGCGGTAGCTGCTGGCCGGGTTGCGCATCAGGCAGGTGATCACCTGCACACCGGCCTCGCCGGCCCCGTAGACCAGCAGCGGCTGGGCGGTGTGCGCCGGGCGCTTACGGCGCTCCTCCTGCAGGCGCCAGGCGTAGCGGGCCCCGACCATGCTCACCAGGGCCAGCACCGGCGCAGCCAGCGCCACGCTGATCGGCACCCGGCGCATGGGCACGTCGGCGATCACCACGACCACAGCGGTGACGGCGGCGGTGCGGGCCAGGGCGGCCACCTCCTCGAAGCTGCCCAGGCTCCACCGGCCCACGTACAGCCCGTCGGCGACGCCCACCAGGAACTGCACCAGCACGGCCAGCGGCACGAGCACCAGCAGGCCGCGCAGAGCCTTTCCTGGCACGTGGAAGTCGTAGCGGAACACCAGGGTGAACAGCAGGGCCAACGGCCACGAGACGCAGTCGCTGACCACGTTCACCAAGCGACGGTGAGCGATCAGCGCCTTGTAGGTTCGGCGAAGGTAGCGCCTCATGTACGCGGGCGCGGCGCGCCAACGCTAGCCGCAGAAGAAGTCGCCACTGAAATCAATCTAGACGCCTTCGGCGTTGTCCGCAAGGGCTAAATCATGCTCACCCGAGCGGCGCCTGAAAGGTGGAGTCACTGACCAGGCTGAAGTCGCGCCTGGCCGGAGGCCTTGAGCCGTCGGAGCGGGTGAACCTCACCGTCACCTGGTCCGGGGCGACCGACGGTTGGCGGTGCAGGTCGAGCCGGTAGGGCCGGTCGATCAGCACGGCGCCGGTCAGGTCGATGGCCAGCGTGCGGGTTGACCCCGCAGCGACGTCGACAAAGGCCGAGTACACCCCCCGACCAAGCTCGGTCTCGGACTGAAGAAGGAGCGATTGGCCGTCGATGGTGGCACGTTTCAGCAGCAGCGGGCTGTAGACCGACACATACAGGCGGCTGGTTCCGGGGGGCAGTCCCAGGGCGTTGCCGATCAGATAACGGGGCAGGCCGCTGGCCGGCGCCAGGTTCGCGAGCTGAATGGTGGCCTTGGCCGTGAGGGCGCCCGAGCCGGGATCGACCGTGGCTGCGTAGTCGACCTTGCGGCGCAGGAACCAGTCGATCTTGCTGGCGCCGGCATTCTGCGCCACCACCGCCAGCGAGTCGCCCCGCAGCGGCGCCATGGCTCCGGTCAGGCCCAGACGGGCGAACACCGGATCCTCGGCCGCCGCCCCGGCCGAGATCATGAGGTGCTTCTGGTCCACCATCGGCTGCAGGGCTTTGGTCAGGGGGCCGACAGGCACCGCCCCGCCGTTCAGGAGCCGCTGGGCCAGAGCCTGGGTGGCGCCGGCCAGGAAATCACGCCGCTCGTCCTGATCGTTGTCGGCAAAGGCCCGGTACTGGTCGAACAGCAGCGCCTTGGCGGCGTTGTCCCCGGTGAGCGCCTCAGGCGCTCCGGCGGCCCGGACCGGACCCACCACCTTCAGGATGGCCTGGATGGTGAACGGGTCGATGGCCACCACCGCGTCGACGGGCCTGCCGCCGGACTGGGGGTAGAGGCCGCGGATGACCTGGGCGTCGGACGGGAAGTCGGGGGAGATGGTGACGCTCTGCCAGGTAGTCGCCACCTGGAACCTGTCATAGCGCCTGAGGAAGTCGGGCGGGGCATCGAGGGTGCGGACCGGCGTGCTGCGATCAAGGTTCAGCTCGGGCGTGCGCCCGGTGCGGGCCAAGGTGAGGCGGCCGTCATCGACGGCGATCTCGGCGAAGCTGCCGACGAAGCCGCCCGATCCCCGCAGCTCCGACGGCGTCTGCACGGCCACGAAGTAACGGCGTGGCCCCTTCGAGCCGAGCAACGGCGGGATGTCCTGGAGCAGCACAGCGGCCCGGTTGGCCTGGTCGCCGGCGGCGGCCAGCCGGGCTTGCACGTCGTCGAGACGGGAGGTGAGCTGCGGCGCCAGCCAGGGCGAGCGTTGGCTGGCCAGGGCAGCCCGGGCCGAGGTGATGGCCGCCGCCGCCCGAGCTGCCCGGGGCTGGGCCTCCTGCAGCCGCTCGAGCGGGATGCGGCCGTCGACGACGCGCAGGGAGTCCTGGTCGACCGCATCGGCCAGACCCACCCCCGCCCGGCCGAGGTCGGCCCCGCTGGCGCTGGCCACGTCGAGGGCCCGAAGCTGCTGGCTGAGCAGCGGCACTAGCCGGCCGGCCCACCCGAAGGGCGAGCGCACCTGGCCGTTGGCCCGGTCGAAGGCGCCGGCGGCCGAAGCCATCGAGGCGCCAGCGGCCTGGCTGTCGAGCCGGCGGGCCTGCGTGGCCCCGCGATTGGCGCCCGCCACGCCCACCTCGAGCGACGGACGGGCCTCGGCCACGGCTACCACGCCGAAGGCACCGGCCAGGCCGAGGGCGGCGACGGCGCCCAGCCCGGCCAGCCCCACCCGGCGGCGGATCGGACCCGGAGCCTTCAGATACCCCATGACGCAGACGGCGAGAAGCACTACGGCGCTGCCGAGGGCAGACAGGCCCCGGGGAAGGGTGGCCCCAGGCAGCAGCAGGCTGACCGCGCAGCAGCCCACGGTGACGGCCGCCGGACCGCCGGCCCGGCCCGAGCCGGCGCTGCGGCCGACACCCTGCCAGCCGATCAGGGCACCCACGGCGCTGAGCACGGCCAGGCCGGCCCCGCCGTGGCCGGCCGACAAGCCGGCTGTGGCCACCGTCACCCCGATGAGCAG
>JBBSHM010000110.1:0-8192 GCA_038253125.1 Acidimicrobiales bacterium
CTTAGGACACCGCCGCTCCTACGGGTCGCCCAGGGTCCCCCGCAGACTGACACCTGGAGCCTACTTCATCAACGACCAGCAGGGCCATGCGGTAACCGACGTCAGTTGGCTCAGGAAGCGGCTGGCGCCCTCAGAACGGTGAGGGCGCCAGCTTCGACTCTCAGCCTGAGGGGGGTCTGGAGCCGGACGACATCGGCGTCGAGGGCGACATCGAGAGCGTCGCACCCGGGCGTCTCGATGGTGCAGGCAGGAACGCAGGTCTGCTCCACCACGGGGGTCTGGCCCAGGCGCCCGCCGATGAGGGCGCCGACGAGGCGGAGGCGGGCCACGCGCTGGTTGGCCATGACGATGCGGACATCGAGGATCCCGGCGTCGAGGGCGTCGCGGGCGAGGTCGCCGAGGCCTTCGCCGTAGCGGCCGTTGCCGATGAAGACGGCCCACGTGGTCACCGGCCGTCCGTCGACAACCAGGCGGAGCCGATGGCCCCGCACAGCCTCGCGGACGATGCCAAGGCTGTCGGCCACACGCTTGGGCAGCTTTCCCTCCTGGCGCTCGCGCTCCTTGACCACGGCTGTGTACATCCCGAGGTTGCAGGTGTTCACGAAGCACTCGTCACCGACCCAGGCCAGGTCAACGGCCCCGGTCTCGCCGGCCTTGGCGGCGGCCACCGCCGCCTCGACCGAGTCGATGCCCACGTCCTTGGAGAAGTGGTTGCGGGTGCCGCAGGGCACCGGGAGCAGCGGCCGCCGGGCGGCGGCCAGGACGGGGGCGGCGAGGCGCTGCGACCCGTCACCGCCGGCCACCCCCACCCAACCGGCGCCGGCATCGACGGCCTCGGTCACGTCCACGGCCATCCCCCGGTCGCTGGCGGCCCGCACCTCGGCCAGGTCGCCGAAGGCCGACGCGAGCTCATCCACCGACGTCCCCTTCGGGCCCGAACCGGGGTTCACCAAGACGATGGGAAGGCTCACAACGTGTCTCTCCGTTCATCGGGATTCGCGGTCACGGTTCGACTCGGGTGATCAGTGGGATGGCCCTGAACAGGATGCGACGGGTCAGCTCGACGTTCTGGGCGAGCACCCTGAAAACCTCCTCCATCGTGACCGGCTGCACCTCGGGTACGTCGTCGACCCCGCTGTCGAAGTCGGTGACCATAGCCAAGCCCGCATATCCCATGCCGAGCTCACGGCACAGCGCCACCTCCGGGTGCTGGGTCATGTTCACCACGTCCCAGCCCATGGCCCGGAACCACCGGCTCTCGGCCCGGGTGGAGAAGCGGGGCCCCTGGATGACGACGACGGTCCCGCCGTCGTGGACCCGCCCCGGGTCGTGCTCGGCGCGGGCGGCGGCCAGGACCACCTGGCGCAGCGGCTCGGTGTAGGGGTCGGCGAAGCTGAGGTGCTGGACAGCGGCGGCCGCCTCCGCCGCCTCCGCCGGATCGCCCGGAGCGCCCGGAGCGCCCGGATCACCGTCGGCGAAGGTGTCCGGTCGACCCCAGGTCCGGTCGACCAGCTGGTCGGGCACGACCAGGTCGCCGGGGCGACGATCGACGCGCAGCGAGCCCACCGCGCAGGGGCCGAGGACCGAGCGCACCCCCAGGCTGTGGAGGGCCGAGGCGTTGGCCCGGAAGTCGACCCGGTGCGGCGGCAGCTGGTGCCGCTTGCCGTGGCGGGGCAGGAACGCCACCCGGCGCCCGCCCACCGTGCCGACGGCCACGGGAGCCGAGGGGGGCCCGTAGGGCGTGGCCACCTCGACCTCGACCACGTCGTCGAGGAACCTGTAGAAGCCCGAGCCCCCGAAGACGCCGATCTCGGCCGAGACCCCGTCGTCCGTCACGGGGCCAAGGCTACGGGCCCTGACGCCAACTTCCCGCTCTGGGCCCGGCGGGCGTCGGCGTCGGAGGCGGCGTCGGTGGCGGCGTCGGACGCGGCGTCGGTGGCGGCGTCGCCCCGGGATCGGGCCCGACGGCAGATGGCGGCGGCGACCACGATCGCCAGGGCGGCGACGTAGCCGGCCTGCCCGAGGTCATCGGCCCTCGGGTAGTCGAGGAGGATCCCGACGTAGTAGGGCCAGGCCACCACGGCCAGCGCCGCCCACCACCACGCCCCGTCATCGAGCAGGCCCAGCACGGCCACCGACACGGCGTACCAGGGCTGCACCGGCGTGGCCACCAGCAGCAGCGTCCCGAGGAGCAGGGGCGCGGCCCGCTGCGGAGGCAGGTCGGCCCACCACACGAGGGCAACCGCGCTGAGCAGCACGGCGGCGGCGAGCGCAGGCAGGGCGGCGGCCGGAATCCCGGTCAACGCCAGCAGCAGGAAGCGGCCGCCCTTGTCGTAGTGCTCCTCACGGAGGTAGCCGGTCAGGTACCCGAGCACCTTCGGGCCCACCGCCAGCACGTGGGGCAGGTAGGCGAGCGAGCAGACCGCGGCGAAGACGCCGCCGGCCACGAACGGCCGCCTCCGGGCCACCGCCACCAGCAGCAGCGCCGGGTACAACTTGATCATGGCGGCGGCGCCGACGAGGCCGCCGGCCAGGCCGGGGCGGCGGCGGGCGACGATCAGCGCGCCCACCGAGAGCGCCACGGCCAACCCGTCGATGTGGGCGTTGTTAGCCACCTCGACCGCCGCCACCGGAGACAGGCACCACCAGGCGGCGAGGCGGGGGTCCGAGCCCAGCCGCCGCAGCCCCACCGCCAGCAGCCCGCACAGCCCGAGGTCGACCACGGCGGCGGCCGCCTGCCAGGGCCAAGCGCCCGCCGCCCCGCCGGTCACCACCCGCACGGCGACGAACCACGCCTGGGCCAGCGGCGGGTAGATGGTCCGGACGTCGGGCCGGTTGAGGTGGGTGGCCTGGCTGGCGCCCAGGTCGGGGAACAGCCACCTCTCCCGCAGCGGGACCAGCTGGGGGGCCAGCGGGTCCTGCTGGTAGGGGTCGACGCCCGAGATCTGGACCTTGGCGTCCCAGGCGTAGCGGTAGAAGTCGTCCGACAGGCCCGGGGGCCCGGCCAGGGCAGCCGCTCGGATGGCGATGGCGGCCACGACGCAGGCCACCAGCGCCCAGCGCCCGGGGAGGCGGCGGATCAGCAGGGCTCCGGCGGCCCAGACCGGGAGCCACACCGCCAGCAGGCCCACCACCTCCCAGCGGCTGCCGGCCTGGCCCACCACCATCCGCTCGGCCACGCTGGCCGACAAGAACGCTCCCGCCACCGTGCAGGCGGCCACCCCGGCCGCCACCCAGCGGCGGCTCACCGTGCTGGTGTCGGGGGAACGCCGGCGAGCTCGGCCAGGCCATCATCGAGGCGCATCGTGGCCCGGAACCCGAGGACCTTGGCGGCCTCGGCCGGGTCGGCCACGACGTGGCGGACGTCACCGGGGCGCCAGCGGCCGTTGACCACCGGCTGGGGCCCGCCCACGGCCCGGCTGAGCGACCCTGCCACCTCAAGGATGGTGACGGGCCGCCCGCTGCACACGTTGAGCGGCACCAGCTCGCCCGCCCGGGCCGCCGACGCGTCGGAGAGGGCCAGGATGTTGGCGGCGGCCACGTCGCCGACGTGGACGAAGTCGCGGGCCTGGCCACCGTCCTCGAACACCCCGGGCGCCTCGCCCGCCAGCAGCGACGACAGGAAGATGGCGGCCACGCCGGCGTAGGGGGTGTTGCGGGGCAGGCCCGGCCCGTACACGTTGTGGTAGCGCAGGGCCACCACCGATGCGCCCGCCTCCCGGGCCCAGGCCGAGGTGATGTGCTCCTGGGCGGCCTTGGTGGCGGCGTAGCCCGAGCGCGGGTCGAACGGCGCCGACTCGGGCACCAGCTCCCAGTCCAGCGGGCCGTCACACACCGGGCAGGGGGACTCGAAACGACCGGCGTCGAGGTCGCCTCGCCGCCGGGCGGCCGGGCGCACCGGCCCGTGGGTTGCGCAGCGGTAGCGGCCCTCGCCGTAGACCACCATCGACGAGGCCAGCACCAGCCGGCCGACGAAGCCGGCGTCCCACAGGGCCACGAGCAGGTTGGCGGTGCTGACGTCGTTGTCAGCGGCGTAGAGGGGCAGGTCAGTCGGGTCCTTGCCGAGCCCGACCCGGGCCGCCTGGTGGCTGACCACCTCGACGCCCGGTACGGCGGCGGCGCACACCGCAGGGTCGGCCAGGTCGCCGTGCACCAGCTCGGCCCGGGGATCGACCCGCTCGGCCACCCGGTCGAGCACCACAACGTCGTGGCCGGCGTCGCACAGCCGCCCAACCACCTCGCGGCCGATGAAGCCGGCCCCCCCGGTGACCAGTACCCGCATCAGATGGTGCCGCTCATGCGACGGCGCCGTAGGCCAGCGGCCGGGACACCGTGAAGCGGCAGTCGGCCCCGAAGCTGACCACGGCTGGCCTCCTCGAGCTCGTCGGCCACGGCCCGCAGCTCCTCAGGCAGCCCCTGGCAGTCCAGGCGCACCGCTCCGCCGTCCACGGCCCGGGCCAGCTGGGCGACCACCGCCGTACCGGCGGCGACCCGCAAGGCCATGGACATGGGAGTGATCACGGTGGTCAAGCTGCTGCCTCGGGTCTGTGGCCGATCTCCCAGACGCTCCGGGGGGCTCGGCCGATGTCGGGATCTTCCCCCACCTTGCCGAGCCAGCGGCGGATGTCCTGGGCGGCGGCGGTCATCGGGCCCGAGCGATCGCCACCAGACGATGGTGCCCATGGTTCCCGCGGTCGGAACAATCGCGTGTTGTTTCGGCCCTCGTAAGGCTCGTGGGCTAGGTGTTGACAGTCAGGCTGGGGGATGGTGGGGGCGTGACCCCATCCCCTGAGGTCCCAGGCCCTGAGGTCGATGTCGTGCTCCCCGTGCTCGACGAGAGGGGCGCGCTGGCGGGGGTGCTCGCTGCTCTGCCCGCCGGCCACCGGGCCATAGTCGTCGACAACGGCAGCACCGACGGCTCCGGCGATCTGGCCCGCTCTCTCGGCGCCACCGTGGTGGTCGAGCCCCGCCGCGGCTTCGGGGCCGCCTGCTTCGCCGGTCTTCAGGCCGCCAGCGCTGACGTCGTCGCCTTCTGTGACGCCGACGGCTCGTTCGACCTCAGCCAGCTGCCCCTGGTCACCGGACCGGTGCTCGCCGGTGCCGCCGACCTGGTGCTGGGCGCCCGCCGCCCGACCACCAGAGGAGCCTGGCCGCCCCACGCCCGGCTGGCCAACCGGATTCTGGTCCTGGAGCTGCGCCGCCGCACCGGCCTGCCCCTTACCGACCTCGGACCCATGCGGGCCGCCTCACGGGAGGGGCTGCTCGGCCTCGACCTGGTGGACCGCCGTTCGGGCTGGCCCCTGGAGATGGTGCTGAAGGCGGTGACCGCCGGCTGGCGGATCAACGAGGTCGGGGTGGCCTACGCCCCCCGGATCGGCCGATCGAAGGTCACGGGCACCGTACGGGGAACGGCGCGGGCCGTGCGGGACATGGCGGTCGCCCTCCGATGACGCCTCGGCATGCGGTGACGGTGGCGCTGGTGGTGGCCAAGGCGCCGGTCCCGGGCGAGGTCAAGACGCGCCTGTGCCCGCCGCTCTCGCCGGTCGAGGCCGCGGCGGTGGCCGAGGCGGCGCTGGTCGACACCCTCGAGGCTGTCTCGCGGTGTGGCGCCGGCCGACTCGTGCTGGCCCTCGACGGCGCTCCCGGCCCGTGGCTGCCTCCGCGCTTCGAGGTGGTGCCCCAGCGGGGCGGCGGCCTGGACGAGCGCCTGGCCGCGGCCTGGCAGGACGCCGGCGGCCCCGGCGTGCAGGTGGGCATGGACACCCCGCAGCTGCGGGCGGAGGACCTCGACCTGGCGCTGGCCCTCCTGGACGACCACGACGCCGCCCTCGGCCCGGCCGAGGACGGGGGCTGGTGGGCCGTGGCCCTGCGGCGGCCGGATCCCGCCGCCTTCCTCGGCGTGCCCATGAGCACCGCCCACACCGGTGACGCCCAGCACGCCCGGCTGAGCGAGCTCGGCCTGCGCGTCGCCGCCCTGCCCATGATGCGGGACATCGACGACATCGATGACCTGTACGCCATCGCCGCCGCTCACCCCCACCTCTGCGTGAGCGCCACCGCCTCAGGCCTCCACAACCTTGACAAGGTTCACAATCTGGTGAACCCGTGACCGCCCTGGTTCTGCGATATGAGGAGGCCACCTGCTCAGCCATAACGCTGGCACTGGTTCGATCCCGCTGCTGTTCGCCAAGCTGTGGGCGCTCCGGCCGGGCTTTGTGCAGTGGCCCGAGGTGCTCCGGCGCTTCTGCCGTAAGTTGACCCGGTGGCCAGCGGGCGGATGCGCCTCCGGCGCCGGGTGCAGATCCTGGCCCTGGCCTTTGTGGCCCTCATCGGCCTTGACGTGGCGTTCGCCGTGCGGCTCACCGTCGTTCGTGACAGCACGGCTGACGTGGTCGAGAAGCAGCTGACCCCGGCACGGGCCGAGGTGGCCAACCTGCTCAACGCTTTCATCAGCCAGGAGACGGGCCAGCGGGGCTACATCATCACGGGCCGCCAGGAGCCGCTCGACGTCTACGTGAACGGGCGCCGGGCCGCCACCAGGGCCAACGAGGAGCTGCGCCGGCTGCTCGCCTCGAAGCCGGCCCTGGTCTCGGGCGTGGTGGCCAGCCAGACCGCCGTCACCCAGTGGCAGGAGCAGGTGGCCGAGCCGGAGATCGCCGCCAAGCGCAACGGGCGCGTCGGCGAGTCCGAGGCGCTCGTCGAGGCCGAGGCCGGCCTCGGGCTGTTCGAGCAGGCCACCTCACGCATCGACGAGGTGCGCCGAGGCGTGAACGTCGAGCTAACCCAGGCCGAGCAGGACCGTGACCGGGCCCGGTCGCTGACCACCCGGGTGCTCGTGGCGTCGCTCGTGATCGGCCTGGGCATCGCCATCGTCACCCGGGTGCTGATCACGAGGTGGTTCACCGTTCCCCTCGAGGACCTGCGCCGCAGCGTGGCCCAGGTGGCCGGCGGCGACCTCGACCACGTGATCGAAGGGGTGGGACCACCCGAGGTCGAGGAGGTTGCCGTCGGCGTCGAGGCCATGAGACGCAGGATCGTGACCGAGCTCGACGACGCCGACCGCGCCCGGGGCGCTCTGGCCCGCCGTGGTCTCGTCGTCCTCACCCTGCGCGACGAGCTGGCCGCCTCGAAGGTGCCGCTGGCCAGCGGGTGGGCGGTGGCCGGGCGGTTCGAGCCGGCTGAGGGGATCATCGCCGGCGACTGGTGGGACGTGGTCGACCTGGGTGACGGCCGCACCGCCCTGGCTCTGGTCGACGTGGCCGGCCACGGCGCCGCCACCGGCGTCTACGCCCTGCGCACCAAGCAGCTCGTCATGGCCGCCCTACGCGAAGGGCTGGGGCCGGCCGAGGTGTGGTCGTGGGTGCAGCGGGCCATGGGCGACACCGGCGAGCAGTTCCTGACCGGGGCGCTCGTGGTGCTCGACCCCAGCACCGGACGCTGCCGCTGGTCCTCGGCCGGCCACCCCGACCTGCTGCTGGTCAACCCCGGCGGCGCCATCGCCCGCCTGGAGGCCAGCGGCCCCATCTGTGGCGGCATCCCGGGCCCGTGGGAGGAAGAGGAGGCAGTCGTCGAGCCGGGCGGCTTCCTCGTCGCCTTCACCGACGGCCTGATCGAGCCGAGGAACGCGGCCGGCGAGGAGTTCGGCCTCGACCGCATCATCGAGGTCGTGAAGGGTGCCACCGCCGGCAGCGCGGATGTCGTGGCCGACGCCTGCATCGCCGCCTCCCGCCGCCACGCCGCCAGCCGCTTCAACGACGACGTGACCCTGGTCGTCCTCGGCCGAAGCCGGAGCTGACCCCACCCCCGCCCCCCGGCAACTGTCGGGAGTAGCTGTCCTCCCAGCGACAGCTACTCCCGACAGAATCCGCAGGTCAAGGCCGCTGAGGCCGGCGGCTAGGATCTCCCACTCCAAGGGCGGCGTGGCCGAGTGGTTTAGGCAAGGGCCTGCAAAGCCCTGTACCTGGGTTCGATTCCCAGCGCCGCCTCCCATAAAAGTGCAGGTCAAAGGGGGTGCAGCGGCCTCCCGACCTCAGCGGCTAGGGCTCCAACCCCCCGCCAGCCCCCCATCAGGCGCTCGGGAGCCTCACGACCGGGGCCCGCTGCACCCGCTGAGCTGAGGCCAGCTGCTCGTCGAGATAGGAGGCGATCGCCCGGTCCCGCTCCTGCGTGGCGTGCTGGTAGATCAGCGCCGC
>JBBSHM010000111.1:0-8144 GCA_038253125.1 Acidimicrobiales bacterium
ACCGCCGGGCGAGAATCCGATCGCCGTTCCGGACACCGCCGCATCGGCACGTGGACCATCAATCACCCCGCCAAAAAGTAGCAGCGTGACGACGAGAGCGAACACGAAGAACCGGTTCCGAATCATCAACATCCCTTCGGGTCAATGCACGAGAACCCAGGGTTCGACACATATTCGGGGCGGCTTGATGAGTCATATGGCTCAGTGTCCGTGGGTGATTCGTCAAGATCTGCCACATCGCGTCATAACCCTCAAATGTGGCGCGGCCGCTCGATCACGACGGCAACGGACGAGTCGGTCCAGGCGACCGAACGGCCCGATGCGGCTGGTCTGTTCCGCCAGGGCGAGGCCCGGGGAGGACGGAGGCGGCCGCCACGGGGGCGGACGAGGCGCGTCGATACCGGGGTGGCCGCGGTCGAACGGGGTGAGACAGACCTAAGGCGGTGCACCGTGCGACCGGGGCGCCGACGGTCCGGCGTAGGCTGGGCTCGTGCGCCGGTCGGGCTTCCGCCGCCGACCACCGCTCGAGGCGGCGTGACCGAGTCCGGGCACGCTCCGGATGCTGAGGAGGGGACCTCCGCCCTCCCCCCGTCGACGCGAAGGTCGCTCCTCTCGGCGGACGAGTTCGAGGCGCTCATCGCCGGGCGGCTCGGTGAGCTCGCGCCGCAGCGACCCCGTGGGCCTCGACCGCGGTACCCGACGGCCGTGCAGGCCGTCCTCGCCGCGGCCGGCATCTCTGGCGCCGCCACCGCCGGCTCGGCGACCGGCGCCGAAGCCGTCGACCGGCTCCTGCGAGGTGGGCTGGCGGCGGTGGTGGCGGCAGCGGCATCGGCCGCGCCGGCCTGGGCGGTGGTGGTGGTAGCGACGGGCGCCGCCGCCCTCGGCTGGAGCGGGGGACCGCTCGCGGCCGTCAGCGGAGGGGCGGCGCTGGTGCTGGCGGTCCTGGTGGCCTCGAGGCAGCGGGACGCCGAGCGCCTGCTGAAAGCGACCAGCGGCGCCCTGGCAGCCACGACGCTGCTCCGGGTCCCCGGCGGCCCCTTCGGAGCGACGGCGGCGCTCACCGGCATCCTCGCCACCCTGATCGTGCTGGCCGTGCTGCAGCAGGGCGGCCCTCGGTGGCGCCGCCTGGGGGCGGTGGCTGCCGCCGGGCTGGTGGGGGTCGGGGTGGCGGCCGGCATCCTCGGCGCCCTGGGAGGCCTGCGCGCACGCCACGCCTTCGCGCAGTCGTCCACCCAGGTGCAGGCCGCGCTCGACGCCGCCCGGGCCGGCGACGCACCGCAGGCCGCCCAGCGGGCCCGACGGGCGTCGGTCGACCTCCAGCAGGCCCGGTCGGCGCTCGAGGCGTGGTGGGTGCGGCCGGGCTGGGCCGTGCCGGTCGTCGGCGCCCACCTGCGGGCCGCCGACCGGGTGGCGAGCAGCGCCGGGCCGGCCGTCGAGGCTGCCGCCGGCGCCGCCGACGCCCTCCGCCTCGACGCCCTCCGACCCCCCGGGGGCAGGCTCGACCTCGACCGGCTGGCCGCCGCCGAGCCGGGGCTGCGTCGGCTGAGCATCGCTCTCCACAGAGCGCAGGGCTCGTCGGGGGCCGCCCGCTCGCCCTGGCTGGCCGCCCCCTTCCAGGACCGTTTGACGCGCTATGACAGCCAGCTGGCCGAGGTGACCGCAAGCACGGACCGGGCGCTGCTGGCCGTGCACACGGTGCCGAGCCTGCTCGGCCGGGACCGCCCCACCCGCTGGTTCATCGCCGTCGCCAACCCGGCGGAGACGCGCGAACTCGGAGGCTTCCTCGGTGACTACGCCATCCTCGTGGCCGACCGGGGGAACCTGCACCTCGAGCGGTCCGGCACGGTCGACGACATCGGCACCGACCAGCTGGGACGGAACCTCACGGGCCTCGAGCTGCCCCGGCGGTACCGGAGCCAGCGGCCCGAGGTGCACTGGCAGAACGTGACCGGCGACCCGGACCTGCCCACCGTGGCCACCGTCGTCCGCGCCCTGTGGGCCCAGGTGGCTCCGGGATCGCCCCTCGACGGGGTGGCCTACGTCGACCCCCACGGGCTGGCCGCTCTCCTCCGCCTCACCGGTCCCGTGGCGGCGCCCGAGCCGCTCGGCACCCTGACCGCCGACAACGCCGCCCGGCTGCTGCTCACCGACCAGTACGCCCGCTTCGACGCGAACGATGTGCGCAAGGGCGCCCTCAACCGAGCCGCCGCCGCCGTCTTCACGGCGGTCTCGTCGGCCCCGTTGCCCAGCCCGAACGCCATCGGCGACGCCCTCGGGCCCGCCGCACGAGGGGGCCACCTGGCCGCCGCCAGCTTCTCGCCGGACGGCCAGCGGCTGTTGGACGAGATCGGGGCGGCCGACCGGCTGCCGGCCGCCGACGGATCGGACCTGGCATCGCTGCGGACGACGAACCTGGTCGCCAACAAGCTCGATGCCCACGTCGACCGCTCGGTGCGCTACCGGGCCGTGGTGGAGCCCGGCTCGGGCCGGGTCGAGGCGACCGCCACGATCGAACTCCGCAGCGACGCCACCCCCGACCTCCCTGCCTACGTTGCCGACAACCGCCGGCAGCTGCCGAAGGGCACCGACCTCCTCGAGGTGGGGTGGTACTCCGGGCTCGGTCTCACCGGGATCGACGTGGACGGCCGAGCCGCCGCCGCCACCTCGGAGCAGGCGCGGGGGTGGTGGACGCACTCGACCACGGTGGAGGTGCCACCGGGGCGGACGACGACGGTGGTCGTGCACCTGGCCGGCCGGCTCGAGGCGACCCACCCCTACCGCCTTGTTGTGGCGCCGCAGGCGGCCGCCCAGGACGACGCGTACGAGATCGAGGTCGCCGGCGCCCAGGGGTGGGTGGCAGGTCCCGTCGGCCAACCGCTGCTGGGTCGGCAGAGTGACCTCCGCGTCAGCCTTCGTCACAAATAGTGGCACAACTTGCGTTGCGGGGAGACTGCGGTAGTCTCAGCGTGGTCATCGAACGACCAAAAGGAGTTTTGCGTGCTGGTTCGTCGTGCCCTCATCATCGGTTCAGCACTGCTCTTCCCGCTGGTCCTGTCAGCCGGTCCTGCGTCAGCACAGTCCTACAGCGATGTCCTTGGGAGGGACCAGAGCGGCAGCACCAGCGGCGCCGATCCCACTCCCACCAGCGGCGCCGATCCCGCTCGCAGCAGCGGCGCTGACGCCGCCGCCACGGCGGCGAGCCTTCCGCACACTGGCCCCACGAACGCCGTGCCCCTCACCGAGGCGGCCACCGTCCTGATGATCGGTGGCGGCACCCTGCTGGTGCTCGGCACGCGCCGGCGCCGCACCGCACGGCGCGGGCCCACCGTCGCCTGAGCCCGACGTCGCGCCGCGCCCTCCGCCACCTCGGCTTGGTGCGACCACTCGCCGCGGGGTCCGGCGCGGCCAAGCGACCACCATCTACCAGCGGCACTGACCACCCGATGCATCTCCACAGCTGAACGCTAAACTTTCTGCGCGTTTCCTCCCAAAAGTGCCCAGTCCTGTGCAATACTCACGGAGCGTGACTTTGCAGAGCGCCTGAGGCGGGGCATCGTCACGCTTCGCGGGCTTGCAACGCTCGACTTGACCTCGGCAGGGGCACTTGTTTGACACGGGACACGAGAAGCCATGACAGCCGCACCGCACCACGCCGACGCACAGCGTGATGGGCGGTGTGCGCGGTCGCTCTGACGGCCTCCCCGGCCCGCGGGTGCGACGAAGTTCCAACCGGCCCCGGGACCTCCTCGTCGGCCTCGACCTCGGCGCCGCCGGGCTGGCGTGGCTGGTGGCCGCCTGGGTGGGCGTGGGCAGCGCCCACCACGCCTCCAGCCGCATCCACCTGCTGACCCTGCCCGTTCTGGCACTGCAGACCGTCGTCGTCGCCCACACGCGCCGCCTCTACGCCGCGGCCGGATGCGCGCTCCGCACCGTCGAGATGCAGCAGGTGGGCTACGTGGCTGTCGTGGTGTGCGCCGGCGTCGCCGTGGCCGACCCCGTCCTCGGGCTGCGCATGCCCGCCCCCGAGATCGCCGTCGGCGGGCTGATGACCTTTGTGTTGGCCAACGCCCTCCGGGGCGCCCACCGCGGCCTGCTGGCCGCCGGTGGGGCCGGTTCCAGCGCCAGGTCGTGATCGTGGGGGCGAATGACGAAGCGCAGCTGTACGTCGACCTGCAGCAGCCGGCCCGCTGGGCTCTCGCAGCCAAGGGGGCCATCGACGTGGTGGTGGGGACGGTCTCCCTGGTGGCGAGCCTGCCGATCATCGCCGTCGCCGCCGTGCTCATCAAGCTGGAGGACGGCGGCCCCGTGATCTTCCGCCAGATCCGTGTCGGTCGCGGCGGGAAGCACTTCACGATCCTGAAGCTGCGCAGCATGGTCCTGACGCAGAGGCCCGCTACGACGAGCTGGCCGACGACCTGGGAAGCAGGACGGGACCCCTGATCAAGCTCCGGAGCGACCCCCGCATCACCAGGGTAGGGTCGCGTGCTGCGGGCCACCAGCCTGGACGAGCTACCCCAGCTCGTGAACGTCCTGCGGGGGTCGATGAGCCTGATCGGGCCGCGACCGAACCTGCTGGTCGAGGCGGCCGCCCTCGATCGCGAGTTCCTGGACCAGAAGTGCCAGGTCCGGCCCGGCCTGAGCGGCCTCTGGCAGGTGGAGCCCGGGACGATCCCTCCTTCGAGGTCTATCGCCGGCTCGACGTCTTCTACCTGGAGAACTGGTCGATCATCCTCGACCTCGCCATCCTGCTCATCACGGCCCAACGGGTTGCGGCCCGGGCCTTCCGGCTGCTCGGTCGCCGCACCCTGCGCCTGGCCACCGCCGATCAACGCAGGTCGTGTGAGGCCGAGGGCGTGGCCGGCTGCTGAGGCGGGCTCACAGCCCCTCGGGCATGGTACGGCTGGCGTGGCGGCGGCCCACCAGCTGTTGGTCGGCGAGGCCGACCACCGTCTCGGAGTCGTCGGAGTCCTCCAGGTAGGTCGCTGCACCCCAGCTGAAGGACGGGGCCCCGCCGGCCTGGATGCGGCAGATGACCTCGGCGACGACCGGCTTCGGTGTCTCCGGGAGCAGGATCACGAACTCGTCGCCTCCCACCCGGTAGGCGCCGTCGCTGAGGCGCAGCGCGCTGCGGATGGCAGTCGCCATCGCCAGCAGCGCGGCGTCACCCGCAAGGTGACCGTCGCGGTCGTTGATGGCCTTGAGCCCGTCGAGGTCGGCGGTCACCACGCTGAAGGGCCGGTGGTACCGGGCGGACCGGGCCACCTCCCGCATCAGCGCGTCGTTGAAGGCCCACCGGTTGAGGAGGCCGGTCAACGGGTCGGTCCACGCCTGCTGCTGCAGACGGTCGATGTCCCGGGCGTGGAGGGCGAGGATCCAGTTGTCGAGGTCCCGGTTGACGTCCGCCAGCGGGCGGCCTCGGTCGTCCGGGCTGAGCTGCCGGCTCAGCTCCAGCGTGATCAGCTCGCGGAGCTCAGCCAGCTGGCGGACGGTGAGCTCGGCCCGGTCGCGTCGCTCGTCAGGGCCCGGGGCGACCCGGCCGGCATCGGCCACTGTGTCCCGCTGGCGGAGCGTCTGGACGAGCTGGGCGATCAGTGCCCCGGGGGTCGACGACGCCTGGTCCGGCGGCCGGCGGCTCAGGCTTGCGGTCCACCGCCGCACGATCTCCGCCTGCCGGTCCCGGAGCCGGGTCCCGATGGCGACGTCGGGATCATCCTCCTGGACGGGCCCCACGGCATCGACGGGCGCAGGCACCAGACCGAGTCCTCGCACCACGCTCTCCATGTCGGTCTTGGCGACGTGGAGCACGAACCACGGCTCGGCGTGGTCGTTCACGCTGGAGCAGACGACGACCGAGGCCTGGGGGTAGCGTTTGGCCAGGACGGGGAGCAGATCCAACCCGTCGCCGTCGGGGAGGCAGCGGTCCAGCACCACACCGTCGAAGTCGGCGGCGAGCACCAGGCGGGCCTCGGTCAGCGACGCCGCCTCCGTCACCGCCGCACCCTCCAGCTCGAGGCTGAGGCGGATCAGCTGCCGGGCCGTCGGGTCGTCGTCGACGACAAGAGCCCGGTACGGCCCGGGGTCCCGACGCAGTTGCGGGCGATGCTCCAGATCCGGTTCCCGCAGGTCGATGACGGTCTCCGACCCTGGCTCGCCAGGGGCAGCAGGCCCTTCCACGGCTGCGAGCAGGTCGGCGAGGTCGCGGCTCTCGACATACCGGTCGGCGCCGGCCTCGAGGGCCAGGAGCGCGGCGCCGGCCGGCGAACCCGGGCAGGAGACCACGATCCTGGCTTCGGGGGCCCCGCTGCGCACCCGGCTAAGCAGGTCCACCTTGTTCGGGTCCAGTGCCGTCCAGGCCAGCACGACCACATCAGGATCGGTGGCCCTCGCCAGCTCGACCGCCGCCGGACCGGCCGCGCACACCCCGGCGATGCGCCGCCCGGCCCCTTCGACGGCCAACTGGACGGCCTCGCGGACGGCGGCCTCATCGGCGGCGATCAACACCCCCGTCACGACCTGCTCCTGCCTCGAACGATCCAAAGCGGCATCCACGAACCTCGCATCACGGTCTCCTCTGCTCAAAGTCGTTGCATGATCGGCCGGAGACCGGCCGAACTGAGCGAAACGGGCCAGGTCACCCACATCTCGCCCAGAGTGGCCGATCAGCCTCGGACCGGCGGATCTCGTCGATCCCGATGCGGACCAGCCCGGCGAACGGGTGGACCCGGGCCCGGTCGCGGGCCACAACCCGGTCCACGACGCCCCCACCGTCTCCCACGACACCCGCAGCAGACTCCTTCACCGCCGACTTGTTCATCCGCACCACCAGCCACGCGACGAGCACCTCGAACGCCGTGGTGTGACGGGCACCGTGTGCTGCCCACGGGACCTGGGCAGCGACCACGCCATGCTCAGCACAGGTCACCCGGACCGGGTCGGCCTCCAGGTAGCAGCGGCGTGGCGGCGGCGGGTGAACAGGGGCTGCTCGAGCGCCGACATCACCAGCGGTGTCGCCTTCGACGCCGAGACCCGCCAGCCCAGGATCCGCCGGGAAAACACGTCGGTCACGAAGCTGGTGTACACGAACCCCACCAGCGTCCAGACGTAGGTGTAGAAGTCGGCAACCCACCACTGGTCCGGACGGGTGGGCGTGTCCCACGCTGTGGGCGCCGGTGCTGCACAACGTCTACCTGCTCGATCAGATCGCCTTCGTGGCCTGCGTCGCAGTTCGGTTCCGGCGCGCCGAGGGGGACGAGGTCGAGCAGCTGAAGTGGTTCGTCTACGTCCTCCCGTCGGGGTCATCGCCCCAGGTTGGGCCTGCTGGCCCTGACCGCCATCCCCATCGCCGCCGGAACGGCCATCTTCCGCTACCGGCCTCGGCTGCCGCCGCCGCTGTCGTCAGCTGACCGGTGAGCATCCGCTGCCACAGGTCGTACTTCTGCTCGGCTGTGAGAAACCGCTTCGCTCGACGCGGGTCGGAGACCACGGCGGGAGCGCCCGGTTCGGCTTCGTCGGTCGAGCAGGCATTGGAGATCGAGTACACCGCTGCCGCTCCGTCGGCGGGCCAAGAGGAGAGGGTCACGGTGAAGCGGGGCGATTCGCCGTGGAGGATCGCCCCGCGTCACCTGGGCGTGGGGGAGCGGTGGCGTGAGCTCCGCTCGCCGACGGCAGCGCCCTCGGAAGCGAGATGATCCACCCAGGTCAGATCCTCCTCGTCCCCTCCACCCCGGAATGGGTCAGCCACGACCCAAGCTGCGAGTGCGGCCGTACCGGCCGCTGCCTCCGCAACGCCCAAGACGTGGTGGGCCTGGGGACAGCCTGTCGGAGATCGCCGGTCGGGAGCTGGGGGACTCCGAGCAGTACCCGGGCATCTGGACGGCGAACCGGGGCCCCGTGATGGGCGACGGACGACGGTTCACCGACCCCGACCTGATACGGCCGGCTGGGCTCTGGCCATCCCCGGAAGAGCCGCCGCGTGCAACGGCCCGACGCGGTTGCACTAGCGCAGCGCTGCTGTGAGGACGGCGAGGGCGGGCTTGGGGGAGAAGTCGCGGTGCTCGAGCCCGAAGTTTTGCTCGCGGTCACCGGGGTTGGTGCCTGCGTCGCGCAGGGCGTAGAGCAGCAGCGGGCCGGCCCAGGACCACTGC
>JBBSHM010000112.1:0-7473 GCA_038253125.1 Acidimicrobiales bacterium
AGGGTCTCGGCGCTGCTGGCCGTCCTTCACCAGCAGGGCGCACACCTCAAGGCTGGCCGGGCTCCGGGCCCAGAGGTTCTTGCGCAGCCAGGACAGGGTGAGACCGGAGTCGACGACGTCCTCGACGACGATCACGTGGCGTCCTGACAGGTCGGCGTCCAGGTCCTTCACGATGCGCACGACGCCGCTGGTCTTGGTGGCGGCGCCGTAGGACGCGACAGCCATGAAGTCGAACTCGACCGGACAGGTGATGCTCCTGGCCAGGTCGGCCATGAAGAGGAACGCGCCCTTCAGCACCGCGACGCATAGCAGTGCGTCGTCGCTGTGACCGGAGCCGCTGCGACCGGAGCCGCTGCGACCGGAGTGATCAGCTGAAATCCTTTCCCCGAGCGTCCGGACAACGGCCTGCAGGTCGTCCTCGGCGACCACGAGCGAGCTCAGCGCAGGATCGGCGCCCCATGGCGGCGGCACCGGCTGGCGGACCGTCCCGTCGGCGGCGGGGCCCAGGTGTCGCAGCGCGTTCACGGGCGGCAGTCTGGCTCAACCTCGCCTGGCCGAGATAGCCGTTTAGCGCGAGCTTCGCGAAAGGGAAAGCGCCGGCTCTGGCGGCGTCCGTGGCCGGAGCGGTCGCCGGCAGCAAGCTGTGGCCGCGACGCCAGCACGGCGCTGAGCCGTCCTCGAGCTGGAGTGCAGACGGGGCCTGAGCCCTGGTCCTGAGGGGGGAGCCGCCGCCGCTGTCACGGCGGCGGCGGCTCGAGGCGGAGGCTCTGGGAGGTCCGGGCCACCCGCCAGCCGCCGGGCAGCTCACAGGCCACGGCTGCTCCACCGGCCACCCCGAGGACGCGCTCGACCGTGGCCCGGTCCGGAGGGTGGCATTCCGCGCCTCCGGGACCGTCGCCGTCGCCGGCCAGCCAGCGCCGGACCGCCCGTCCCGCCAGGGGCGGAGATGCGGCGGCGAGCGCCCGGGCGTCGGTCACCTCCAGGGTGGCGGCCAGGGCGTTCAGGAGGTCCTCATCGGCCACGGCCAGCTCGGCGCTGCGCACCAGCAGCGGCACCACGTCGCGCCCGGCGACGTCGGCGAGGAGCGGCAGCACCTCGTGGCGCAGGCGGTTGCGCACGAACCGGGGGTCGGCGTTCGAGGGGTCCTCGAGCGGTTCCAGGCCGAGCCCGGTGCACAGGACATGGGTCTCGGACCGGCGCAGCCCGAGGATCGGGTGCCGGGCCCCGGGGCGCAGCGCGGCCACGCCGGCCGGACCGGCGCCCCGCAGCAGGTTCACCAGCATCGTCTCGGCCTGGTCGTCGGCGGTGTGGCCGAAGGCCGCGTCGCGCCCCAGGGCGGCGTGGCGGGCGGCCCGGGCCCGGGACTCCAGGTTGGGACCAGGGACCACCTGCACCCGCACCGGGCGGAAGCTGGCGCCCAGGCGGGCGGCGGCTGCCGCCACCAGATCGGCTTCGGCCGCCGAACCGGCCCGCAGCCCGTGGTCGACGTGCACCGCCGTCGCCCGGCAACCGGCCTCGACGGCCAGGGCGAGCAGAGCCAGGGAGTCGGCCCCGCCGGAGACCCCGCAGGTCAGCGGCGTCCCCCCGGGGGGGAACGTGCACCGGGCGAGGAGGCCGGCGCTCAGCCGGCGCGCTCGCGGGCCAGGGCCACCAGCTCGTGCACCGATGCCACGTGCAGCTTGGCGGCGATCCGGCGCAGGCTGGCGTAGACGTTGGAGCGGCTGACGCCGAGTGACGCCGACGCCACCCGGACGGTCGGGTGACCTCCGACGGCCTCGAGGATCTCCAGCTGCTTGGGCGACAGGCGGATCAGGTCGAGGTCCCAAGCCGCCGTCGCCGACCGGGCGGCCGCCGCCATTGGCGACCGGTCAGATGACAGGTCTGACGAGCGGTCGCTTACGGCCCGGTGCCCGTCAGGCCGGCGTTCCAGGCGGGAGAACCGGAGGTGGCTGTCATCGCCCGCCGGGGCCACCACGCAGTCGGCTTCGCTCTCACCCCTCTCCAGGCGGACGAGGCGCTGCAGCGCCGAGGTCTGGGCGGCCAGGCGGGCCTCGGACTCGTCGGCCTCGATGGCGTCGGCCACTGTCCGTCCGAGCACCCCGATGTCCACCGGCTTGGTGAGGTAGCGCAGCGCTCCCTCGATGCCGCCCCGGATCCGGTCGAGCTCGCTGGTCCTGGCCGTGAGCAGGACGACGGGGGTGGCGGCAACGTCGGGGTCCGGATCGCTCTTCAGGCGGCGCAGCACCTCCCACCCGTCGATCCTCGGCATCATCAGGTCGAGCACCACCAGATCCGGCCGCAGGCCGTCGGCCACGGCGTCCAGCGCCTCAGCCCCGTCGCCGGCCACCTCGACGTCGTGGCCGTCGAGCTCCAGGTTGAGCCGCAAGAGCTCGCGGATGTCCGGTTCGTCATCGACGACGAACACAAGCGCCATGACGGTCAAAGGCTAGAGGAGGTGGGCGCGCTGGCCGCCATGCGGGCGACCCAACGGGCCGGATCAGCCACTTCGTCCAGGTTCGGGAGGTGCTCGGGCCGCTCCCACACCCGGGCCAGGATCTCCGGCCCGCCGTCGGCTTCCACCGCTTCGATGAACCGCTCACCGGCCTCGTACTGGGCCAGCTTGGCCTCGAATCCCACCGCCTGCAGCACCAGCTTCAGCACCGGGTTGGCCTGCTGGCGTCGCTGGCGCAGCACCCGGCCGAACCGCTCGGCCGACGGGATGAGGGCGGCCCCGGCCCGGTCCATGGTGGTGTCGCCGTGGCCTTCGAGGAGGCTCATCAGGCCGTTGAGCCTCGAGAGCACAGCCCGCTGGGCGGGGGTGGCGAGCAGCGCCGGCAGGCCTCCCTCGGCCAGCGGGTTTCGGCCGTGGCCGACCTCGTCGGCCACGCGGCGCAAGGCATCGGCCAGGCGCTTGCGGTCCATGTCCGCCACCCCGAGCACCTCCTCGACCAGGCCCAGGTAGTGCTGGCGCAGCCAGGGCACACCGGTGAACTGGGCTCGGTGGGTCACCTCGTGGAGCGCCAGCCACAGCCGGAACTCCCGAGGCGGGAAGGAGTAGCGCTTCTCCAGGGCCAGGATGTTCGGCCCGACGTAGTACACCAGGTCCTGCTGCTCGGGCTGCTCGTCCTCCAGGACGAGCAGGTCGTACTGGCCGAGGACCCGGGTGCTCATGAAGCCGAGGAGCGCACCGACCTGGGCACCGGTGATCGCCCTGCCCACCGGGGCGGCGCGTCCCGACATCGCTGAGCTGGAGAGCTTCGAGGCGAACCGGTCGACCACCGGGCGCAGCAGGCGCTGGAAGCTGGCCACGTTGGCGGTTACCCAGCCGGCCCGGTCGACGACCTTGGCCCGGGCCGGGCCGGCGGCTGAGACCAGTCCGGTGGTCTCGGTGACCAGGTGCTCGGCCTCGGCCGTGAGCTCGTCGAAGTCACGGTGCAGCGAGGCGTAGTGGTAGCTGTCCTGCAGCGGCTCCCGTCCGGCCACACGGGCGGCGACGCGCTCGGCCACATCCCACCCGATGGGCGAGGGGGCGGCCACGTCTACTTCCGCGGGTACTTCTGGGACTGCACCTTCACCAGGTAGCCGATGATCGTCCTCAGGACCAGGAGCACCCCCGGAACCAGGAGGAACCAGGAGATCCAGTAGGTCCACACCTTCGCGAACAGCAGCGGGGCGAAGATCAGCGGGGCCATGAGCGGCGAGACTAGGGCTGGCCCCGTGGACCCACGCAATCGCTAGGAGGCGATCTTGCGCCCGCGCGTGCGGGGCACGCTCATCGGCTCGTGCAACGAGCAGTAAGAGCCCGGGTTGTACATGGAAAGGCGGGCTTGGCAGTCCTGCTCGTTGCAGGTGCGGCCCTTGGAAAAGGCCTTGCTGGCCCGCTCGGAGCCGCCGTTGAAGGGCTCTCCGCTCACGGAAGGTGCGCTCATGCCGATGGAAACCTGACCCCGTCGCCCTTTGTTCCCGGCGCCGCCGCCTCGGAGGCGAGAAGGTCCTTGATCCGCAGGCGCAGCTCGTCGGGCACCTGCTCGCGGCACCGGTGCCTGATCAGCTCGCGCAGCTCGACCTCGAACTCAAAGGCCTCGAGGCAGTGGTGGCAGGCGTCGAGGTGGTACTCGATCAGGAGCTTGCGCTCCGGGGTGAGCTCGCCGTCGAGGAAGTGGTACAGCACGTGCACGGCCTCGGAGCAGTTCACTCCGACCGTCGGCGGCCTGGCCGGGTCCTCGTCGTGGTCCATGTGGTCCATGTCGGTCCTTGGGTTCCTCGGGTCGGATGGCGCTTCGACCCTGGGTCAGGGCTGGGCTACGGGCTGGTCAACCAGGCGTCGCTGGCGGCCAAACTCGAACAACGACTTCTGGAGCGCCCTTCTTCCCCGATGGAGCCGTGACATGACGGTTCCGATCGGGACGTCGAGGATCTCGGCGATCTCCTTGTACTGGAAGCCCTCGACGTCGGCCAGCAGCACAGCCATGCGGAACTGCTCGGGGAGGGCCTCGAGCGCCGACTTCACCTCGGTCTCGGTGAAGGTGTCGAGGACCTCGTCCTCGGCGCTGCGACCGGCCTTGGCGGCCTCGAGGGCGCCGAGGCGCCGGTACAGGTACAGGTCCTCGACGTCGTCGAGGTCGCTCTCGTCGGGTCGGCGCTTCTTGGCCCTGTAGATGTTGATGAAGGTGTTGGTCAGGATCCGGTAGAGCCAGGCCCGCAGGTTCGTGCCCGCCTGGAAGCCGCCAAAGGCGCGGTACGCCTTCAGGTAGGTCTCCTGCACCAGGTCCTCGGCGTCGGACTTGTTCCGGGTCATCCGCATGGCGGCGGCGTACAGCGACGGCATGTACTCCATCGCCTGGTCGGCAAAACTTGCCTGATCCGCCATGGCCAGGAGCCTACGCATCCTGGGCCGCCGCCAAACCCCGCGGCGGCGGTGCCGGCCGTTCCGTGGGCGGGCTAGGCGCCCAGCAGCTCGTGGGCGCCGTCGAGGGCGGCGCAGGGGTGGCGCAGCTTCGACATGGCCTTGGCCTCGATCTGGCGGATGCGCTCGCGGGTGAGGTCGAAGCGCTCGCCGATCTCCTCGAGGCTGCGGGGGCCGCCCGAGCCGTCGAGGCCGAAGCGCAGGATCAGGACCTCACGCTCGCGGTCGGTGAGCGAGGCCAGGAGCCGCTCGACCTGGCGGGGCAGGTCGGAGGCCAGGGCCGAGCCCTCGACGTCCTGGCCGGCGTCGCCGACGCGGTCGGCCAGGGTGAGGTCGCCGTCCTCGCCGAGCGGGGTGTCGAGGCTCATGGCATCGGACGACCAGCGGATGGCCTCCTTGACCTGCTCCTCGGTGAGGCCGGCGGCGGCGGCGACCTCGGCGGCCGTGGGCTTGCGGCGCAGCTCGACCTCGAGACGGCCACGCACCTTGCCGACGGTGCTGACGACGTCGCCTGCGTGGACGGGCAGGCGGATGACCCGGCCCGAGTTGGCGATGCCCCGGGTGATGGCCTGCTTCACCCACCACGTGGCGTAGGTCGAGAACTTGAAGCCCTTGCGCCAGTCGAACTTCTCGACGGCGTGGATCAGGCCGAGGTTGCCCTCCTGGATGAGGTCGGCCAACGGCAGGCCGGAGGACTGGTAGCGGCGGGCGATGGAGACCACAAGCCGGAGGTTGGCGTGCACGAACTCCTCGGTGGCCCGCTCGCCGGCGGCCACCTCGGAACGGGATGAACGCTTCTGCGCCGCGGTCAGAGTCGTTCCGCTGCTGAGCACCCCGCGGGCCTGGGCGGCCTTTTCGATGAGGGCGCCCAGCCTCGCCTCGTCGGCCTTGGTGAGCAGCGCCCACCGGCCGACTCCATCGAGGTAGATGCCAACCGCGTCCGCCTCGATGCCACGATCACCACGGCCGGGCCTCACATCGTTCTTGGCCACTCGTCCTCGTCTCTGTTTGGCGACAGTGCTTGGCGACAGTGCTTGGCGACACTTTGATTGCGGGCGCGCCCGCCGAGCTTCCAAGGCGGGAACAGCCCACCATAGCCGCTCTGGCCGGGCGAGCCAGCCACTTCGGCCGCGGCAAGGCCGACGCCGCCGCAAGCCGACCGGGCCGAGCGGCCGGATCTGGTCCCACGACAGCGCGACGCAAGGCGCCGTGGCGACACCCTAGGCCGCGCCCGCCGCTCTCCGTGGGTCAAGCCAGGATCCGGGCTCTGACCCCGGAACGGGCGGTCCCAGCAACGGTCGGTTGCCGCTCAGGCGGCGAACGGGCAGGCCGAGGGGGCGAGGCCGCTGAGCTGGCGCTCCAGCTCGTCCACGTACCAGTGCCGGAACGCCGTCACCTCGGCGGCGGGAGCCCCGCTGATCAGGACGCCAGCCCGGCACAGCCCGTCGACCTGCCCGGTGAGCTCAAGGAAGCTCTGCAGGTCGGTGACCTCGGCGCGGGGCACCACGAGGTCGAGGCCGATCATCGGCTCCCGCCGCTGCAGGGCGGCGCGCGCCGCAGCCCGCAGCGGCTCCCGATGGGCCGAGGTCGCACGAGCGAGCTGTTCGGCCAGAACCGCCAGGTCGGCGGCGGCGGCGGTGGCGAAGTCCGTCGTCTGCAGCTCGCGCACCAGGTCGTCCATGTTGGCGGCGCTGAGCAGCACGAGCCGCACGGGCACCCCCCGCAAGAGCACGGCCGGACCGGCTTTGGCCGCCAGCGACGAGGCTTGACCTACCGCCGGCCGATGAGGAGGGCATCCGGTGCCGAGCTCGGCCCACACCCTCTTGCCGGTGGCGCCGACGTCGATGCCCCAGGCGTCGGCAAAGGCCTGGACCAGCAGCAGACCGCGACCCGTCGTGGTGCGCTCATGCAGCGATCGGGCCAGCCGATCCAGATCATCGTCGCCAGCCATGTCGAGGGGCGCCGCCACCGGAGCCGCAGGAAGCACGTCCGGACGCCGGTCGTGCACCACCACACGCACGCCGCGGCCGCGGCGCTCGAGGACGAGGTCGATGGCGCCGCCAGCATGGAGGATGGCGTTGGTGGTGAGCTCGCTCGCGACCAGCTCGACGTCGTCGTTGAGGTCAGCCAGGCTCCAGGCCTCCAGCCACTCGGCGACGGACCGACGCACCCAGGCCACGTCCTGGAGCGCACCGGTCAGATGAGCGACCCGCTGATCGAGGACGGCAGCCGTCATCGCCACCGGGCCGGTGACCTGGAGAACCGGGACCGGAGCCGGCGTGCCCCGAGCGCGCCCGCTCCAATAGCCCGAAGCCTCATCCGTACATGCGTCCCCGCCAGGCCTGGCGCTGAAACGCCGCCGTTCAGCAGGGGCACCGCCCGGGTTGCTCGGCGCTCGTCAGGAAATCCCTTGCCAAGCCTATACCAGGTATGCATACTGGGTTGCGGTGACCATCCGCCCGGGCCTGCTCGCCCTCCTCGCCTCGGGGCCCAGCCACGGCTACCAGCTGAAGACCGGCTTCGAGGCAGCCACCGGGGGGATGTGGAAGCTGAACGTCGGGCAGGTG
>JBBSHM010000113.1:0-7348 GCA_038253125.1 Acidimicrobiales bacterium
CCGTTGGGGATGCCGAGTGCGGTGGCGATCTCGGCTTCCGACAGGTCGAGGTAGTACCGGAGGACGACCACCTCCCGACGGCGACGTGGGAGCCGGTGCACCGCATCGAGGAGCTGGTCCGGCTGGTCCTCGGAGGCGCCCGCAGCCCGGCTGGCAGAGAGGTTTCGGCGCATGAGGCGGGTTCGACGGTTCGCCTTGCGGGCACGGTTGAGGACGGCCACCCGCATGTAGGCCTGCGGGTTGTCGACCGTCGATATCCGCGCGTAGAAGGCGGCGAAGGCATCCTGGACGACCTCCTCGGCCTGGGCCCGGTCATCCAGGACGACTCGTGCCAGGCGCACCAGGTCACCCCAGGTGCGGCCGTACAGCCGGGTGAAGGCGACGTCGTCGGTTCCCGTTAGCCGTCTTCCCGCCGATCCGGCACCGATCACTGGCACCGCCTCTTCGGTCCTCATCATCTGACCATGACCCGCTCCAAGCCCGTGGGGTTCCCCCGGGTCATGGTCTGGCCCCGATGAATCCGCTCGACCAGCAGGCGGCGCCGCCTGCGGAGGTGGTCGGCGGCATCCGCCCCTGGCGCCGTCCGAGCGGTCCGCCGCGTTGGCGTGCGTCGTGAGGACCGCGCTGCGCCCTACCGCGGCGTCAGGGTCAAGACCTCCTCCGAGGGAATCGCCGGGCTGTCCCGGAGGTTCATCCGCTCGGCTAGGCCCGAGGCCGGCGCTACGGTCGATGCGTGCCCAGCGGCATCCCCATCGGCATCCCCATTGGCGTCGCCTCCGCCCTGTTCACCGGCGTCGTCACTGAGATCTACTGCCATCGCTACCTGGCTCATCGGGCGTTCCGCCTCCACCGGGTGCCGGCGCTCTTCATGGACAACTACTTCCGGGTCATCGTCGGCACCGATCCCGAGTCGTGGGCCGAGGTGCACCGGATCCACCACCGCCACGCCGACACCGCCCTGGATCCGCACTCGCCCGTGCTGCGGCGCCCCCTGACCGTCATCGTCGGCACCCCGTACCTGTTCGCGGCGGCCAAACGGCGCCTGCCCGCCAACCGGCCGGCCGGATGGCGCATCTGGGCGTTGCGGGTCCTGCTCGTCGCCTTCTACGCCGTGACCTGCGGGCCGCTCCAGGTGCCGATCATGCTGAGCGTCCACCTCGTCCTCTACATGGGCATGGGCGGCCTCATCAACACCGTCGGCCACCTGTACGGCAGCAAGCCCCACCCGGAGTTCCCCGGATACGACCTGGGTGCCCTGTCCATCCCGCTCCTCGGCCACGGCTACCACAACTCCCACCACGCCCACCCCTCCGCGCCCCGAACCGGCAAGCTCGACCCCATCTGGCCCCTCCTGCGGCTGGGTGCGGCCCTCGGCCAGGTCGAGCTCTCGGGCCAGCGGCCAGCAACCCACCGCCGCCCGGTCTGCTGCGACGCCTCGGTCTCCCTAGCCGGGACGGTCGGATCGGGCGCCTGAGCGGTCCGCCCGTGCGACCGCGCCATCTCCGTTGTGCCCGGCCAGGGAGGTGGCGCCGGGGCAACCGCTCCTGCCCGGGCAGAAGGCGTCAGTCGTGCCCGGGCGGGAGGTGGCGCCGGGGCAACCGCTCCTGCCCGGGCAGTAGACGGTCAGCCGCCTGCTGTCCTACGGGAGGCTGTCCTCGAGGTGGTCGATGAACACGGCCCACCAGTGGTCGCGGTCGCCCAGGGCGGAGATGTCCAGGCGGTTCAGCTCGTGGCGCAGGTCGCCCACCGCCACCAGGGCGTCGCTGTGGGTGGTCCGCTCCAGCCGGGGCCAACGGGCGGTGAGGGCGGCTAGGCAACCGGCGAAGTGGTGGGGCGTCGAGTTGACGAAGCGGCTCTCCAGGCTAGGAGCCGGTGCCACGCCGCCGGGCGGAGCGGGAGGCACCGGCTTGACCGAGGCCACGCTGCCGTCCGGCATGGTGACGAAGAACGTGGCCCCGTCGTGGCCGAGCACCTGGAGGCCGGGAGGAGGCTGCCCCACCGGCTCGGGTCCAGTGCCGATCGGCCAGAAGAACGGGGGAGCCAGCGCATGCACAGCCCCAGGTTGGCACCGCCCGGCCACCACCCCTAAACGAGGCGGTGTCAGGCGGGCAGGCTCTCCGGGGCGATGATTGCAGTGGCCGGCGCGGCCAGGTCGTCCTCGAACTGGGTGTGGTACAGCTCGGCGTAGCGGCCGCTGGCGGCCAGCAGGTCGAGGTGGGTGCCGTGCTCGAGGACGCGCCCGTCCTCGATCACCACGATGGCGTCGGCGGCCCGGATGGTCGACAGCCGGTGGGCGATGACCAGGGCGGTGCGGCCGGCCAGGGCCTCGGCCAGCGCCGCCTGCACCGCCGCCTCAGAAGTCGAGTCGAGGTGGGCGGTGGCCTCGTCGAGGATGACCACGCGGGGTCGGGCCAGCAGCAGGCGGGCGATGGTCAGGCGCTGGCGCTCGCCGCCCGAGAGCCGGTAGCCCCGCTCGCCGATGACCGTGTCAAGCCCGTCCGGCAGCGAGCGGACGAGGTCGGCCAGGCGGGCCTGCTCGAGCACGGCCCACAGCTCCTCGTCGGTGGCCTCGGGGCGGGCGAAGTACAGATTGCCCCGGACGCTGTCGTGGAACAGGTGGCCGTCCTGGGTGACCATGCCGACGGCCTGGCGCAGCGACCCGAACGTCACGTCCCGCACGTCCACGCCCGACAGCCGCACAGCCCCGCTGTCGACGTCGTACAGGCGGGGGATGAGCGAGGCGATCGTCGACTTGCCGCCGCCCGACGAGCCAACGAGGGCAACCAGCTGGCCGGGCTCCACCCGGAACGAGACCCCGTGCAGCACCTCGGTCCCGCCCCGCACGTCCAAAGTCGCCACCTCCTCCAGCGAGGCCAGCGACACCTTGTCAGCCGACGGGTAGGCGAAGCTGACGGCGTCGAGCTCAAGTGCCACCGGGCCGTCCGGGACCTGCCGGGCGTCAGGCTTCTCGGCGATCAGGGGCACCAGGTCAAGGACCTCGAAGACGCGCTCGAAGCTGACGACGGCCGACATGGCGTCGACCCGGGCGCTGGCCAGCGCCGTGAGGGGGGCGTAGAGGCGGGTGAGCAGCAGGGCCAGGGTCACGACCGTTCCGGGCTCCAGCTGGTGCCGCACCGCCATCCAGCCGCCCAGGCCGTAGACTAGCGCCAGGGCCAGGGCGGAGACCAGGCCGAGGGCGGTGAGGAACACCATCTGGGCCATGGCGCTGCGCACACCTATGTCGGCCACCCGCTTGGCCCGCGACCCGAACTCGGCCACCTCGTTGTCGGGCCGCCCGAACAGCTTCACGAGCGTGGCCCCCGGCGCCGAGAACCGTTCGGTCATCTGGGTGGTCATGGCCGCGTTGTGGTCGGCCGACTCCCGCTCCATCGACGCCAATCGCGACCCCATGCGGCGGGCCGGCAGCACGAACACCGGCAGCAGGATCAGCGCAAGCAGGGTGATCTGCCACGACAGCCGCAGCATCACCCCGAGGGTGAGCAGCAGGGCGATCAGGTTGCTGACCACCCCTGACAGCGTCCAGGTGAACGCCCGTTGCGCGCCGATCACGTCGTTGTCCAGCCGGCTGACGAGGGCACCCGTGCGCGTGCGGGTGAAGAACGCCACCGGCATGCGTTGCACGTGGCCGAACACCGCCCGCCGCAGGTCGAGGATCAACCCCTCACCGATCCGCGACGACAGCCACCGCTCGACGATGCCGAAGCCGGCGTCTAGGACGGCCAGGGCGGCGATGAGCACGGCCAGGCCGATGACCCGCCCCTCGCTGCCGCTGCCACCCTTGATGATGGCGTCGACCACCCGGCCGGCCAGCACCGGCGACGCCACGGTGAGGCCGGCGGTGACGACGCTCATGAGCAGGAACGCCACCAGGTCCCGCCGGTGGGGACCGGCGAAGGTGAGAACGCGGCGCAGGGTGGCCCGGCTGGGCGTTCGCCGGGGTTGGTTGCCCTGCATAGCGCTCTCGAGCGCCATCCAGTTGTTGAAGCCCATGTCCATCGCTCAACGCTCCCTCGTCCGGCTCGCTGCGAACGGTACTAGTTGAAGGGAACTTTAAGTCAAGGGGTTTCTCTAGGAGACCTCGGCTTGGTCCCCGAGGATCCATCTCGGGCCGGGCCCCAGCTCGGCGGCGCTGTCCCCCGGGTTGGCCAGCTGGCACACCTTCAAGGACAGGCAGCCACAGCCGATGCATCCGGCCAGCCGGTCCCGGAGACGCTCGAGCAGGGCGATCTGCGCATCGATCCGGGGCCGCCAGCTGCTGGACAGCCGCTCCCAGTCCCGAGCAGTCGGAGTCCGGTTGTCGGGCAGTGAGGCGAGGGCGCCACTGATCTCCTCGAGGCTGAGGCCGACCTGCTGGGCGATGCGGATGAAGGACACCCGCCGCAGCGTCTCCCGCTCGTAGCGGCGCTGACCCCCGTCCGAGCGGGTGGCGTGGATCAGCCCCTGCGCCTCGTAGAAGCGCAGCGCCGAGGTGGCCACCCCAGTCCGCTCGCTGACTGCCCCGATCGTCAGCTCCTGCTCCATGCCGCCCGAGCGTAGATCGTTCGACCTACACTTCACGCAACGTTTAGGTTCAATCCGTTCTGTCGGGACAAAGGGGGCGTCGGGCGACAGGGTACTCCCGACAGAAGCCGGGGCTTTGGCCCCGGCGGTAGCCTGTCGGGCCGGTTGCGAGGACGAGGAGCGACGTGAACCTGGACTACTCCGCCGCCTCGTGCGCCATCGGTGGCCAGAGCCAGGTCGCCACCGAGGCGGCCCGGCGCCGCACGTTCGCCATCATCAGCCACCCCGATGCCGGAAAGACCACGCTCACCGAGAAGTTCCTGCTGTACGCCGGGGCCATCCTCGAGGCCGGGGCCGTGCGCTCGCGGGGGGCGCGGCGGCGGGCCACGTCGGACTACCTGGCCATGGAGCAGCAGCGCGGCATCTCCATCACCTCCACCGTCCTGCAGTTCTCCTACCGCGGCGTGGTGTGCAACCTGCTGGACACCCCCGGCCACCGCGACTTCTCCGAGGACACCTACCGGGTCCTGTCGGCGGCCGATGCCGCGGTGATGGTCCTCGACGCGGCCAAGGGCATAGAGCCGCAGACCCGCAAGCTGTTCGAGGTGGCCCGGGCCCGCCACCTGCCCGTGCTCACCTTCCTGAACAAGTTCGATCGCCCGGGCCGCGAGGCGCTGGAGCTGCTGGACGAGATCGAGAGCCAGATCGGGCTGGTCCCGACACCGGTGACCTGGCCGGTGGGCATCGCCGGCGAACTGCAGGGGGTGGTCGACCGGCGCACCGGCGATCTCGTCCGCTTCCTGCGCACCACCGGTGGCGCCACCGCCGCACCCGAGGAGGTGGTGGCGCCCGAGCGGGCCACCGCCGAGCTGGGGCCGGCTTGGGTCCAGGCGCATGAGGAGCTGGGCCTGCTCGACGCCGTCGGCGCCAACCTCGACGCCGCCTCGTTCCTGGCCGGCACCACCACGCCGCTGTTCGTCGGCTCGGCCCTCACCAACTTCGGGGTGCGGATGCTGCTCGACGGCCTCATCGACCTCGCCCCCGGGGCCACGCCGCGGCTCGACGCCGAAGGCGAGCTGCGCCCGGTGGAGGACGCCTTCGCCGGCCAGGTCTTCAAGGTGCAGGCCAACATGGACCCGGCCCACCGCGACCGGGTGGCGTTCGTGAGGGTGAGCAGCGGCCGCTTCCAGCGGGGCGCCACGCTCACCCACGAGCCCACCGGCAAGCGGGTCACCACCAAGCACGCGGCGACCGTCTTTGGGGCCGAGCGCGAGACGGTGGAGGAGGCCTTCCCAGGCGACGTCGTGGCCCTGGTGAACGCCGCCGGCCTGCGGGTGGGCGACACCCTCTACGAGGGGCGGCCGGTGCGCTTCCCACCGATCCCCGCCTTTGCCCCCGAGACCTTCGCCACGGTGCGAGTCAGCGACACCGGCCGCAGCAAGCAGTTCGGCCGGGGCCTCCTCCAGCTCGACGAGGAGGGTGTGGTTCAGGTGCTGCGCGACCCGGACGGGCTCGACCCCACCGTCGTCGTCGCCGCCGTCGGCCCGCTGCAGTTCGAGGTCTTCCGCCACCGGATGGCCGAGGAGTTCGGCGCCCCCGTGGAGATGCTGGCGACCTCGCACGTGCTCGCCCGCCGCACCGACAAGGACAGCCTGGCCGAGCTGCGGCGCCAGCACGGCCTCAAGGTGCTCACCCGGGCCGACGGAACGCTCCTGGCCCTGTTCGAGTCGCCCTACAACCTGGCCCGGCTCGGGCGCGACAAGCCCGAGCTCACCCTCGAAGCCATCATCGCCACGTCCTAGGCGGCGGCAGGCCAGGCGCGGCGTCGTCTCAGGTCAGCGACAGGACCAGCAGGGCGGCGGCGCCCAGCCAGCAGACGATGCCGAGGGCGGCCGCCGCCACCCAGGCCCCATCGTCCAGGTCGGGCTGGAGGGGGCCCTGCCAGTGCTGTATGCCGAGGTGGGCCAGTCGCCACAAGGCCGGCACCAGCACGACGAGGTTGAGGACAGGGACGGCGGCGAGCACGGCGGTGCGCCGCTCCAGGCCGACCACGGGGCCCCGCCACCACAACCCCGCCGGCGCCCCGATCAGGATGGCCGCCGCCGCCGCCACCCCGAGCGGGCGCCACAGGATCCCGCCGACCGGCGGCACGATCAGCAGCAGCCCGACCAGGACGATGCCCCGGAGATCGGTGAGCTGGTGGCGCCGGCGCCACGCCGGATCACTGCGGCGGGCCCGGGCCTCGGCGATCGTGACCTTGTCCGTATCCCCCACGCCGGGTCACGCTCGCACATCGGCGCCGCCTGTACCCAAGTCCGGGCGGCCTCGCGCTGGCCTCGACGCCGACGCGTGCGACGATTGAGCCGATGATCGACGACGGCCCGGGAGGTGTCCCTTCGACGGAGGGCCGACCGCAGCGACCGGAAGACGCGTTGAGCGGGAACCGGCGCAGCTGGCCGTACGAACCCGTCGACCTGCCGCCTCCGCTCCCGCCGGTCAGACCGTCCACCGAGGCGCCTCCCGTCCAGGAGCCGCCTGCGGCCCCACCGGCCATCTCCCGCCGGGCGGTGATCCTGCTGGCCATCGGCGGCGCGGTGGCGCTGCTGCTCACCTCACTCGCCGTCGGTGACTGGTGGGTGCGCAACACCGAGATGCAGACGCTGCTCGGTCGGGTCGAGCGGGCCGAGCGGGCCCAGCTGCCGGCCATCCAGGACATCGGGCCGCTGCTCGACCTGTGCCTGGAGGAGGCAGCCGGTGGCGACCAGGGGGCGTGCGACACCGTCGCCATCCGACAGGGCGCCGAGAACGCTCTTCCCCAGCTGCGCCA
>JBBSHM010000114.1:0-7323 GCA_038253125.1 Acidimicrobiales bacterium
GCCGTCCTGATGACCGTCGACGAGCTCGAGGAGCTCCTCAGGAAGCGTCGGGAGCTCTAGGAGACCGGTTCTGTCGGGAGCATTGGTGCGCCCGGCGACAGGTACTCCCGACACAAGCCTGGGAGGGCTGGCGGATCAGATGGTCGCGGGCCACTCAACGCCGAAGCGAGAGGCCAGGCTGTCGCGGCCCCGGTTCGTCACGCTGACGGCCCGGCTGGTGGGCGATCGGCGGACCCAGTCGAGCTCGACGAGCCGGGCGAGGAGGTGGCGTCCGACGGCGCCGGACAGGTGGTGGCGCTGCTCGCTCCAGTCGATGCAGTAGCGCACGGCAGGCCTCCCTGAGCGGGGGACACCGATGTCGCTCATCAACTTGAGGCCGGCGGATGTGAATCGGTAGTCGACGTCTCTGCCGTGGGCGTTCAGGTGGTCGCCGGCCGCTCGGGCCGGGTCAAAGGTCCCGTCCCCGCCCTGAAGGCAGCCGCGTTCGAGGAGGCTGGCCATGATCTCGACGCCAAGGCGGCCGGCCAGGTGGTCGTAGCAGGAGCGAGCCGATCGCAGGGCCTGGGCCCGGGTGCCCTGCCGGAGCGACCTCACCGTCTGGGCCGGCGCCAGCTGGGCCAGGGACTCGATCAGGTGCCCAACGCTGGCCCCCGACAGGCGGTAGAAGCGGTGTCGCCCGTGGCGCTCGACCGAGAGGAGCCCGCCGGCCGTGAGCTTCGCCAGGTGGCTGCTGGCGGTGGACGGGCTGACGCCGGCCTCGGCAGCCAGCCGGCTGGCGGGCAGAGCCCGGCCGTCACCCAGGGCCAGCAGGACCTGGCACCGGCCCGGGTCGGCCAGCAGGGCTCCGATGGCGGCCAGGTCGACGTCGCCGGAATGGGCATCCTGGTCAACCCGACCCGGGTGAACGACGACGACGGCGGGGGCGTCGGTCATGCCGATCAGGCTACGGCTGGGACGCTTCGATCTCCGTCGAACCTCTTCGGCCGTACCGTCGCCGGGGTGAGCACCGACACGGTCACGCGGGGGTCGGCGCCCTTCGTCGCCGTCGGGTACACCCTCGCCGTGCTGCTGGCCGGCAGCAACCTGCCCACTCCGCTGTACCCGAGCTACCAACGGGCCTACGGGCTGTCGCCGCTGTTGGTGACGTTGGTGTTCGCCACCTACGCCATGACCGTCATCCCCTGCCTTCTGGTGTTCGGCCCGCTCTCGGACGCGGTCGGCCGGCGAAGGATCCTCATCCCGGCGATCGTCCTGGCCGCGGTGGCCGCCGGCCTGTTCGCCGCCGCGTCCGGGGTCGTCTGGCTGTTCGTCGCCCAGGTGGTGGAGGGGGTGGCGATGGGCGCTCTGCAGGGCACCGCCGTAGCCGCCTTGGTGGAGACGCACCCGCGCCGCGACGGCGACCGGGCCGCTCTGGTGGGCTCGGCCACCACGGTCGGCGGCGCCGCTGCCGGGCCGCTCATCACCGGGCTGCTGGCTCAGTACGGGCCGTGGCCCCGACGGCTCCCCTACCTCGTCGAGATCGCCCTCCTCAGCGTCGCCCTCGTCCTGGTCCTGACGTTGTTCCCGAGGGACGGCGGCGACAGGAAGGCGTGGGAGCCCCGCCGCCCGAGCGTGCCGGCCGCCATCCGCCGCCCCTTCCTGCTGGCGGGCGCCTCGGCCTTCCTGGCCTGGGCGGTGGCGTCACTGTTCCTGTCGCTGGTCCCGAGCTACGTCATCGAGCTGCTGCACACGGGCAACCTGGGCCTCATCGGCGGGCTGGCGGCGGCGATGCTCGGCTGCTCGGCCCTGGTCCAGATCGCCGGCCGGAGGGTGGAGGCACTGCCCGCCCAGGCTGTTGGCCTGGCTCTGGTGGGTGCCGCCGCCGCCGTCCTGGTCGTCGTAGCCCATGTCCGGTCCCTGCCCCTGATGATCGCCGCCGGCATCCTGGCCGGGCTCGGGCTCGGTCTCAGCTTCCGGGGCTCGCTGAGCCAGGTGAGCGCCGTCGCCCCCGACGACCGCAAGGGCGACATCGTGGCCAGCTTCTACCTCGTCATCTACCTGGGGACCGCCCTGCCCGTCGTCGGGGTTGGTGTCGTGGCCGTCGACATTGGCCTGCTCGGCGCCGTCCAGGGCTTCGGCTACGTCATCGGCGCCGCCTGCCTGGTCGGCTTCGGCCTGGTCGTCGCCGAGCTGCGATCGCCGGGGCGCGACCATCCTCGGCCGGCGAAGGTCCGCTCGGGAGGCTCGGGGTGAGCATCCGCGTGCGGCAAGCTCGGCCCGGCAACCTCGAGGCCCTGGTCGAGCTGGTCGGCCTCCTGCTCAGCCAGGAGGAGGAGTTCGGTGCTGACGCCGCCAGACAGCGCCGGGCTCTAGGCGCGCTCCTGGCGGCTCCCGATCGCTGTCGGGTGGTCGTTGCCGAGGCGGAGGGCCAGGTGGTCGGGATGGTCTCCATCCAGCTGGTCGTGAGCACCGCCCTGGGCGGGACCGTCGGGATCCTGGAGGACATGGTCGTAGACCCGGGGCACCGGGGCGAGGGGATTGGCTCACTGCTGCTCGCGGCGGCGATCGCCCAGGCCGAGGCACTCGGCTGCCTGCGGCTCACCCTTCTGACCGATGCCGGCAACGCTGGCGCCCAACGCCTTTACGAGCGCCACGGCTTCCGCCGCTCGACGATGGCGGTGATGCGGTTCAACCCCCCCGGTTCTGTCGGGAGAATCGGTGTACCAGGCGACAGCTTCCCCCGACAGGAGCGGGGGTGACCCCGGCGGTTCGGTAGCGTCAGCCGGTGACCGTGCTCGCCTGCCCGGTGTGCCAGCGGCCGTTGGAGGACCTCGACGGGCGGACGTTCGGGTGTTCCGGCGGCCACCGCTTCGATCGGGCCCGGGACGGCAGCGTCGACCTGCTGCGACCAGGCCGGCCTCGCCGGGAGACCGGCGACGACGCCGAGATGGTGCGAGCCCGGCGGGCCTTCCTCGACCGGGGGCGCTACGCCGTGCTGGCCGACGGGCTGCGGGCGATAGCCGACCGACTGGCGCCGGCGACCGTGCTCGACGTGGGGTGCGGGGAGGGGACGATCACCGCCGCCCTGTGCAGCCCCGGCCGGCAGGTGGTCGCCTTTGACCTGTCAAAGGCGGGGGTGCGGCTGGCGGCCCGCCGGCTCGGTGCGGCGGCCACGTGCTGCGTGGCCGGTCTGACCGAGATGCCCGCCCTCAACCGGTCCTGCGACCTGGTGACGAGCGTCATGTCGCCCACATCGCCTGCGGAGTTCCTCCGCGTGGCCCGCCCCGGCGGCCACGTCGTCGTCGTCTCGCCGGGCCCCGACCACCTCGACGGCCTGCGCCGCCTGCTCTACGCCGACTACCGGCCCCACGACGGTGAGGTGCCCTTGGCCGATGTGCTGGCGGTGGTGGCCGTCGACCGCCTCCGGTCCGAGCAGGTGCTGGACGGCGACGAGGCCGAGCTGGTGTGGGCCATGACCCCCTACCGCTGGAACGCCCCGTCCGAAGGCGTGAGCCGCCTGCGGGCGGCCACCACCGTGCCCGTCACCGTCGACTTCGTGGCCACCACCCTGGCCGTCCCGGCCTGATCCCGGGCTGGCCTCGCTACCGTCTGCGGCCGTGCGTGCCACCGCCCCGGCATCGTCAGCCAATCTCGGGCCGGGCTTTGACGCACTCGCCCTCGGCCTGGCCCTCCACGTCGTGGTCAGCGTCGAGCCGGCGGGGCGCCTCAGGGTGACGAGCGAGGGAGAGGGCGCCGAGCTGGCCTGTGACTCCACCCACCTGGCCGCCCGCATCGCCACCGAGGTCGTCGGACACGACCGCCTGCGCATCCACGTGCGCAGCGAGGTGCCGGTGGGGCGGGGGCTGGGCAGCTCGGCCGCCCTGGCGGTCGCCGCCGCCGCCGCCGCCGGCGCCGCCGACCCGCTGGGCTGGGGCCACCGCGTGGACGGCCACCCCGAGAACGCCGCCGCCTCGGTGCTCGGCGGCCTGGTGGCGGCCACGGTTGGCGCCGCCGGTCCCCGGGCCGCCCGGCTGCGCCTCGACCCCGGCCTGGCCTTCGTCGTCGTCATCCCCGACCGTGAGCTGCCGACGAAGCTGGCCCGGAGCGCCCTCCCAACCAAGGTGCCGCTGGCCGACGCCGCCTTCAACCTGTCCCGCACGGCGATGCTGGTGGCGGCTCTGGCCGACCGCCGCCTCCTCAGCCCCGAGCTGTTCGAGGACCGCCTGCACCAGTCCCAACGGGCCGCCGCCCTCTACCCCGAGGCGCCCGGGCTGCTCGCCGGCCTGGTGGCTGCCGGCGCCCTCGGGTCGTGCTGGTCCGGCGCCGGGTCCTCGCTGCTGGCCGTCTGCGACGGCCCCGACACGGCCGCCCAGGTGCAGGCGGCCGGCGACCGCCTCCTGGCTGTGTCGGCGCTCCCCGGCCGCAGCCTGCTGCTGCGCCCCGACCTCCGGGGCCTGAGCGTCGAGAGCTGAGTCGTAGCTCAACGAATCTGCCTCATCTCCGCGGGGATACCGCCGACTGCGACCCGGGTGAAGCAGCTCCGGTGAGTCAGGCCAGTTACCGATTTTGTGAGAAACTTTCCCAGGCTGTCCTCGCCGGGGGCGCCGGGAGCGTGTGCAACACGATGCGGTGGGCGATTGGAGCGGCAGTCGAGGATGCGGGCGACATCGACTTCGACGACCTCTTCCGGGCCGTCTGGCCCCGGGCGGTCAGCACCGCTCGCCGCATCGTCGGTCCGGGCGACGACCCTGAGGGGCTGGCCTCCGAGGCCTTGACCAGGGCCTACGACCGGTGGCCATCGGTGCGGCGGCACGCCGCTCCCGACGCCTGGGTCCTGCGGGTCACCATCAACCTGGCTCTGGACCGGGTCCGACACGAGGCGCGCACGGTGCACGCCGGGCCGATCGGCGACGGCGGCGGCGGTACCTCCTTCGGTCGTGCCGCGGCAGGTCGTGGCTCCTTCGGCGGCGGCTCGGCCGGCGGCGGAGCTTTCGACGAGGCCAGCGTGGTGCGGCTCGCCATGTGCGCCGCCCTGGCCGAGCTGCCGGAGAAGCAGCGCCAGGCCATCGCCCTTCGGTACTTGGGCGGCTGCGTCGAGGCGGACATCGCCGCCTCGATGAAGGTCAGCCCGGGCACCGTCAAGACCCACCTGCGGCGGGGCCTCGAGAAGCTCCGTGCCCAGGCCGCCAACGATCCGGAGGCCCCCCTTGCCCTCAATCCTTGACCTGTTCGAAGGCGGCGACGACACCCCCCCCGGTGGCTTCGAGCCGCGACCTGGGGTGCTCGCCGCCGTCAAGTCCGAGGGAGGCCGCCGCCGGACGAGCCGGCGCCGCCGGGCCGGCATCGTGGCCCTGCTCGGCCTCGCCGCCGTCGCCGTGCCAGTGGCCGCGCTGAACCGTGGCGACGGAGCCGACCGGCCCCCGGTGGACGTGGCTGCCGCCGGCGCCGGTGCCGCCGACCCGTCGCCGCTCCCGACTGTCGATCCGGTGCCGCCAGCGACCACCATCCCCGAGCCCGTGGTCACGCTGCCCGACGCCACCTACCAGTTCTCGGGCATCACCCCGACGCCTGATCCGGTTGTGCCGCCTCCCGCTCCGACTTCGACGACCACCGCCGCGCCGGCGCCGACGCCGGCGCCGGCGCCAGCGTCGGCCCGCGCCCCGGCCCGTGGGCCGGCCCAGACCACGACCACGGCCCGGGTGTGCCGCAACTCCTTCGACGCCGCCTGCGGCGCCTTCCGCTGGGACCCGTCCCCATCGCCGAACCAGGCCCTCGTCGCCGCGTTCACCACGGCACCGGCCACCGCCGTGGCGGGCCAGGCCGTGCCGTTCGAGGTCACCTGGTCCGATGCTGACGCCGCCGCCCTCTCCTATGACCACCTGTCGACCGACGGCTCGGCGCTGGCCCCCTCGTGCTCGATCCTGCCCCGCCACGGGCCGTGGACGCCGCCGGCACCGGCCCCGGGGCGCGGGACCCTCCGCTACTCACCGACCTTCCCAAACGCCGGCACCTACACGGTGATCGTCTCGCTCGGCACCGCCGACTGCTCGTCGCCCTACAGCAGCGACAACCAGGTGTCGGCCACGGTCGTGGTGTCGGCCCCCCAGATGCCCTGAGAGCTGCGGGCCTCGGGGGAAGCCCAGAGGGCGGTCAGCGTGACCGGTGCGGTCAAGGGATCGATCTCGCAACGCCGTTCTGCGGTGCCTCCGCACAGGGACCGGGCGGATCTCGCCACGCCGTCCTGCGGAGTGCCTTCGGCAAGGGAGAGGCCGGCGCGCCCGAACCCTGTGGTAGGCCGGCCCGTGTGACCGGGGCGGCCGGCTCGCTGCCCCGCACCCAAGCGGTCCTCGAGCGCCAGCGGGTGGCCGGCCTGCACCCCGGTGCCTGCCTGGTGGCCACCGTCGACGCCGAGCCGGCCGGTGCGGCCGCGGTGGGTGAGGCCCGGCCCGGCGTGGCCATGGGGCCGTCGACGGTGGTGCGTTGGCTGTCGATCACCAAGGTGGCGACGGCGCTGCGGGCGGCCATGGCGTGGGACGCCGGCGCCCTGAGCCTCGACGACCCGGTCGCCCGCCACCTGCCCGGCTTCGCCTCCGGGGGCAAGGCCGACGTGACGGTCCGCCACCTCCTCACCCACACCGGTGGGTTCCGGGGAGCCGACGCCGGGCCGACTCGGCCGGGCTGGGATGACGAGGTGGCCCGTGTCTGCGCCGAGCCCCAGGAGGAGGGCTGGCGGCCGGGTCGCGACGCCGGCTACTCGCTGCGGGCCGGCTTCCTCGTGCTGGCCGAGGTGGTGCGCCGCGCCCTCGGAGACGGCCGGCCGTGGGAGCGGACCCTGGCCGAGGATGTGTTCACCCCCCTCGGCATGCTCGACAGCCACCTCGCTCTCGACGCCGCCACCGCCGCCTCCCTCGCCCCCCGCACCGCCGGGTACCGGAACACAGCTCCCTCCCCGGGAGTGGACCCGAGCGGCCCTTCAGGCCGGGGAGCACGTTCGGTGCTGGTCGACGACGGGGCGACGGCCGCGCTCTGCGTCCCCGGCTCGAGCGGCCGGGGACCGGTGAACGAGCTGCCCCGCCTCCTTGAGGTGCTCTACCTGGGTGGCGGGCCGCTGCTGTCGCCGGCCGCCGCCGAGGCCGTCACCGCCCGCCATCGCACCGGGCTGCGCGACCGGACCTTCGGGGCCGTCATCGACTGGGGCCTCGGCGTGATCCTCGACTCCAAGGTGCACGGTCGGGACGTGGTGCCCTATGGCTTCGGCGCCGCCGCGTCGCCCCGCACCTTCGGCCACGGTGGCAGCCAGTCCTCCGGCCTGCTGTGCGACCCTGAGGTGGGCCTGGTCGCCGC
>JBBSHM010000115.1:0-7194 GCA_038253125.1 Acidimicrobiales bacterium
GCCTCGGCCGGAGCCCGCATCGGCTCGGGCAGGGCCCGCACCAGCTTGCGCAGGGCGGCCTTTACCTCGGGCTTGGCCCCAGCCGACGGCCCGGTGACGAGGAAGAGGGCCCTGGCCTCGGGTGCGCTGAGGCCGCTCAGATCGGTGCGGCCCCCGCCGGCCAGGCGCCAGCCCCCGCCGCGGCCCTGCTGGGAGTAGACGGGCAGGCCCGCCATGCCGAGGGCGTCGAGGTCGCGCCGGGCCGTGCGCTCTGAGGTCTCCAGCTCGACCGCCACCTCGGCCGCTGTCACCTGCTGGCGTGACTGGAGCAGGAGGAGGATGGCCACCAGGCGGTCCGCTCGCATGACTGCATCTTTCCAGGTGAACCGGTCACAAGATGACCGGTTTGGGGGCGGAGGATTAAGGCATGACAACCGACACCGTGACCACGAACCCGACAGCCGACAGTCCGCGACCGGACGGCGATCCCCGAGCCAGCTTCGCCAGGGCGGTGGCGCTGGCCGGCAGCGTCATCGGCGCCGTCCGGCCCGAACAGATGGACGACCCCACGCCCTGCGGGGACAAGGACGTCCGCTCGCTCCTCGGCCACTTGGTCGAGGTGCTGGATCGGGTGGAGCTGATCGGCCGCGGCGAGAACCCCTTCGCCGTGGCGGCACGGTCGGTGCCCGACGACGCGTGGCTGGCGACCTGGCACCAGGCGGCCCACGATGTGCAGGCCGCCTGGTCCGACGACAGGGTGCTGGAGCGGATCGTGGTGCTGCCGTGGTCGCAGGTCTCCGGCGGCGAGACGCTCGGCGGCTACGTGAACGAGGTGACGGTCCACACCTGGGACCTGGCCGTGGCCACGGGCCAGCAGCCGGCGTGGGATGAGCAGGTGCTGGCCGTGGCCTTCGGTGCCATCCGCCGGATCCTCCCGGCGACCGACCGGGCCGCCGCCATCGCCGCCGCCGCCCAGTCGATGCCGCCCGAGCGCCGGAGCTTCCCACCGCCCTTCGCCGAAGCCGTCGACGTCGCCACTGACGCACCACTCATCGACCGCCTGGTGGCCTTCAACGGCCGTGATCCCAAGGGTCGGACTGAAGGCGCTTAGCCTTCACCGATCGAGCGGGGTGAGGTGGGCTGCCCACCCGCGTGGAAGGCCTCCTGAGCAGGGACGATGACGGTGTCGAAGTCGTCAGCAGTCGCCCGCAGAGGAGGCACTTTCAGTGTGAGCTGCCTCAATGGCAGCCTGGGCGGGGCTGAGGCGGCGCCGGCGACCTCCGCTCGAGGTGCGTTCTCGGATCGGGATCCAAGCCGAGACCATCGAGCATCTCCGAGTCGGACGGCCGCCCACCGCCGGAAACGCCTGCTGGAGTCGCCACTTGTCGGCCACGTTCCCAAACTTGGCTGCTCCTCGCGTCGAGGAGGTGAAGCCCCGTTGACGCGTCAGCTGGCCCGTGGGTACTGGCGCCGCGGAGCGATCCGAACGAGGTCCAAGCCATGGCGCGATGGCAGTCAGCGGGGAAGGGCCACGCCCAGGCTGGGAGCGAACCTGGAACCTTCGTCTTGGTAGGGCAGGGTGGCGAGGGGGGTGGCACGGCCCGTGACCCAGTCGACGGCCTTGACCTCGAACCGGCCGGTCAGCTCGTCGGCGACGACGACCGTCCCGGCGCCGAGCCCGATGACGATGGGAACGGCCCGACGATCGGTGGGGCGACCAACCGTTACCCCCGTCTCCAGATCGACGACGGCGGCGTAGGGCAAGTCTCCGCCCCCTTGGGTCACTTGGAGCAGCCCGTAGCGCCGCGTCGGATCAAGCGGTGGGCCTAGCTGGTCGAGGGAGCCGTCCGCCGTCTCCAGCCGGCGCATCACGTTGCCGTCGAGGTCAAGGAACTCGATGGCACCCTGCGGTGACCCGGGGCGCGGGGCCAGGGTCGTCGTCGTTCCGCTCGGCGCCGGTGTGCCCTCCTGGCGCGGCAGACCGACCTGTGAGCGCAGCAGAGTTCGGTCGTCGTACCAGCCGACGAGCGCGCCCCGGCCGGGCGGAATCGACACAGCAGTCCCGGCGCTGACGTCGACCACATCGAAGCTGCCCGTTACGAGGCCTAGGCCGGCTCCGGTGGTCAGAAGGCGGCTGCCGTCGGGAGACCAGTCGATGGCCGCCGCCGCAGCCGTGGTGAAGCGGCGAACGCTGCCGTCCACGCCGAGCACCTCGATGATCGAGGGGCCGGCGGATCCCTGCTGGGGGTCGCCCCCGCCGCGGAGAACGCCGACCGCCCGCCCGTTCGGGGACCAGGCGATGTAGCGGGCCGGGCCGCCGACGAGGTAGCTCGGCAGATCTCGCACCTCTCCGGAGCTGAGATCGACGACCTTGACCAGGCCGGGGAAGGCCACGGCGAGCCGTCCCCCGTCAGCCGACAGGGTGGCCGGCGCAGGCACCGACGAGTCGAGCGCCGAGCGCAGGCGCCGGTCGGCGGCGCCGGCCACCGCCCACACCCATCGGCTTCCGGCTCCGACCTGGACGGCCAGGCTGGCACGGGCCACGGGATCGGCCCGCAGCTCGACGACCTGGCCCAGCGGGGTCGGCGGCCCCGTACCCGCCGCCCAGGTCCCCGGCGGGCCGAAAGCCGGATCCACCGCCGAGCGTGGCGCGGGCCCGGCCGACGAAGATGTTGGCGGGCCGAAGGTGACCCGGCTCCCGTCCCCGGGCCTGGTCAGGACAAGCGCTGCCGCCATCGCGGCGATGGCCACGGCTCCGCCGACGATGGCCAGACGCCAAGTCCGGGAGCCCGCACGGGCGCCAACGCATGCCTCGCCCGAGGGCCCCGACCACTCCGGGCGCGCCAGAGGGGCCAGGCGTGTCGCCTCCACCAGGCTGTCGTACAGCCGGCGTTCCAGCTCTTCCGCGTTCAGCTCGGTCACGGTTGCAGCTCCCTGCGAAGGCGGGTCATGGCCCGCATGGCGTGCGATCTCACCGTCGAAGGCCGGCAGCCAAGCGCCGCGCCGATCTCTTCGTCGGTCCAGCCGGCCCACAGCCGCAGCACCAGGACCGAACGCTGCTCAAGGCTCAGGCGGCTCAGCACGTCGAGCAGCTCGCGGTGCTCAGGCGCCAGCTCCTCCGGTTCGGCCACCAGCCGGTGCCGCCGGTTACGCCGGCGGGTCGTCCGGTGGAGCTGGCGGCACCCATTCACGAGAGTCGTCTGGAGGTACGCCGCCGGCCGGTCGAGCTGCTCGAAGCGGCCGAACACCGCGGTGAACGCATCCTGAACGACGTCCTCGGCGTCAACGGCTCCGACGAGCAGCACGGCCAGCCGCACGGCATCCGGATAGCTCTGGCGGTAGAAGTCAGGGAAGTCAAAGGCGTGGCCAACACCGACGACCAAGCGCACATCCCTCACCCCTCTTCGATGCCGCCGACCCCCGGGTCGTCGCGACGAACCTCAGTCCAGCTCGCGGCGGCCTTCAAGGGCGCGGCCCAGGGTCAGCTCGTCGGCGTACTCCAGGTCGCCGCCGACGGGCAGACCGCTGGCCAGCCTCGTCACCTTTACGCCCAGCGGCTTGAGCTGGCGGGAGAGGTACATGGCGGTGGCCTCCCCCTCCAGGTTCGGGTTGGTGGCCAGGATGACCTCGTCGATGCCCTCGGTGCCTAGGCGGGCGTAGAGCTCCTTCACCCGCAGCTGGTCGGGACCGACGCCCTCAAGAGGGTTGATGGCGCCGCCGAGTACGTGGTAGCGGCCGCGGTACTCGCCGGTGCGCTCGACGGCGACGATGTCCCGGGGATCCTCGACCACGCAGACCAGCGTTGTGTCACGGCGGGCGTCGGCGCAGTAGGCGCACTCCTCGTCCTCGGTCACGTTGAAGCAGCGCCGGCAGAACCGGATGCGCTCCTTCACAGTCGTGATGGACGAAGCCAGCCGGCCGGCGTCGTCGGCCGAGACCTTGAGCAGGTGGAAGGCTATGCGCTGGGCCGACTTCGGCCCGATGCCCGGCAGCCGGCCCAGCTCGTCGATCAGGTCCTGGACGGGAGCGGCGTAGACACCCGACACTACGAGCCGGGCAGCATGCCGCCCAGGCCGAGGTCGCCCAGGTCGCCGAGGGCGTCGACCTGCACCTGGTTGGCCTGGGTGACGACATCTCTGAGGGCGGCCAGGACGAGGTCCTCGAGCATCTCGACATCGGCCGGGTCCACGGCGTCGGGGCTCAGGTGCACGGCCCGGAACTCCAGGCCGGCGGTGGCCTCGATGCGCACGGCGCCTCCACCCGACATCCCCTCGACAAGCGTCTCTGCCGCCTGGGCCTGGGCGTTGGTCAGCTCGGCCTGCATGTCCTGGGCGGCCTGCAGGAGGTTCGACAGGTCGCCGCCGCCCAGCAGCGCAGCCATCGGGTCAGCCATCGGGTCAGCCAGCGGATCGGCATGGGCAGCCGGTGGCGTTGACCCGGCCGACACGACGTCGGGCGTGAGCGGGGTCGGGTCGTGGGGCTCGGTCATCTAGGGCACCTCTTCTGCGCCGGGGAACGCCTGGCGGAGGCGTTCATGGGGGTCGGACGTCGTCGGCGGGGCGTCGACGAGCTGGGTCAGGTCCACGTGCTCCTCATCGGTGGAGGCGGCGGGACCGGAAGCGTTGGCGGGGCCGGCGCCGATGGTGCCGATGGTGACGCGCAGCGGGACGGGCCGGCCGAAGCGGGCGGCCAGGGCGGCCTCGGCGTCGGCGCGACGGGCCTCGCAGGCGGCTTGGAGATGGGCGCTGTCGACGGCCACCACGACCGCCGAGTCGACGGCTACGACCTGCGCCGAGGCGAAGCGGCTGCGGGCGCCCGGCTTCATCTCGGACAGGACCGAGTCCCACGCCGCCGCCACCTCGCCCGCCGACGGGAGCAGCGCCGCCGCCATCCCGGTGGTCGCGTGGTCAGCGGCCCCGCCCGGCGGTGCGGCTGGCGTCTCGGCCGCCGGGCTGGGCCGGCTGCGGGCGGCCGCCAAGCCTGGCGGGCCTGCCGTAGCCCCTGTGCCTGCCGTCGCCTTCAGGGCACCGAGCGTGCGGCGCACCTCAGCCGGTCCGGCTGCTTCGCCTCCCGGGCTGGCGGGTGCGGCCGAACCTCTGGGCGCCGGCGCCGCCGACCGGGCTGTGGGCGGCGCGGTGGGGTTCGGGTTCGGGTTCGACCCGTCGGGAGGCGTGGAAGCCCTAGGCGGCCGGGTCGGGCCGGCCTCCTCGGAGTCGACCGGCGGGACGGCTCCGCTCGGCTGGTCCAGGCGGCGCTCGAGGCGCTCGAGGCGCTCGACCAGGGCCGAGGGGGACGTGTCGAGGTCGGCGCGGGCCACCCGCACCAGAGCCACCTCGAGCGTGACGCGAGGATCGACCGACTCGCGCAGGTCGACCAGCGCCTCGCCCACCACCTCGATGGCCCGGGTGGCCCCGGCGGGGCCCAGGCGCCCGGCCTGCTCGGCGATGCGCTTGCGCTCCTCGGCTAGGCAGTCGACCAGGTCTGGGGCCAGCGTCGACAGGAAGCACTGGCGCAGCCGCTCGACCAGCTCGGCGCCCAGCCGCCGGGGGTCGCGCCCGGCCCGCATGCCGGCGGCCACCGCCACCAGCACGGCGCCAGCGTCACGGGCGATGAGCGCCTCGACCAGCTCATCGACCACCGGCACCTCGTCTCGCAGCCCGCCCGCCGACGCCACCTGCTCGAGCACGCTGAGGGTGTCACGGGCCGATCCCCGCCCGTCGCGCACCACCGCGGCGAGGGACCGCTCGTCGAGCTCGATCCCGGCCGACGCCACGACGTCCTGCACCAGCTCAACCAGCAGGTCGACGTCGAGCAGCCGGAACTCAAAGGGCAGCGTGCGGCTGCGGACCGGCACCGCCACCTTCTCGGGGTCGGTGGTGGCCAGCACGAACACGACGTGCTCGGGCGGCTCCTCGAGGGTCTTCAGCAGGGCGGTGCCGGCCTCGGAGGTGAGCTGGTGGACCTCGTCGAAGATGTACACCTTCTTCTGCCCGGGCGACCCGATCACCGTGCCCGCGATGATCTCGCGCACCCGGTCGATGCCCCGGTTGCTGGCGGCGTCGAGCTCGACCACGTTCATGCTGCCGCCCTCACGGATGGCCGTGCACGACTCGCAACGGTCGCAGCAGTCGCCGTCGGGCGCGCGGTCGGTGCAGTTCAACGCCTTGGCCAGGATGCGGGCGGTGGTCGTCTTGCCGGTGCCCCGGGGGCCGCTGAACAGGTAGGCGTGGCTCTCCCGCCCATCGCGCACGGCGTTGCGCAGGGCCGACACCACAAAGGCCTGGCCACGGATCTCGGCGAAGCGCTGCGGCCGGAACCGGCGGTAGAGCGATGTCGGCTCGGCCATGCGGGTCGTCAGCCTACGGCGACCCCCGGGCTGCGCAGCGATGTGTACGATCTACCGCAGGAAAACGCTTCGTCGCCTGCGTGCGGTGGCTGGGTCCTGCGCAAGGTGGCACCGTGAACCGGGTCAGGGCGGGAACGCAGCAGCCCTCAGCGGATCGCCGCTTGTGCCGCAGACAGCCTGGCCGCCGCACGGAGGCGACGAAGCGTCCCTGGAGGGTTGCGAGAGCGGCCGAATCGGCACGCCTGGAAAGCGTGTGTGGGGAGACTCACCGAGGGTTCGAATCCCTCACCCTCCGCTCCCCGTGCCAGCATCCGCCGGGTGGATGATTTCGCGGCCATGGGGCTGGCCCTGGAGGAGGCGGCCGCCGCCCTGGCCCACGGCGACGTGCCGGTCGGCGCCGTGGTCGTCGGCCCCGACGGCGACGTCCTGGCCCGCCGCCACAACGAGCGGGAGCTGGCCGGCGACCCCACGGCCCACGCCGAGGTGCTGGCGCTGCGTGACGCCGCCGCCTCCCTCGGCTCTTGGCGGCTCACCGGCTGCACGCTGGCAGTCACCCTCGAGCCGTGCCCGATGTGCGCGGGGGCGGCGGTGGCCGCCCGCCTGGCCCGTGTCGTGTTCGGGCCCCCCGACCCCAAGGCCGGGGCCGCCGGCTCGCTCTACAACCTGTGCTGTGACCCCCGCCTCAACTGGGAGCCGGAGGTGGTGCCCGGGGTGCGGCCCGAGGAGGCGAGGGCCCTGCTCGCCGCCTTCTTCGCCGGTGTACGCTTGCGGCGGTAGAACCGAGGAGGGGTGCGAGAGCGGCCGAATCGGACGGTCTCGAACACCGTTGTGGCGCAAGTCACCGTGGGTTCAAATCCCACCCCCTCCGC
>JBBSHM010000116.1:0-7080 GCA_038253125.1 Acidimicrobiales bacterium
AGGACCAGGAAGCTGCGCTTCGACACCGGCGAAGCAAGGGACTTCGGACCGTGACCCGGGACTGACTTGTCGGCGTCGTGGTGCCCCAGTTCAGGCTGGGTGTCGGGACGTCCGCCATGTCCGGTACCGGCGCAGGCTGTACGCCGTTACGGCGCCGATGGCCGCTCCGACGACAGCGCCTCCCAGGACATCGCTGGGGTAGTGGCGCAAGGAGCGCATCCGGGCAAGAGCGACACAGAGTGCGGCAGGCACCAAGACGGTGGCGGCCAGCGGGTACTCGACTGAGGCGGCCACGGAAAATGCGACAGCCGAAGCGGTGTGGCCGGACGGGAAGGACGAGGTCCCCGGAGACCCACCCCCGCGTCTGAGGCCGGCGAGGGCGGCGCCGTCCGGCCGGGGGCGTCGAACCGCCCACTTCACCGGTCCGTTGGCCAGGGCGGACGCCAAACCGGCCGCAGCCAGGCCGCCGCCGGCGCCGAGCCGTCCTCTTCGCCCGAGGAGCGAGAGCATGGCCGCCGACAACAGCCAGAGGATGCTGCCTTTCGACCCCTCGCCAACGGTCACAGCCGTCGCGGCGACGGGCTGAGGAAGCCCACGGACCAGGCGCCCAAGGGCTCGCTGCTCGACCTCGGTGACCGCCTGCCGACGCACCAAGCGAGTCTGCACTGAAAGGCGCCGGACGGCCAACCCTAGGGCGCACCGGGCGTACCCAGGCGCAACGTTGCGCTCCGAGTGCTTGCTGCCTGAGCGGATGTCAGGTAGTGGCCGTCGGTGCGGTCGAGATCGGTCGGCACAACTTGAGTAGCCCGGAATGAGCAACTACCTCAGCCATGAGACCCCTTTTCCACGACGCAGCGGTCGACAGCGTCTTGAAGGTAACCGAGCGTCAACGTCAAGACGCTCTGGATCTGTGCGGCCAGGCAGACAAGAAGGCGGCTCTGGCCTGCATGAATCCTTTGGAGCGACTGACTTCCGTAAAGACCTCCCCAACGTCACTATCCCCGGCCCTGGTCATCCACGGCGACGGCGACGGCATCGTCCCATTCGAGGGATCGGGTCAACTCACTCATGCTGCCATCGGCCACAGCCAACCTGGTCGTCCTTCAAGGTGCTCCCCACGGGTGCAACGTCAGCCATGCGAAGGCCTTCAATCCCTACGGGGCCGGAGCATCGTGAGCTGCGCACCTGGCCACGTAGCCGGCGCTCAGACCTTGGCGCCGGCACCGACATCGTTCACGACGCCGTAGGGCAACGCGCTCCGGCCGGGCCCGGGATTGGCCGGGGCGTCCGGCAAGGCCAAGGCGGTGCTGGTCGGCGTCGGGCCTCTGGGAGGCATAACGCTTCTCGCCGCCTCGTCAGACCCCGCAACTAGCCGGCCCCAGGGTCCCAGGGGCCGCGCCGGTAAGGACTTCGACGGAAGGGGCATCCTGGCGTCGCTTTCTAGAGGCAGCTTGAGCGTGATCAACCGGATGGGGGATGGCGGAACCGAACGGATGGGGGTTCCGCAACGGACTCCGGAGGCGCAGGCTCGGGGCATGGGACGAGGTTCGGGTCAGGTCATCAGAGTTAGGGCGTTGCGCAAGGCGTACGGGACGAAGGCGGCCTTGGACGGCGTCGACCTTGACGTGGATCGGGGTGAGGTGGTGGCGCTGCTCGGGCCCAACGGGGCGGGCAAGACGACGACGGTCGAGGTGCTTGAGGGCTTCCGGTCCCGGACCGCAGGTGAGGTGGCCGTCCTCGACGAGGATCCGGAGCACGGGTCCCGGGCCTGGCGGGCCCGCATCGGTGTTGTCCTCCAGGACCTCGGCTCGTTCGACGAGCTGAGGGTCCGCGAGGTCGTGCGCCACTGGTCGCACTTCTTAGCCGACCCGCTCGATCCGGACGAGGTCATCGAGCTAGTCGCCCTCAGCGACAAGGCGGGTTCCCTCGGCAAGACGCTGTCGGGCGGCCAGCGGCGCCGCCTTGATGTTGCCGTCGGCCTCGTCGGACGCCCCGAGCTCCTCTTCCTTGACGAGCCGACGACCGGCCTCGACCCCGAGGCCCGGCGGGCCGTGTGGGACCTGATCGGGCGGCTGACCGCGCTGGGCACCACCGTGCTCCTCACCAGCCACCTCCTGGACGAGGTGGAGGCGCTGGCTGACCGGGTTCTCGTCATCGTCGACGGCCGGGTTGTGGCGGCGGGAACGCCCCGCACCCTCGGGGGTCGCTCGGATGCCCAGGCCGTGGTCGCCTTCGATCGACCGACGAGCGATCGTCCGCTCCCGAGCGAGGTGACGGGATCTCCGGTCGAGGTCGACGGCCGAAGGTGCCGCATCACCACCGACCGGCCGACCGCCGTGGTCGCCGGCCTCTCGGCCTGGGCCGGCGCGGCGGAGCTGCCCGGCCTGACGGTCAGCCGCCCGACGCTCGAAGACGTCTACCTCAGCCTGGTGGCTCACCGTGAGCTGGCGGGAGCGGGCCGATGACGACCACGCTCACGGGGACGCAGGAGCTGAAGAGGGGGGTCCTCGCCCTCGGCCTAGAACGGGGGTTCCTCGAAATCAAGCAGCAGATCCGCAACAAGCAGGCGCTGTTCTTCACCCTGCTGTTCCCGGTCATGCTGCTCGTTCTGTTCGGCGCCATCTTCGGCGGCGGCAAGGTTGAGGGCACCAACGTCGAGCTGCGCCAGGTGTTCATCGCCGGGATCATCGCTAGCGGCGTGATGAGCGCCAGCTTCTCCAGCCTGGCCATCGGGATCGCCCTCGAGCGGGACGAGGGGATGCTCAAGCGGCTGGCCGTCACGCCGATGCCAAAGGCGGCGTACTTCCTCGGCAAGCTGGTGATGACGATGGCCCTGTCCATCGCTGAGCTGGTCGTCATGCTCGCGGTCGGCGTGCTGCTCTACGGCCTCGACCTGCCGGCGACCGCCACGAAGTGGCTGACGCTCGTGTGGGTTCTTGTCCTCGGGAACCTGTCGTGCTCGCTGCTGGGCATCGCCTACAGCCGGCTGGCCCGCAACGGGCGATCGGCCGCCGCCGTGGTCCAACCGCCCTACATCGCCCTCCAGTTCATCTCCGGGGTGTTCTTCGTGTTCTCGAACCTGTCCAAGCCACTCCAGACGGTGGCTGCGATCTTCCCGCTGAAGTGGATGGCGCAGGGGATGCGCTCGGTCTTCCTGCCCGACAGCTTCGCCCGGGTGGAGCCGGCCGGCAGCTGGGAGCAGCCCCGGGTCGCACTCGTCCTCGGGGCCTGGACGGTGGGAGCCTTCGTGCTGTGCACGCTGACCTGGCGGTGGCAGAAGGACGGAAGATGACCGACGGGCCCATTGGCGCCCACGCCTGGGAGCGGTGGTGGTGGGTGTGGCAGGTGGCCGCCGGCATCAACTTCGCCGTCGGGGCCGTCGCCTCGTGGACCGACCTAGGCGGCGCGGGACGGTCCCGCCTTCTCGGCCTCCTTGTCGTCGAGGCCGTGGCCATCGCCGGCCTGTCGTGGCGCCGGGCGGCCTGGAACGTCGTCCTGCTGCTCGCCGCCTTCGCCGCCTGGTTCGGGCTCGCCGGCCTCTCCGGGGCGTTCTGGCCGGCGGTCGGGTTCCTCTTCGCCCTGTGCTACAGCCGCCTGGGGCTGCGCAGCTCACTCGCCCTCACCGCAGCCCTGGTCGGCTTCGAGGGAGCGCGTGTGGTCCTCGATGGCGGGGGCGCCGGTGGTGCGGCCATCGTGATCGTCCTCTCCTACGCCGGGTCCGCCCTGTTCGGCACATGGATCGACCGAGTGATCGAGCAGAGCCGGGGCCGGGCCGACGTCATCGGCCAGCTCGAGGCGACCCAAGGCGAGCTGGCCGCCACCGAGCGGCGGGCCGGGGCGCTCGAGGAGCGAGCCCGCCTCACCGGCGAGATCCACGACACCCTTGCCCAGGGCTTCACCAGCATCGTGATGCTCCTCGAGGCCGCCTCCGCCTGCCTGCCATCGGATCCGAGAGGAGCATCCCGCCTGGTCGATAAGGCCGGGATGTCGGCCCGCGAGCACCTGGCCGAGGCACGCAGCCTCGTGGCCTGCGACCCTCCTCCGGCGCTCGCCGGTGCCACCCTGGGCGGCGCTGTGCACCGACTGGCCGACCGGGTCGGGGGCGAGCTCGACATCCCCGTGCTGCCCCGGGTCGAGGGCGAGCCGAGACCACTCGACCTGCACGTAGAGGTCGTCCTCCTCCGCGCCGCGCAGGAGGGCCTGGCCAACGTGGCCAAGCACGCCCACGCATCAACGGTCCACCTCACGCTGGCCTACACCGACGAGGTGACGGCGCTGGTCGTCGCCGATGACGGCTGCGGCTTCGACCCCACAGCCGTCGCCGGTGGCTTCGGCCTCCCCGGCATGCGGGCCCGAATCGGCTCGCTCGGCGGCCACGTCGACCTGCGCTCGGCGCCGGGCGAGGGAACCACCCTGGCCGTCGAGGTGCCGACATGACCCGGGTCCTGGTCGTCGACGACCACCCGGTCGTGCGCGACGGGCTGCGGGCCATCCTCGCCACCCAACCCGATCTCGAGGTCGTCGGCGAAGCCGCCGACGGCGACGAGGCCGTCGCAGCCGCCTCCAGGCTGCGGCCCGACGTCGTGCTGATGGACCTCCGCATGCCCGGGCTCGACGGCGCCGGGGCCACCGCCAGGATCACCGTCGAGCTGCCGGACACCAACGTCCTGGTCCTCACCACCTACGACACCGACGCCGACATCCTCCGAGCCGTCGAGGCCGGTGCCACCGGCTACCTGCTCAAGGACACCCCCCGAGAGGAGCTGTTCGCCGCGGTCAGCGCTGCCGCCCGGGGCGAAACCGTCCTCGCGCCCAGCGTGGCGGCGCGGCTGGTCCGGCGCGTTCGCGGGGCCGAACCCACGACGCTCTCGAAGCGGGAAATCGAGGTGCTCCGGCTGGTCGCCGACGGCGCCACCAACGCCGAAGCGGCTCGGACCCTCTCGATCGGCGAGGCCACCATCAAGACCCACCTCGTCCACGCCTTCACCAAGCTGGGGGTCGACGATCGCACCGCGGCGGTCACCGTCGCCCGTCAACGAGGAGAGCTCCAGGGCTGAGGACCGCCAGCGAGGGCAGCAGCGGCGGAGCCGTGGGCCATCCCGGCTGCCCGCCGGCGGCCATCCCGGCCGCCCGCTGGGGCCATGGGCTCGACCATGCGCGAGTCGCCAAGTTCCTTCCCCTGACCCCCTGCCCCGCCCCACCACGGGCTGAACCTGACCGTTATGAGGGGTGCCCGGCGTGGTTCGGCGACGAGGACGGGGCGCGCCCGCGGGGCGACGGCGAACCGTCAGCCCGGCTCGGTGCCTGGCGGTGGCCGTGCCGACCGCAAAGGAGGGCGGCGCACGCAAGAACTCCCCCGGACGAGGAGCTCGGCGTCGCCGAAGGCAAGCGTGGCGGCACGCCCGCCTGGCCTACGCCCTCTACCTCGGGATCGGCGAGCTGCGGCGGGCCGACCCCGACGGAGACCGCACCGGCGAGGACTCGACTCCTTCCTGTCGGCGGCCGTCGACGCCATGGTGCCAACGACGGATCGGACGGTACCCTGGGAGCCATCGGGGTCTGCTCGGTAGCGCCGTCAAGGTAGCGAGAGCGTCTCCCGTACCAGGCTGGTGTGCTCCTCCCGGTTCGACTGCCTGTTGCTATCAGAGCGGTCGTCTTCCCCGTCCCCCGGGACCCCCAAAGCAAGACCAGCGACTGCGTCGCCACACAACCCGACAGCCTCAGCCGTCGCCGACGGGTCTGCACCCGCCTCGTCGACATCTCACGGCCCTCCGGACGGGCCGACTCCACCCCCCGACGACCATACGTTCGCTCTGGTCTGTCGCCGCACTGGTAGCAATCCTGTCTGAGGCGCTCTATCTCCACCGGAAGGGGTGAACCCCGACACAGGGGAAGAAGCACACATGCCTCAGCCCCACAGCCAGGACGACGACGAGAGCCCGCTGACCCCTCAGGACGAGGTGATCGTCGCCGCGTTGTCCATAGGCGCCTCATACGGGCAGGCCGCCGAGCAGGCCGGTGTCTCGTCGCGCACCGTGGCACGCCGGATGGCCGATCCGGCCTTCGCACAGCGGGTGGGTGATCTGCAGCGGCAGCACTTCACTGCGATCGCCGGCAGCCTCCTTGCTGGCGCGCCTGAGGCCGTCTCATTGATCCGGTGGACCATGCCGACCGCCGAGCTGCCCGCCGACCGGCTCAAAGCGGCCGCGCTCCTCCTGCGCGAGATGCGACACGTCCACCAGCTCCTCAACGTCGACGTCCGCATAACCGAGATCGAACGGCTTGCTGGCTGGGATCCCGTAGTGGCCTTGGGGGCTCGATGAGCGTCTTGACGTCACCGAAGATGTCGCGTTTGGCCGCGTCAAGGTTGGCGCCGCCACGAACGGTGCGAAGCGAGGAGCGGCCGTGCCCATCGTTGTCCTCGACGAGTTCGCCCATCTCGAGCAGCCCGGCTCATCGGCCGACAGCACCGCCCTCGCCCGGGCCGTGCGCCCGGCCATGGCCCAGTTCCCGGACCCGTTGATGATCCTGGCGTCCAGTCCCTGGAACAAGACGGGCAGCACACCGGTCTGACCGGGGCGGAAGGTACTGACGTTGTCGCACGCGAACGTGGCCGGCGGTTCCCACATCGACCAACCGGAGGTCCTGCGCTGCGGGGGCTTCAGCCGTGGTGGATTCTGTCCGTCTCGTATGCCCACATTGCGACCTCGACGCGGTTGCGGGCGCCGATCTTGTTCATGACGCTGCCAAGGTGGGTCTTGACGGTGCTGAGACTCATATAGAGCTCATCGGCGATCTCCGCGTTGGTTCGACCGCGGGCCACCGTGAGCAGCACCTCCTCCTCACGCGCCGTCAGCGGCTCGGTCGGTGGCGCCGGCGGCTCGCGGGTGGCGGAGGCGGAGAAGGTGGCAAGGAGGCGAGCGGTGATGCTCGGGGCGATCAGCGCGTCACCATTGGCAGCGGCGTGGATGGCCTGCATGAGCAGCGCGGTCCCGGCGTCCTTCAGGAGGAACCCGCGGGCACCCGCCTTGAGCGCGCCGTGCACGTACTCGTCGAGGTCGAACGTGGTGATCACCACGA
>JBBSHM010000117.1:0-7006 GCA_038253125.1 Acidimicrobiales bacterium
ATCCGCCTGGCCCGCCAGGAACAAGACGAGCCCCTCCGCCTGGCCGCTCTTCGCGCCACCACCGGCCTGAAGCTGCCCGACTGCTGCGTCCTCCACGCCGCTATCACCAACGCCGCGTCGGTGGCAACCTTCGACCAGGCATTGGCCAGGGTGGCCAGCGGACGAGGCCTCGTGGTCCAGACCTGAAACGGCGAGGGGGCCTGAGCAGTCAACCGCGCCGACTGAGAGAGCAGCCTGGTTGGCCCCGCGGCAGCCAAGTCAGCCCGCTGCTCGGGCCATTTCCGCACCGGGGATCGCGCTCTTGCCTCCAACTTCACCGTAGTGTCACCTCCTGTTTGCCTGAGGTTGGTCTACCGGTCGTCGGCGGCCGGCACACTGGCTCGCCATGACGGTCACCGGGATGCGAGAGCCTGCTGCCTCCGAGCCGGGGGTGCCGGCGGGCCGGGCGCCGGCGGGGCTGGTGGCCCGGGATGTCAGCTGCTGGTTCGGGAGCCACAAGGTGCTGGAGCGCATCTCGCTCGAGATGCAGCCGAGGCGGGTGACGGCGCTCATCGGGCCCTCCGGCTGCGGGAAGTCGACGTTCCTGCGGGCCCTCAACCGGATGCACGAGCTGATCCCGTCGGCGGCGCTGGCCGGGTCGGTCGAGCTCGACGGGGTCAACATCTACGGGCCCGAGCAGCGGGTCACCGAGACCCGGCTGCGCATCGGCATGGTCTTCCAGAAGCCCAACCCGTTCCCGTCGATGACCATCGCCCAGAACGTGCTGTCGGGCCTGCGCCTGTCGGGGTCCAAGGCGGCCGACAAGGGCTACCTGGTGGAGGAATCGCTGCGGCGGGCCGGCCTGTGGGTCGAGGCCAGGAATCGGCTGAACACCCCCGGCGCCGCCCTGTCCGGTGGCCAGCAGCAGCGGCTGTGCATCGCCCGGGCCCTGGCCGTGCGCCCCCAGGTGCTGCTGATGGACGAGCCGTGCTCGGCCCTCGACCCGATCTCCACCGGCGTCATCGAGGAGACCATCCACGAGCTGAAGCACGAGGTGACGATCGTGATCGTCACCCACAACATGCAGCAGGCCCAGCGGGTGTCCGACGACTGCGCCCTGTTCCTGATCGCCGGCGAGGGCGAGCCTGGTCGCATCAACGAGTACGGCCTCACCCGGCAAATGTTCGAGAACCCGACCGACCCCCGCACCTCCGACTACGTCCACGGCCGCTTCGGCTAGACCGCGGCCTGTCCGGTGCCGGGCGCTCCGGACCGTTGGCCCTGAGGTTGCCGGGAGGGCACCGCCCGTGCACCAGCCGAGAAGCTGAGCCGCTGAACCTCTCGAAGCATCGCTACGGACTGTTCACCTCAGCGATGCCGGCAGGCACCCGGTCGGCTCAGCCCCGTTCACCTTTGGCGGCGAGAGTGACGGATCGTCGACCGAGACAAGGAGGACCCGGCATGGGCCTTGGACATGACCACCAGCACGGTGACGGGCACTCGCGCCACGCCCATCTGCCCGATGGCACCCCGGTTCCGTTGTTCGCCGATCCGACCGTCCCGGACCGCGAGCTGTCGGCGGCCGACATCAACAGGCGGCAGTTCCTGAAGCGGCTTGGCATCTTTGGGGCGGCCGTGGCTGGCGCCTCGGTCGTCGGCTCCCTCGGCGCCCTCGGGAGAGGACAGTCGGCTGGCGCCACCCCGGCGGTGCTGGGAGGCCCTGTCGACCCGGCCAGCCTGACCTGGCTGGCCGGTGACCACCACATCCACACCCAGTACTCCTCCGACGCCGAATACCGGGTGGACCAGCAGACAGCCAAAGGCCGGGGCAGCTATGGACTGGACTGGATGGTGATCACCGACCACGGCCGGGCCGCCCACGAGAAGGTCTCGGTGCCCTTGGTCAATGCCGACATACGTGCGGCGCGCGGCGCCATGCCCAGCCTGCTGCTCTTCCAGGGACTCGAGTGGAACATCCCGTCCGCCGAGCACGGCACGGTGTTCATCGCTCCCCCGGCTAGCGCCAGCGACGAGGTTGCGGTGCTCCGCTACTTCGAGGCCAACTTCGACGGTGTGGTGAAGGGCGCCACCGCCCAGAGCCCGGCCAACGAGGCGCTCGCCCTCAGCGGCATCGACTACCTGGCCCAAGTCAGCACCACCGGCGGCCCGGGCAAGGCGGCGGACGGAACCACGGTGGCCAACGTGCAGGTCGCCGACGCCCTGTTCCTGGCCAACCACCCTGCCCGAAAGGGCCTCGACTCGCCACACGAGGTCCGAGGCTGGAGGGACCGCAACCCGCTCATCGCCGTCGGTTGGGAGGGCGCCCCGGGTCACCAGGCCGCCGCCCTGGCCGGTTCGTTGCGGGGCTACTACGACAACACCCCGGACGCCAACGCCTTCGCCGGGTTCCCCCCCCCAGGCGTACCGCACCCAGGGCGGCTTCGACTGGTTCTCCGCCACCGTCGGAGGGCTGTGGGACTCCATGCTGGTCGAGGGCAAGCCGTGGTGGATCACGGCGAACTCCGACTCGCACACCGTCTACCGGGACACCCTCGTCCGTCCTACGAACCCCCTGGCCGCCCCGCCCCGCCCCTATAACACGGCCGACTACGACGGCACCGGCCCCCAAGGCCAGACGACGCCGCCGTACGGCAGGTACCCCGACCCGGTCGACTCCGGGACCCCGAAGACAACCAACGGCGACTACTGGCCCGGCCAGTACTCACGGACGTGGGTGGGCGCCGCCGACCGCAGCTACACCGCGGTCATGCAGGGCATCCGGGCCGGTCGGGTCTGGGTCGTCCACGGCGACCTCATCCGCTCGCTCTCGGTCTCGGTGCGGCCCCTCGGCGCCGGGGCCGACCGGGGCGTCACCCTCGGGGGCCGGCTGTCGGTCGCACCGGGCAGCGATGTCGAGATCGTCATCACCGCCGTCAAGCCCTCGACGCCGAACTTCAACGGAGACCTGCCGAACCTGGCACGCATCGACATCGTCGGCGGCCTCCAAACGGGCGCACAGAGCGACCGAGACACCTTCTTGACCCCTGACGTGCGGGTGGTCAAGCAGTTCGACGTGCTCGCCACACCTGGCACCGTCACCGTCGCCTACACCCTGGCCGACGTCCAAGACCCGTTCTTCCTGCGGATGCGGGGCCATGACGGCCGCTTCACGGGCACTGCCACCGCGGTCGACCCGACGCCGCCCCGCCAGGACCCGGCCGGCATAGACCCCTGGACCGACCTGTGGTTCTACACCAACCCGATCTTCGTGGACATCCTGTGACACCGGCTGTGGCCACGGTGCCGGTGGTGGCCCTCGACGGCGGCTGGACCGATCTCGGGGCGGCCGAGCACGCCGCCCTCAGCGTCCTCGACGCCATGGGCGCCGATGGCGCCGACGCCACTGTGTGCACCCACGTCCTGCGCCTGGCCACCGAGAACAGGTATGGCGTCACCATCGCCGCCAGCGGCGCCCTTCCGGCACCGGCGGCCGGTGCCTTCGCAGTGCGGGCCGGGCCGGGAGATGTAGGACCCCTCGGCCGGCTGGCCGTCGACCACGCCGAGCGGACCGGGGGCCGGGCCATCCGCTTCCCCGGGCAAGACCGGCTACGGGGGCGCATGGCCTTCGCCGACGTGGTCGGCCTGAGCGCCATCGATGCCCTCCAGCACACCGGCAACCCGCCCAACGCGGGCGCCGCGCTCGACACCCGCAGCTTTGTACGTCCCGTGTTCGCCTACGGGGCGCTCGTCCTGCTCACCCAGCCTGGCCTCGATGGCGACGTGATGCCCTTCGAGGTCGAGAACCCCACCCGCTGCTGCGAGTTCCACGCCTGATGCGAACCAAGGAGACCCCCATGACCCGCCCCTCCAACCCACGACGCGCCGCCCTGACAGCCGGAGCGCTGGTCTACGCCGCCGGATTCGCCCTCAGTGCCGCGCCCGTCGGCGCCTCGCCCAACGGGGTCCTGATCTCGCAGTTCCGCTTCCGGGGCCCCCAGGGCGGCAACGACGAGTTCATCCAGGTGAAGAACACCTCGGCTACGCCTGTCGACCTGTCGGGCTACCAGGTCAAGGCGTGCGGCAACGACGGTGCGCTGCTGGCCAACCCGTTGGCCACCGTCCCCAGCGGCACGGCCCTGATCCCGGCCGGTTCGTCGCTTCTGTTCGTCAACGTCCAGGACGGGAGCGCCATCTCTCCCGGCTACAGCGGCCCGGTCGCCGGCGAGATCGCCTACACCGCCGGCGTCGTCGACCGCGGCGGCGTCCAGCTGCTGGACGGCGCCGGTGCTGTGATCGACGCGGTGGGAAGCAACTCCAACCCCTCCAGCCCATGCATCGAAGGCACCGGGCTCGCCATCCCGGTCCCGCCGCCGGTGAAGCAGGACGCCTCCTTTGCCCGTCTGGCCAACGGCAACCAGGACACCGGCAACAACGCGGCCGACTTCACCGGCCCCGCCGCTGGCGCCCCGCAGAACAGCGGGGGTGCCGTGCCGGCGATCGTGGCCGAAGTCGGGCTCGCCACCCTTCTACCCCTCAGCGCGGCAGCCGGCCTCGCCTTCTTCGTCGTCCGCCGTCGCCGGACGACAAGCACCGCAGCTGCGTCCTGAGGCGGGCCCGCCGAGGCGGGGCGGTACAGGCGAGACGGCCCGTCCGGCCGACTGATCGGCAGTCCGTCGTCCAAGTGCAGCGCGGTGCACCCGCCTAGAGTTGCCCGGCACGGCGCTCATGAGCACCAGGGATACGACGTCTGAGCCTGCTGTCAGGGTCGACGGAGGCGTCCGAAGAGGGTGCCCAGACCTGGCTTCGACCTACGAGCGGGCGCACGAGGCGGCTGAACGACCGAGGGGTCATAGCCGAGATCCGGCGGCCGGACCGGACCGGCGCGGTCTCTCCTGGTCGCCGGCGCGGCATCTGGCCTCTCTTGGGTGGCAGGCGCCGATCCGGGCGTCGGCTGCACGCCCGTCGGTCTGTCCGTCGCCATGCTCGGGGCGGCCGCCGGCGGAGTGGCGAAGCCCGGAGCCGCGAGCGGCGCAGGAGGCGGAGCGGGTAAGGGGGCGGTCGGGGGGTCAGCGGCCGGCGCCCAGTCCTGGGGGCCCCATGGCTCCGGGTCGACCGGGGAGCGAACCGGCACCGTCCGGGGAGGCGTCTCTAGGGCCGGCTGATACTGGCCCGGCGGGTCCTGCGACTCCAGGCCCATGCGGGCCTCGCGCAGGATGGCCCGGGCCTCGGCCATCACCGTTGCCGCCGCGTCGGTTGCTGACTGGAAGCTGGCGTGCGCCTTGGCCAGCGCCGCCCCCGAGGTGATCTGGCCGGGGCCACTCCCGGCCTCCCCGAAGGGCCCGTGGTCCGCGTCCCGGCGCTCACCGAACTGTCCGTCGTCGGCGTCCCGGCGCAACTGGGCCAGCCGCGCTTCGGCGTGCTCGGCCCTGGCCGTGGCGGCCAGGAGGGAGTCGTGCAGCGCCGCCACCGTTGCCTGGGCGGCCGCGACCCAGGCTCGGACCTCGGCGTCGGAGCCAGGGCCCCGGTCGAGGAACCTCGGGGTCGGCGGCGGCGGCGTCACGGGATCACCGTCGGGTCGGGCGCCGGTTCGTCCAGCCCATGAGTCGTCTTCTCCCAGTAGGAGGGGGCGATCACCAGCTGCAGGGCCGCCTTGGCCGCCGCCATCGACATCATCGCCCAGTAGAAGGGCATGGTCAGGGCGGCCAGGAGGGTCAGCTCCTTCTGGTCGGCCTCGACGGCGGTGAGCAGCACGGCGTAGAGGAACAGGAAGTTGCCGATCACAAGGCACGCCAACGCCGGGTAGTAGACGACGGGAGGGAACCACGACTCGATGAGCCCGGGATGGAACAGGAACCAGACGATGGTCATGGCCCAGAAGACCGGGTTGAGCACAGCCAGGAGCGGAGTGCCCCCGACGAACAGGTTGAAGCGGAGGAACTGCCGCCAGCCGAGCTGGCGGCAGCTCACGACCGGGTGGCGCAGGTGGACCAGCCAGGTCTGCAGGTAGCCCTTGTACCAACGTGACCGCTGCTTCATCCAGTTGACGAAGTCGCTGTTGGCCTCCTCGAGGGTGACCGAGCCGAGGACGCCCGTGCGGTAACCCAGGCGGTGGAGGCGCATGCCGAGATCGGCATCCTCGGTGACGTTGAAGGGGTCCCAGCCCCCGAGGTCACGAAGGATGTCGGTGCGGAAGTGGTTCGAGGTGCCCCCGAGCGGCACCGGTGCCCCCAGGCGGGCCAGGCCGGGCAGGAACTGGGTGAACCACATCCGGTACTCCAGGGTGAACCACCGGGTGATCATGTTCTGGCCCGGGTTGAAGTAGGCGAGCTGGGCCTGGAGGCAGGCCACCTCGGGCGGTGAGCGACGCAGGGCCACGACGGCCCGGCGCAGCTGAAGCGGCTCGGGCTGGTCCTCGGCGTCGTAGATGGTGAGGAGCTCGCCCCGTGCCGCGAAGAGCCCGTAGTTGAGCGCCTTCGGCTTGGTCCGGGGCTCGGCCGGCGGGACCAGGACCACATCGATCCAGGGCGGAGCTCCGGCCCGCTGGACCGCGTCGACGGTCGCTGCGTCGTCCTCTTCCAGCAGCAGCTTCAGGTCGAGCTTGTCGCGGGGGTAGTTCAGTCGGCCCATGGCCTCGATCAGCCGCTCCACGATCTCCGGTTCGCCGTAGGCCGGCACCATGACGGTGAACACGGGCAGGTCCTCCTCGGCCAGGGCCCTGGCTTCCTCCTCGGTCACGATCATGCTGGCGTCGAGGTTCAGCGAGAGGGCGAAGAGCCGCAGGCGGAAGAGCACGACGGCGACGTAGCAGGCCACGCACACGCCGATGACGAGGGTGCCGGCCACCCGCGGGCTGAGCACCGTCAGCGCGGCCAGGACGGCGACCGAGGCGATCAGCGCCACCCTCTGCCACCGGACGAGGGTCGTCGCCGCCGACAGCTCGGGCCGTCCCTGGCGCAGGCCGTTGATGCTGGCATCGAGCCACCGGGCCCGCAGCACCCGCCCGGGCGGCTTGGGCTGCGCCACGGGC
>JBBSHM010000118.1:0-6967 GCA_038253125.1 Acidimicrobiales bacterium
GCCCCGACGTTGTGGGTGCCGAAGACGGCGTCGACGAAGGGAGCCCGGTCGAGGATGGCCTGGCCGTCGCGCTGGGCCGTGCACCCGCCGACGGCGATCTGCATGCCCGGCCGGCGCTCCTTCAGCGACTTCAGGTGGCCGAGTGTGCCGTACAGCTTGTTGTCGGCGTTCTCCCGGATCGTGCAGGTGGTGAGGACGACGATGTCGGCCTCGTCGGCCGCCGCCACGACCTGCAGCCCCTGCGCCTCCAGCAGGCCGGCGATGCGCTCGGCATCGTGCTCGTTCATCTGGCACCCGAAGGTCCGCACGTGGAAGGTTCCGGGCGGGGGCAGCTGGCTGGTCACGGTCATCCGAGGCTACCGGCCACCCTGCCGGCTCAGCTCTGCGGCCGAGGTCAGGCCGAGGGCTTCCACTCCGGTCGACGACCTGTCGCCTAGTGTGGCAGCTCGGTTCACCGAACTCGGGGTAAGAGCACAACGTGGAAGGGCTGGCCGAAGGCGAGGTGCTGGCTGAGCGGTACCGCATCGGCCCCGTGGCCGGCCATGGGGCCGTGGGCGAGGTGCACCTGGCCGAGGACCTCAGGCTGGCCCGCCCGGTGGCCATCAAGTCGCTGCGGCCCGAGCTGGCCCGCTACCCCGAGGTGCGCCACCGGTTCGGGCAGGAGGCCAAGGCGGCCGCCCGGATCAGCCACCCCAACGTCGTGCGGGTCTTCGACTCCGGCGAGCAGGACGGCATCCCGTACCTGGTGATGGAGTGCCTGCCCGGCACCACCCTGGTCGACGAGCTGGCCTGGGGCCCGCTCGAGCCCCGGCGGGCCCGGCGGGTGGCCCTGGACGTGCTGGGCGCCCTCGACGCCGCCCACCGCCTCGGCGTGGTCCACCGCGACGTGAAGCCCGGCAACATCCTGTTGACCGACGCCGCCGACGGACCGGTCAAGGTGAGCGACTTCGGCATCGCCAAGAGCGCGGATGACCACAGCCTGACCGACTCCGGCTCGCTGGTCGGGACGCCGGCCTACCTGGCCCCTGAACGGGTGGCCGGCGAGGCAGCGGGACCGCCGTCCGACCTGTACAGCGTCGGCGTCGTGCTCTACGAGGCGATGGCCGGCCGCAAGCCCTATGAAGGCGAGACTGCCCTGGCGCTGGCGCTGGCCATCCACATGGGCGACGGGCCGAACCTGGGCGACCTGCGCCCCGATCTGGACCCCGTCCTCCTGGCCGTGGTGGACAAGGCGCTGGCCCGTGACCCGGCCCAGCGCTTCGCCTCGGCCGCTGAGATGAGCGACGCCCTTCGGGCCTGGCGGCCCCGCGCCGTGCGCCCGGGCCCGGCGGGCGGCGCCATCGCCAGCGAGGCGGCCGCAGCCCTGGCGACCACTGCCGCCCCGACAGTGGGCCTCTTTCCCGGCGCCACGGCGGCCGGACCGCTGATCGGAGCCGACGGCCGGCGCAGCGTGCCCGTGCGAGCCCGGCTTCGCAGCCGTGCCGGCATCCTCGCCCTCGGGGCCGCCGGCCTCGTTCTCGTCGTGCTGGTGGTCGGCACGGCCACCCGGCGGGACACCGGTAGGGCCGCTCCCCTCCCGGCGCCGACGTCGATCGACCCGCTGGCCGGTGCGGGCTCGACCACCACCTCATCTCAGACGGGCGCCACGTCATCCTCGGTAAACCCGAGCACGCACTCCTCCAGCCGGCCCAGCACCCCGGTGACCACGGTGACCACGGTTGCGGCCCCACCCACCACGCGCGCCGTGACCACCACCACCGTGCTGGTCACGACCACCCGGCGGCCGACCACCACCGCTACGACGACACCGACGACGACCGCGCCTCCCACCACGCCCCCCACCGTCCCTGCCTGAGCGCCAGGCCAGCGCCGCCCACGACCGGATGCGGGTCCAGGCTTCCCTGCCGGAGACGCGGGACATGGACGGCGGGGGCGACGCCGGGGCTATTCAAGCGAGATGGGGTCGTCGTCGAGGGGATTGGACCCGAGGGCATCCTCAGGTGGAAGCCCGATGCCGACGTTGCGGCGGACACGGTCGTCGATCTCGACCATCAGCTCGACGTTCTCAAGCAGGAACCCCTTGGCGTTCTCACGACCCTGGCCCAGCTGCTCGCCCTCGTAGGTGTACCAGGCCCCCGACTTCTTGACGATGCCGAGGTCGACCCCGATGTCGAGCAGCGAGCCCTCCCGGCTGATCCCCTTGCCGTAGGTGATGTCGAACTCGGCCTGCTTGAACGGGGCGCTGCACTTGTTCTTCACGACCTTGACCCGGGTGCGGTTGCCCACCACCTCGGCCCCGTCCTTGATGGACTCGATGCGGCGGATGTCCAACCGGATGGATGAGTAGAACTTGAGCGCCCGTCCCCCAGGGGTGGTCTCGGGCGAGCCGAACATGACCCCGATCTTCTCCCGAAGCTGGTTGATGAAGATGGCGATGGTGTTCGACTTGCTGAGCGAGCCCGTGAGCTTGCGCAGGGCCTGGCTCATGAGGCGGGCCTGGAGGCCGACGTGGGTGTCACCCATGTCACCCTCGATCTCGGCGCGGGGGGTGAGGGCGGCCACCGAGTCGATCACGATCACGTCGATCGCCCCCGAGCGGATAAGCATGTCAGTGATCTCAAGGGCCTGCTCGCCGGTGTCGGGCTGGCTGATGAGCAGCTCGTCGACGTTCAGGCCGATGGCCCGGGCATACACCGGATCCATGGCGTGCTCGGCGTCGACGTAGGCGCATATGCCGCCGTTGCGCTGAGCCTCGGCCACCACGTGCATGGCCAGGGTGGACTTGCCCGATGACTCCGGGCCGTAAATCTCGGTGACTCGGCCCCGGGGCAGGCCGCCGATGCCGAGAGCGATGTCAAGTGAGAGGGCGCCGGTGGAGATGACGTCGATCTCCATCGACGCCTTGTCCCCCATCTTCATGACGGCGCCCTTGCCGAACTGCTTCTCGATGCCAGCCATCGCCAGGTCGAGTGCCTTTGCCCGTTCGTTCGATGCCATGAGCCTCGGTGTCCCTTCTCTCGTTCGTGTGTCGGTGACCCTGATAGACCCTGGTGACCCTAAGGAGACGGTGTGACAGCGAAGCCCACCGGCGTGCCGTCACCTTAGGCGAACGCACGTTCGCAGGTGGTGGACCCCCGTCCAACTGTCGGGAGAAGCTGTCGCCTGGCGGTGGGTTACTCCCGACAGAAACCGTCGTGGTCAGGGGACGGACCCGAGGAGCCTGCGGCGGAGAAGGTCGAGGAGAGAGGTGCTGGCCAGCTGGCGGATGCGCAGCCGGTCGCCGGACAGGCGGAGGTGGACCGCCTCGGTGCCGCTCGGCAGAGCCACGCCGAGCCAGACGGTGCCGACGGGCTGGTCCTCCTGGCGGTCGGGCCCGGCCACCCCGGTGACCGACAGGCCGACGTCGGTCCCGAGCAGCCTGCGCACGCCTTCGGCCATCTGCACGGCGCACTCCGCGCCCACCACCGGCCCCTCACGCACGCCGAGGACGCCGAACTTCACCTCGTTCGCATAGGTCACGACCCCGCCTTTGAACCAGGTGGACGCCTCAGGGGTGTCGACGATCCGGGAGGACACCAGGCCGCCGGTCATGGACTCGGCCAGAGCCAGGCTCCAGCGGCGGGCCCGGAGCAGCCGGCCGATCACCGACTCCATCGTCTCGTCGTCGACGCCGAACACGATCTCGCCCAGCATCGCCCGCAGCACCTCCTCCTCGGCGTCGAGGGCGGCCACCGTCTCAGCCCGGGTGGGCGCCTTCACGGTCACCCGCACCTTGATGCCCTCCATGCCCGACGCCAGGAAGGCGATCGTCGGCCCCCCGGGGCGGTCGTCAAGCTGCTCCAGGCGGGGAGCCAGCCGCTCGGCCAGGGCCGACTCGGCCAGGCCCCAGGTACGCAGCGTGCGGCTGCGGATGGTGGACGGCCCGCCCGAGCGGGCCACCAGGTCGGGCATGACCGCCCGTTCGACCATGTCGCACATCTCGTGGGGCACGCCAGGCACGGCGTACAGGACCTTGTCGCCGACCGGGCACGACAGGCCGGGGGCGGTGCCCAGCGTCTGGTGGATGAAGGCGGAGCCGACCGGCCGGTCGGCCTGGCGGGCGTTCGACGGCGCGAAGGGCCGGTTGCGGCCGGCGAAGATGGCCTCGATGGTGGCCACCATGGCCGGGTCCCGCTCGAGCCCGACGTCCATGACCCTGGCAATAGCTTCCCGGGTGACGTCGTCCTGGGTCGGGCCCAGGCCGCCGCAGCAGATGACGGCATCGCTGCGGGAGAGGGCGGTGACCAGGGCCGCGGCGATGCGCTCGACGTTGTCGCCGACCTTCACCTGGAAGTGGCTGTCGATCCCCGCCTCGGCCAGTCGCTCGCCGATCCACGCCGAGTTCGAGTCGACGACCTGGCCGAGCAGCAGCTCGGTGCCGACGGCGACCACCTCACAGCGCATGGCGGCTGACCCTACCCAGCCACCTCCGGGCCCACCCTGGCCAGTGAGCGGCCTCAGGCCCTGGTCGGCGCCGGCAGGACGGCGGCCAGCCGTCGGCCCTCGATGGCGTACTGGGCGCCCGTCCACAGGGTCAGCGCCACCGCCATCCAGACGACCGAGCCGTAGAGCAGCGGGTGGGCGGCGGTGGCCGGGAGGAGCACGAGCCCGACGGCTGTGCACTGCACCCAGGTCTTCACCTTGGCCGTGCGGTTGGCCGGGACGGACACGCCCCGCCGGGCGATCCAGCTGCGGTACCAGCTCATCGCCACCTCGCGGGCGGCGATCAGCAGCGCCGGCAGCCACCACACCCGGGCGCTGGCCACCAGGACCGCAACCGCACCGAGGACGAGGACCTTGTCGGCCAGCGGATCGAGGAACGCACCAGAGCGGGTGGCGCCGTGGCGGCGGGCCAGCTTGCCGTCGAACAGGTCGGTGATGCACAGAGCCAGCCACATGGCCCAGGTCGCCCATCCGACGGGATGGCGGGTGAGCTGCCACAGGAACGGCGGGGTGGCGGCGATGCGCCCCAGCGTCAGGAGGTTCGCCGGGGTGAGCAGCGCCTCGGGCCCGAAGCCCGCGGCCACCCGAGCCGGCGCCGCCGACGAGCCAGAGACGCTGGTCACGCCGCCGCCACCGCGAACAGGTCGGGGCCTTCGACGCCCACCACCTCGACCGTGGCGAAGGACCCGACAGCCAGCTGCCCGGGCACGTGGACCACACCGTCGATCTCGGGCGCCTCCCGCGGGCTTCGGGCCACGCCGGGGGCGTCGACCAGGACCTCGACGACCTCACCCACCCTCTGGTGGCGCAGGACGGCGGTCTGCCCGTCGACCAGGGCCCGGGCCTCGGCCAGGCGGTCGGCGGCCAGGCCGGCGGGGACCCCGTCGGGCAGGCCGGCGGCGTGGGTGCCCTCCTCGGCCGAGTAGGCGAACAGACCGACCCAGTCGAGACGGGCCTCGGCCAGGAAGGACAGCAGCAGGTCGTGGTCGGCCTCGGTCTCGCCCGGGTAGCCGACTATGAAGCTGGAGCGCAGGGCGGCGTCGGGGTAGCGGGCCCGGATGTCGCCGATCCTGCGGAGGAACCGGTCGCCGTCACCCCATCGGCGCATGGCCCGCAGCAGCCGCTTGGACACGTGCTGCAGGGACAGGTCGTAGTAGGGCACGCCGGTGGCTGAGCCGATCACGTCGATCAGACCATCGGAGAGGTCAGAGGGATACAGGTAGAGCAGACGGGTCCAGGCCACCCGTTGCGCCACCTCCTGGACCAGAGCGACGATGCGCTCGTCGGGGGGCAGGGGCCCGCCCCGGTCCCGCCCGTAGGCGGCCAGGTCCTGGGCGACGAGCACGACCTCCTGCACGCCAGCGGCAGCCAGGGCCTCGACCTCGGCCAGGATCGCCGACACCGTCCGGCTGCGCTGGGGGCCCCGGAAGCTCGGTATGGCGCAGAACCCGCACGAGCGGTCGCATCCCTCGGCGATCTTCACGTAGGCCCACGGGGCCGTGGGCGCCGGTCGGGGCAGGTTCAGCAGGTCGAGCCGGGGGGCCGGGCGTCCCCCTTGCCTCCGGCCGAGGGTGACGGGAACGCCGAAGCCGGCGACCTGGTCGACCTCGGGCAGGGCGGCGGCCAGCTCGTCACCGTAGCGCTCGGCCATGCACCCGGTGACCACCAGGCGGGACCCGGCGCGGCGGCCGGCGGCCAGCTCGAGGATCGTGTCCACCGACTCCTGGCGGGCCGCCTCGATGAAGGCGCAGGTGTTCACCACGACCAGATCGGCATCACCGGCCGACGCCGCCCGGGAGTAGCCGGAGGTGGCCAGCGTGCCCTCGAGCTTGTCCGAGTCGACCTGGTTCTTCGGGCACCCGAGGGTGACCACGGCGTACGAGGGAGGCTGGCCCTCGGGCGCGCCGACACCGGGCAGGACCGCGCCCTCCTCCCGACCCATGTTGAAACCCCTCCGACCTGTCTGCCTGTCTGACCCTGTCTGACCTGTGTGACCTGTGTGACCTGTGCGACCTGTGCGACCTGTTGCGGCAGCGTAGACCGCCAGGGCCGGCGACCCGTGACCTCGACTCAGGCCAGATCGAGGTCCTGGTACAGGGCGGTGAAGGCCTCGTGGGCCCGCCGGCTGTGGGCTGCGTCGCCGCACATGCCCGTGCAGGCCAGGGCGGCGACCAGGCCCACCTCAGGGTCGCACAGCAGGCCGGAGGACTGGCTGCCACCGTGGCCGAAGGTGCGGGGCGACGCGGCGGCGCCGAAGCCATAGGGCACCACCTCCCGGCCGTGCACCTTGGAGTCGACGATCACCCCGAGGCCCCAGTCGATGACGGCCCCGAAGGTCCGGTCGCGCAGCCCGGTGCGTTGGCGGGCGGTGACGGCCTCGGCGGCGGCCGGCGACAGCAGCGGCCCGCCACCCAGGTAGAGCACCTCAAGGAGGCGGGGCAGCTCGTTCACCGGTCCCCGGCCGCTCGAGCCGGGGACGCAGAGC
>JBBSHM010000119.1:0-6729 GCA_038253125.1 Acidimicrobiales bacterium
CTCAGGTTCGCGTGCTTCAGGCCCGCGCTCCGCTGCGTGCAGCCGGCTCAGCTCGGCCTCGAGCCGCTCGACGTCGCCCTTGCGGGCCAGGCCCATGTTGGACAGCTGGCTGTCCACCTCCTTGCGCACCTGATCGGCCAGCGCCTCGGCGTTCCTGCGGCTCCGCTCAACAAGTTCGTCGATGGCGCTCCTGGCCTCCTGTCGCTGGATCTCACCGGCGGCCACCAGCTCCTTCACCACCTGCTCGGCCTTGCTGCGCGTCAGCTGGGTGAACGCCATCCCGGCATCCAGGTACTTCTTCAGGGCGTCGGTCTGGGCCATCGGACAACACTACCGAGCACGGTCGTGGGAGGGTCTGGCGGTGGGGCTGGAAACCAGCGCGGTCGCCATGGGGCTGCGCCAGCAGAACCAGTCCGCGGTGGCGGTGGTGCCGGCCCGGGACGAGGAGACGACGATCGGTGGCGTGGTGGGGCCCCTGCGCCCCCTGGTTACCGCCGGGGTGCTGACCGAAGTCGTCGTGGTCGACGACGGCTCCGCCGACCGCACGGCCGAGCGGGCCCAGGAGGCCGGCGCCCGGGTGGTCCCGGCGGCAGGCGTGCTGGTGGGCCAGGGCGGGACGGGCAAGGGCGCAGCAATGTGGCGGGGTCTGGCCGCCACCACCGCCGAGCTGGTCGTCTTCCTCGACGCCGACCTGATCGACTTCGACCCCGACACCGTCACGCGGCTCCTGCGGCCCCTCGTCGAGGATCCCTCCGCCGGTCTGGTGAAGGGCACCTGGCGTCGCCCCCTCGGCCAGGATCCCGACGGCGGGGGCCGGGTCACCGAGCTTGCGGCCCGACCGCTCCTGGCCCGCTTCTTTCCTGAGCTCGCATTCGTGCGCCAGCCTCTCGCCGGCGAGTACGCCGCCACCCGGCTGTTGCTGGAACGCCTCCCCTTCCTCGGCGGCTGGGGCGTCGACATCGGGCTGCTGCTCGACACCGCCCGCGTGGCCGGCGTCGACGCCATCCGCCAGGTCGACCTCGGCACCCGCCGCCACCGGAACCGGCCCCTGCCCGAGCTGGCCGTGCCTGCCGCCACCGTCCTGCTCGCCGTGCTCGACCGGGCAGGCGTGACGGCGGGCGTACCGGCCGCGCTCTCGCTCGACGGCACACGGGTCTCGCTGGAAGAGCTGCCGGCCCTGGCGACACTGCTGCCCACCGCCTGAACGGACCTCCGCTCACCAGACAGCCCGTCCAAGACGTCAACGACAGCACCGGCTAGCCCCCGCCTCATGGGGGGCTAGCCCACCGGAAGCGACGCCTGGCAGCACCCTGGTCTCCGCCGACCGCCCCCCGTACCGTGCCAACCAGTGGACGCGGTGCCGGCAGGAGCTCGGCAATCGTCCACACACACGATGCACACCACTCAACGGAGGAATACCATGACCAGATTCGCAAGCTTGCCGGGGTCCAAGCTCACCCGGTTCGGCTGTTGCGCGGCGGTGGCGGCCTCGGCGCTGGCCATGTCCAGCGCACCCGCCTCGGCCGCCCCGGCGGCCGCACAGCCCCTGGCCGTCGTGGCCAAGGACTACCGGTACCTGGGCGTCCCCCTGCTGCTGCCGGCGGGCCAGTACAACCTGCAGTTCTCCAACCATGGCCACGAGGAGCACGAGTTTGTCGCCCTGAACCTGGGACCGACCTGCAGCCAGAGCATAAACAACGCCAAGCGCGCCAAGCGTCTGCTGTCAAGCGTCCAGAGCGAAGAGGAATTTGTTGCCGACTGCCCGGGCGCGACCTTTGCCGGAGCGGCCGACGCCCAGCCGGGAGCTCGGGACCGGGAGCCCCTCAACCTGGAGCCGGGGCGCACGCTCTACTTCTGCGCCGTCCCCGATGCGAATGGCACGCCTCACTTCGACCTCGGGATGATCGGCTTGATCAAGGTGTTCGGCCCGCGCTCGGCTCCGTGACGCCCGAGTTCTCGGATGGCCCTGATCGGTGGGGCCATCCGTGAACGTCCTGTTCTGTGGCGTGCGCGGGTCGACGCCAGCGCCGGGGCACGAGTTCGCCCGGTACGGCGGCAACACCTCCTGCGTCGCCCTGGCCCATGACGGGGAGCCGCCGAGGCTGGTGCTGGATGCCGGCACCGGTCTGAAGCGGCTCTCCGCTGAGTTGGGAGGTGAGCCGTTCCGGGGGACCGTCCTGCTGGGCCACCTGCACTGGGACCACACGCACGGGCTGCCGTTCTTTCCTGCGGGCGAGCAGGCGGAGAGCGATGTGACCGTCGTCATGCCCGCCCAGGGCGACCCGGAGGCCGTGCTCGAGCGATTCATGTCGCCCCCGCTCTTCCCCATCACCCCTCGTCAGCTCCGAGGCCGGTGGCACTTCGCCGGCCTGGAGACTGGCGCGCACCAGCTGGAAGGCTTCGACGTCACGGCTGAGGAGATCCCTCACAAGGGTGGCCGGACCTTCGGCTATCGGGTGTCGGACGGCGACGCCTCGCTGGCCTACCTGTCTGACCACAGCCCGGTGGCCATGGGCGACGGTCCCGAAGGCCTGGGGGCCTATCACCCGGCCGCCCTCGCTCTGGCCCAGGGGGTGGACGTCCTGATCCATGACGCCCAGCACACCGCAGCCGAGTTCGAGGCCCGGCGCAGCTTCGGCCACTCAGCCGTCGAATACGCCGTCGGGCTGGCCGAGAGGGCTGACGTTCGGCGCCTGGTGCTCTTCCATCATGACCCTGGCCGGACCGACGACCAGCTCGACGTCCTGGTGGCCGGCTGCCAGGGCCGTGGGTTCGAGGTCGTAGCCGCCGCCGAGGGCCTCACGCTGCACCTCTGAGCTTGACCAGCCGGATCAGCCCAGACAGCGCAAGAGCAAGGGCCTACTCCTCCCGCCGGTGGCCCTTGCTCACCTCGGCCAACGAGTCGGCATCGACGTCATCGGCGGCGGCGATGGCCGCTTTGACCGGCGTGACCGCCCTCAGGGTCGCAGTCCTCCTGCCGCCCTCCAGCAGAGCCCGCTCCCCCAGGATGGCGCCCGGGCCGACCTCGGCGACCTTCTCGCCGTCGACCTCGACGGCCAGGACGCCGTCGAGGAGCAGCAGCAGGCTGTCGCCGGGATCGCCCTGGGACACCAGAACCTTCCCGGCCGCCAGCTTCTTGACGCGGGGCTTGGCGCCAGCCTTCATGATCTGGGACGAGAGCTCCCGCTCGAGGGCCGTCTCGGCCACGGTGACCAGTGCCGGGGATTCCTCGTCGCCCCACGGCGTGTGGCTGCCGAACGCCGTGCGATACCACTCCTTGAAGTCGATCATCCCGGTCTTGGCGGCCAGCACCCCGGTGTGGTCGTAGATCCAGTGCCGGGGGAAGGGGCTGGCGCCCACCACCTCCCAGTCCGACGAGCCGTCGGCCCGAATGGTGAGGGCCAGGGTGGACCAGGCCAACGGGGCCACCACCTGGACGAAGGGTGGGCGGCGCACCCGTCGGGGGGCGGGGACGCCGGTGCGCCCCCCGGCGGTCTGGACGAAGCGCACGGCGGTCTGGGAGACCTCGGGTTCGGGGTGCAGGTCGGGGAAGGCCACGGCCGGGAAGGTCATCGCCTTGGGGCCCATCTGGATGGTGGTCGAGCCGATGTGCCCCTGCCCGGCGTGGCCGAAGGCCACCACCCGGCCGTCCTCCACCTCGATCCAGGCCCGCAGCTCGTTGGCGAAGCGGAAGGCGTCGGCTTGGCGCAGCGCCTCGACGTCGAGGACGACGTCGGGCAGCGGCGCGTCATAGTGGCTCATTCCCAGCTCGAACGGCAGCTTGGTCATCCCTCTGATGGCTTCAGAGGGGATCCACGAGATCGACAGGACCGAAGACTCCAGGCGCATGGTCCGACGATACGGACGCCTGGGCGTGGCTCCCAGCGTGGTACCCGGCCTCGCCGGCGGGGGGCACCCGCACCTGCGGTCGGGTGCGGGCGCCCTTGTAGCGTCGCTCCGACCGAGGGATGAATGGTGACCATGACCGATGGGCGGATTACCGTCTTCCTCGCAGACGACAACCTGCTGGTGCGTTCAGGGGTTCGTGCCCTGCTGAACCTGGAGCCCGACCTGCATGTGGTGGGCGTGGCCGAGGACTACGACAGCCTGGTCGCCGGGGCGGTGGCCGCCGCCCCCCAGGTGCTCGTCACCGACATCCGCATGCCCCCGTCGTTTCAGCGAGAGGGGATTGACGCCGCCAAAGAGGTGCGGAGACGCCATCCCGGCACCGGCGTCGTGGTGCTGTCTCAGTATGACGATCCGGAGTATGCCATCGCCCTGCTGGCCGAGGGCTCGGCCGGCTACGCCTACCTGTTGAAGGACCGGCTGGCCGAGGGCGACCAGCTGGCCCGGGCCGTGCGGGAGGTGGCCACGGGCGGCTCGCTCCTTGATCCCACGATCGTGGCCGCCCTCGTCAACCCGGTGGCCAAGGGCAGCGAGATGAGCGGCGCCGAGGACGAGCTGCTGCGCCTGGTGGCCGAGGGCCGGCCCATCAAGGCCATCGCCGCCGCCCAGGCCACCACGGCCGAGGCAGTGGCCGATGCCGTCGAGCGCCTGTTCCTCAAGCTGGCCCAGCAGGCCAGCTCGGGGGCGTCGGGCTCGCTGCGTCGCCTGCGCCTGCTTCACCAGGCCATCGTCGAGCGCGAGGAGCAGGGCGAGACCCTCAGCCGGCTCCTGCCGGGCGGTGTGGCCGAGAAGCTGCGGCGGGAGGGCCGGCGCATCGGCCAGACCGAGACCCTGGAGGTGACCGTGCTGATGTCCGACATCCGCGGCTACTCGACCATCGCCGAGCACGCTGACCTGAGCGTCCTGGCCGGCCAGCTGAACGAGCACCGGGCCGAGATGAACCGGGCCATCCTCGATGTGGGCGGCACGGTCATGCAGTTCGTCGGTGACGCCGTGATGGCCGTCTTCGGCGCCCCCCTCCCCCAGGCCGATCACGCCGCCCTGGCGGTGGCTGCGGCAGAGGCCATGCACCGGGGCCAGGCCAGGGTCAACAAGGGCTGGGCTGCGACCGGCCTGCCCGCCTTTCAGCTCGGGATCGGGCTGTCGAGCGGGCCGGTGGCCGCCGCCATGCTCGGCTCAGACGAACGCCTCGAGTACACCCTCGTTGGCGACACCGTGAACCTCAGTCAGCGGCTGCAGCAGTGGGCTGAGCCCGGCCAGACCGTGCTCAGCGAGGCGACCAGCGCCGCGCTCGCCGGCCGGGTCGAAGTTGAAGCGCTGGAGCCCGCCATGGTCAAGGGGCGAGACACCCTGGTCCGGGCCTTCCGGCTCGTGGCCACCCAACCTCAGGAGATCACATGAACGTGTTGGAGACGGTCGGCCTGCGCAAGACCTACCAGTCCGAGGGAGCGCCGGTCCGTGCGCTGCGAGGCGTCGACGTCCAGATCGTCGAGGGAGAGTTCGTGGCCGTGATGGGCCCCTCGGGGTGCGGGAAGTCGACGTTGCTCAATCTGGCGGCAGGCCTCGACACGCCGAGCGACGGGGAGATCTCGGTGGCCGGAGAGTCCCTGGTCGGCAAGGACGAGAACGAGCTGGCCCGCATGCGCCGGGCTCACATCGGGATCGTCTTCCAGTTCTTCAACCTGCTCGAGGGCATGAGCGTGCTCGAGAACGTGACCCTGCCCGCCATGATCGCCGGCTCGTCCCGCAAGGAGTCCGAGCGCCGGGCCCGCGACCTCATCGACCTGCTCGGGCTGGCCGACAAGGCCAAGAGCGCTCCCGGGGTCCTCTCCGGAGGCCAGCGCCAACGCCTGGCCATCGCCCGGGCCCTGGCCAACCGGCCCACCCTCCTGTTGGCCGACGAGCCCACCGGCGCCCTCGACACCGCCGGGGGCGCCGAGGTGCTCGAGCTCTTCCGCCGCCTCCACGTCGACGGCCAGTCCATCATCATGGTCACCCACGACCCGGACGTGGCGGCGGCCGCCGACCGCGTCGTGACCATGCGCGACGGCAGCATCGTCGAACCCGGCGGCGCCGGGGGGGCGGAGGCGGTCGGCGACATCACCTTCCACGGCCCGAAGGACGCCTGAAGGCTGCTTTACCCGCGCCCGAACGGCAGTGGCGACAAGACCGCTCATCCGATCAATAGACAGGGACCTGACGTGCTGACCGAAAAAGCCCACGCGTCGACAGCCTCCGCACGAACCTCATCGGTGCCGCGCCCTCGGCGGGCGGCGCCGGTGCGCCCCGGCTGTGAGGCCGGCGGGCGATGAGCGCCGTCTGGTTCCGGTCCCGGTCTGATCGGCGCCGCTCGTGGCGGGCCTGGGTCGGGCTCGGCCTGCTTGTGGGGCTGATCGGCGGCGCCGTGCTGGCCGCGGCCGCCGGGGCCCGTCGTACCGACAGCGCCTACCGGCGGTTCTCCGAGGCCACCAAGGCCGCCGACGCCTTTGTCTTTTCAAGCGCTGCCGACCCGACCTTTGCCCACATCTCCGCCGACCAGCTGACCCAGCTCCCCGAGGTCGCCTCGGTGGCCGAGCTGTCCTTCTACGGGATCGAACGTCGCGGGCCGGACAGCGCCGATCTCAGTCTCGAGGCCGGCCCCGACGAGCGGTTCGGCGGGACCGTCCAGCGCCACCAGCTGCTGTCCGGCCGCCAGCCCCGCCCGGATGCGGTCGACGAGGCGCTGGTCAGCTTCACGCTGGCCAGCCTGCACAACGTCAAGGTGGGAGGCACCGTCACCCTCTCCCTCACCGCCGCCGGCGAGGACAACCCCCCGCCCGTGGC
>JBBSHM010000120.1:0-6566 GCA_038253125.1 Acidimicrobiales bacterium
CGACCCGCCCTTCAGCTCGAAGGCTTCGACATAGACGACCGGCTCCTCGGCTTCGCCGAGGCGAACAACCGGCTGGCCAACGTGACCTTCGCTCGCGCCGACATCGCCAGCGAGGTCCTGCCTCGGCAGTACGACCTGCTGTTCAGCATCGACACCATCCACCACCTCCACGACCACCAGCTCGCCTTCCGGTCCGTGCGGGCGAGTCTCCGTCCGATGGGCACCTGGTTGGCGATCGAACCCAACATCTGGCACCCGTACGTGACCATCCAGCAGGAGCGGATGCGCCGGGCCGGTCTCGACGAGGACCACTTCCGGCCATGGCGGCTCGTGCCCCTCCTCGAGGCGGCCGGGTTCCGGGTGGCATCCCGCCGCTACCTGCACGCCCTTCCCGGCGGCATCGATCACATCCCGAGATCCGTGGTACGGATCGAGCGGGCCGTCGAACGACTCCCGGCGGTGGGCGCCAGCGTGGTGCTCGAGCTCGCCGCCGTCTGAAGAGCCGGCGGTGCCTCAGGGCGCCGCCGGACCGACGTACTCGAAGAGGGTGACGGCGCCGAACTCACCGATGCTGCGCCACCTGTCGGGGGCGCCGGCGACGATGGGCGTCACGACGTCACGCACCCCACTCGCCTCGACGACGCCGGCCCGGGGGACCAGGACGTACTGGAACCGGCCTTCCGGGTCAGCTACGACCTGCTTAAAATCGGTGTCGTTGGTCACGATCATGTGGTCCACCCGCTTCGAGAAGACAGCCAAGGGGAAGGCGTAGCTGACGTCGGCCAGCAGCCGGTTTTCTCCGGTAAGGCGAGGGTCGATCTCCTGGGCCAGCTCGCGCCACTGCGCCCATGGGGTGGATCCCTTCGGGTCTGGGTTGTTCACCATGGCTCGGAACACCACGTTCTCGTGCTCGACCTTGGCGTAGGACGGAATCGACTCCGCCACCGTGGTGACCACCGACGTCAGGGCGACCAACGCCACGGCCATCCCGGCACGCAGAGGCATCCCGACGCGCCCCCGGCCGACCGCCTGATCTTGAGGTTCCGCCGACGTCAGCCACAGAGCGGCGACGGTGCCGATCAGCGTGCAGACCACGAAGTACCGGGAGTTGCCGAAGCTCGTGCCCTTCAGGACCAAGACGGCGTTCAGGGCCGGGTAGACCAGCCAGGCGCCGGCCAAGGCCAAGACCTCCCGGGCCACCGGCCTACGGGGCCGTGATCGCAGGAGCGGGCGGAGCAGGACGATGCCGAGCAGGATGATGGCCGGTCCGAACACCACGGCGCGGCTCATGGACCACGTGACCGCGGAGAGGGGATGGTGCTGGGCGTCAGGGACGAAGAACCGCAGGGCTCCTGGTTGGGGAGCGGCGGCCTTGCCCACCTTCAGGAAGTAGAGCGGGTCTTTCAGCAGGACCAGCTGGAGGACCAGCAGGTAGAAGAACGCGAAGAAGCCGGGAAGGGCCAGGGCTACGACGGCTGAGAGGGAGCGATGGATGCGCCTCAGGTGGAGGCCGCCGCAGACGGCCAGCACGACGATCAGCAGGAGGGCCTCGTAGCGGATGAGCTCGGCTCCGGCCAGGGCCAGAGCGGCGGTGCCGAGCGCCGCTGTCCTGCCTGTCCGGGTCCATCCGAGGTAGCCGTAGAAGGCCAGGGCCACGAAAAAGAAGAACGAGGCTTCGCTCATGCCGTTGGCGCCGTAGAAGATCATCAGCGGGCTGAAGGCGAAGAGCAGTGAGATGGCGAGGTTGACGAACCGGGGGGTCCCCAGCCGCCGGCCGAGCGCCCCCAGCACCGCAACAGTGCCAGCCATCGACAGCGCGCTCACGATTGGCCCCGCCAGCTCGGAGCGGCCGAAGGGCTGCAGGAGCGGGATCAGCGGCACCTGGAGCAGGCTGTGCAAGGGAGGCCAGTAGAAGCTGACGGCGCCGAGGTGCGGGTCCCGCCCACCGATGACGTACACGGCGTTCGCCGTCCGGGCCAGCGAGTCGCCGATGATGAACTCGAGGTGGAAGCGGATCCACAGGGCGAAGAGGATGTAGACGAAGAAGGCGGCGATCGCCACCCATCCGGTGTCAGTCGGCCTCCACCGGCGTCGAGGGCGGTCGGCCTGCGCCGACGCTCCCTCCGCAGGTAGATCGGCAGGGGCGCCGAGGCCGAGCGCCGACCGGTCGAGGGACACGGCCATGGGACAGCAAACGTAGCCACCCACCCCGGGTGGTCGGTGAACTGCGCGGGAACACAGGGCCAACAATTGGCGCACGTCGCCGCCTGGTCTTGCAGGCCCATCTCGCCCTCGCGATCCTGGGTTTTCGATTACTGCCTCAAGCCCTCCAGCGCCCGAGTTAGGACCTCCACCATGTCTGTAGTCCTCGATCTCACCGGCCGCAGCGGCGGCCCGCCCGAAGAAGTCGCCCTCAGCGTCGTCATGCCGTGCCTGAACGAGGAGGAGAGCGTGGCCGACTGCGTTCGGGCGGCTCTGGCCGGGATCGCCAAGACCCGCCTCGCGGGCGAGGTGGTGGTGTGCGACAACGGCTCGACCGACCGGTCGGTCGAGCTGGCCGAAGCGGCCGGAGCCCGAGTTGTCCACCAGCCTCGCAAGGGCTACGGCAACGCCTACCTGAAGGGTCTGTCGGAGAGCCGGGGCCGTTTCATCGTCATGGGCGACTCGGACATGACCTATGACTTCGCCGAGCTTGACCGGCTGGTCGAGCCGCTGCAGGCCGGCGAGGCCGACTACTGCCTGGGGTCCCGCTTCGGCGGACAGATCCTGCCGGGCGCCATGAGCTTCTCCCACCGCTACATCGGCAACCCGGTTCTCACGGCGCTCCTCAACCGGTTCTTCGGACTGAAGAGCAGCGACGCCCACTCCGGCATGCGGGCATTCACCCGCGAGGCCTTCGACCGGATGGGCCTGCGCTGTGAGGGGATGGAGTTCGCCTCGGAGGTCGTCATCAAGGCGGCGAAGTGCGGTCTGCGGGTCGCCGAGCGCCCGATCCTGTACCACCCGCGCATCGGCGAGACCAAGCTGCGCACGTTCCGAGACGGCTGGCGCCACCTGCGGTTCATGCTGCTGCTGGCCCCCGAGTACCTCTTCGTGTACCCGGGCCTGGCCCTGCTCGCCGCGGGGATGCTCGGCCAGACCGCCCTGCTCGGCAACGGCGTCAGCGTCGGCGCCCACCAGCTGAGCATCCACTTCACCGCCCTGTTCGCCCTCATGGCCATCCTGGGCTTCCAGGCCATCGTCTTCGGCCTCTTCGCCCTGGGCTACGCGGACGCCCTGGGCGTCCAGCAGAAGAGCCGGCTGGCCCGCTGGGTCGAGGAGGACTTCACCCTCGAGCGTGGGCTGGTGGTGGGCGCCATGTTCTTCGGCGCCGGCTTCGCCATCGACGCCCTGGTCCTGGGCGAGTGGATCCGGACCTCGCTCGGGCCGCTGCAGGCCATCGGGCCGGCGCTGTACGCCATGACCCTGATGGTCCTCGGAGGCCAGATGGCCTTCGCCTCGTTCTTCCTCGGCCTGCTCAAGGTCAAGGTCCGCACCCACCCCGCGCACCAGTCAGCCCCCACGGCCTCCTAAGGGGCCCGCGGTAGGGCCTGTAGGGCCGTTCGAGCCCACAGAGGGGAGCAGCCCCTGGGTGCGCAGGCTCTGGAGGTAGTCGGCCATCGACTGGCCAATGGGCCGGGGCGGCACCACCGGGCGGGTCGGAGCCGGTGCCGGAGCGCCCTGCACCACCGTCTTCTGGCCGCCGACGACGGAGCGGGCGAAGTCGACGATGAAGGACCGGGTGGTCCCGAGCCGGCGGTCCAGCTCGTCGGTCTGGCCCAGTCCGCCTCGCAGGCTCTTCACGCCGGCAGAACCCGTCGCCGCACCTTGCAGCTTGGCGTCGCCCGAGCCCTGGAGGTACAGCACGACCCGTTCGTACATGGTCGAGCCGTCGGCGACCTTCACCGGCCAGATCCAGTAGACGATCGTCCAGTCCTGCTTCAGCTTCGGGTTGGCGTAGGAGAGGGCCTGGCCGCTGACACCGCCGCCGAGTGAGACGTTGGCGACGTCGCGCAGCTTGTAGCCGTGGAACCGGTAGCAGGCCTCGATGCCATACGCCGAGAAGCTGCGCAGGTTGGAGGTGCGGATCACGTCCGCGGTGATCGGCAGCGAGCTGCGCAGCGCCCCGCCACCGCCGAGCTGAGAGGCGTAGGTGTAGCGCAGCCAGGTGGAGTCCTCACCGAAGAACGGGCGGGCCCAGGTATAGCGGTCCGACTGTCGGACCCCCCAGCCCACGGGGGCAAAGGGCCGGTCGCTGAACGAGGCGAGGCGGGCACCCCCGAGGGCGTTGGCTACCAGGTCGTAGGACTTCAGGTTCTCGTTGGTGACCGCCAGCACCCCGCCGAGCAGGGCCACGGTGAGGACGGCGGCCGCCGCCTTCGGCACGGCAAGCGTGCGCAAAGCGGCGCCAACCGCCTTTGGAGCAGCGGCGATCCGCTCGCCGCCCCGGATCGCCAGCCCGAAGGGCCGCAGCGCCACCAGCATGATGACGATGCCGACGTTGAAGGTGAGGAGGCCGACGTAGGGGTGCAGCACGTCGATGGCCACTGACTCACCCCACACCTTCCCGGCCCAGAAGATGAAGAGGATGCGGCCGAGGTTGATGAGCCAGAGCAGGACCAGGCCGGCGGTGAGCCAGAGGGCCTTGCGCATCCTGGGTCCACGCACCACCGCCCCGAAGGCGACCCCGACCAGGAGGAAGCCGACCATGCCGTTGACGCCCGAGCAGGCCGATACCACGCTGATGGGAAAGGACCGGCCGGCGTGCGCCACCTGGAAGAGCGATCCGTCGGCCGAGGGCAGGGGGGTGGCCACGTGGATGACCTTGAGGGCTAGCCGTAGGCCGCCGAGGGTGCCGCTTGTGAACTTGGTCAGGTACCGCAGGAGCAGCACCGAGTAGGGCAGGGGCCAGGCCAGCATCAAAAAGCTGATGGCCAGCCGCTGTCGCCACATCACCCGGACGCCGAACAGCAGCGCCACCGCCCCGGCCACGAAGAAGGGGAGGGTGAACAGGTCGATGCGCCACACCCAGAACATCGTCGATAGCCGCCGGGGCATCAGCACGTTGATGGCCAGGGCGGCGGTCAGCAGGGGGATGCCGACGATGTAGTCGACCTGCCGGTCGTGGATGAGCGGTTCGGCCTTGAGTGGCCGGGCCCGCAGGCCAGCCAGGAGCAGCGCCATGACCGGCACCAGCCCCACGTAGGCCAGCGGCGTCTCCAGGCTGAGGCTCTGGAGCAGGCTGAGCAGCGAGTAGTGGTAGGCGGCCGTTGTTGCCGCCAGGAGGGCGCCTAGCCGCAGTGTCGTACGGGCTCGGGGCGAGCGGTGCTCCCACCGTCTCCGCAGCTCGCCTGCTCCCCCGGCGGGCGGCCGGATGGCGATCGCACCTTGGCTCATCGTTGGGCTGCTCTGCACTCGGGCGATTCCAGCACGGGCGGCGCCCGAGGGCGTTCAGGTCACCCGTTGGCGCCCAAGTGTTCGCCGGATGTCCACCCGGCGTTCGACTGCCGGCAGTAGAGCGACGGCCACGCCAGGTCCCCTTTGTGTTCACCGGGGATTCATCTGGCCCTTCTACCCTGGATGGCATGGACGGCACTGAGCTCGCCTCCGAGCGAACGGCGCGACTGCAGGCCGAGCAGCGGGCCGCCCGGGCCGAGCACGAGACGACATCCCTGCGAGCCACGCTCAGCGTTGTGACCACAGTGGCCGAGGTCACAGTGGAGGCGGCGGCGCTGCTCGTGGAGGAGGGCCGCCACTACGCCCAGATGATGCTCGCATCTGGCCGCCTGGAGGAGCATTCGAGCACGGCGGCTTCCTCGGTTGACGCTCTGCAGGTCGACGCCCTGCGGGTCATCGCCGAGGCTCGGGCTGCGGTGGCGGAGCTGCGAGCCGATCTGCTCGAGGCCGAAGGTGCCGATGTCGCTTACGGCGCCGACGCCAGCGACGAGGCCCGAGCCGGCGACGAGGCCCACGCCAGCGACGAGGCCCACGCCGGCGACGAAGCCCACGCCGGCGAGACAGGCCATGCCGATGACAGCGAAGCCGCCCATTCCGGGGTCGACGCCGACCGGCCGGTGCCCGTGGGGCGCGCCGGTCCGGCCGGTGCCCCTCTCACGTCGTGGTGGCGGCGGCGCCGCGCCGCCGGGCGGGACGGAGGCGATGCGCCCGGTGGGGCCACGCTCGACCCGAACGGCCACAGCCGTCACGGCTCCTCGTCGCCGGCCCTGGTCGTCCCGCCGGTGGAACGAGCGGGCTGAGGTGTCGGACGGTCCGTTGATCGACGCGTCGGCTCGCCGGCGTGAGATGTTGGGAGCCCTGAACCGCGCCGATCGTCGCCTCGACGATCTGGCGAGGTGGCTGACCGAGCGGGACGGCCGGGGGGCGCCGCCCGTGGCGCAGCCCAAGCCGCCCGGGCGGGTGCTGCGGGCCCGGTGGCTCGATGCCAGCATCAACGGCCTGCGCCAGGGACGGCCCGAGCTGTCGGCGGCGACGACCCTCGTCCGGTGGCAGAGGGTGGCGCTGATCGC
>JBBSHM010000121.1:0-6547 GCA_038253125.1 Acidimicrobiales bacterium
CTCCAGCGACGGCGACTTCTTCTTCGACAGCGGGACCAGCATGGCCACTCCCCTGGTCGCCGGCTGCGTCGCCGTGGTCCGGGAGTCGCTGGTGAAGAACGGCGAGCCCACCCCGTCAGCCGCGCTCGTCAAGTCGATCCTAATCAACGGGGCCGTCGATCTGATCGGCCAGTACAGCCCGAGCGAAGCCGGCCGTTCGTTCAACATCAGTTCGGGATGGGGGCGGGTCGACCTCGCGGGTTCGATTATCGTCCCCGGCCCGAACCCGAACGGCGGCTTCGGCGAAGGCGGACCCCTCAAGCAGGGTGGCGACGACACGGTCGTGGTCCACGTCCCGAAGAAGAGCCCCGGCCCGCACCGTGACGCCGAGGTCGGAACGCGGGGCCCGGGCGTGACCTTCAAGATCACGCTGGTCTGGTCCGATCCCCCCGGTGAGACCCTCCAGAACGACCTCGACCTGATCGTCGTGGCCGCGAACGGCGCCGAGCGCCACGGCAACATGGGCACGCGGAAGGGCTTCGACCGCACCAACAACGTCGAGCAGGTCCTGTGGCACAAAATGCCCCCCGGCGACGCCACCATCCACATCCGGGCACACCGCATCACCACCTTCCCGCAGCCCTACGCCTACGCCTGGCGCACTAGCTGACACTCTCCTCGACCGGCGCCGGTGACCAAGCCCGGCGAGTTGGAACACCTGCACCCATAGCGAAAGCACCCGTCCGGAACGGTGGCGTGATCCTGCTGCAGCGCTTCTACCAGTCGGGGAAGCGCCCTTGCGGCGCGCATCGCTGCGGCGAGTGTCTGCGCCGCCTTGCGCACCCTTGGACGCTCCCGGATTGCCGAGGATCTCGAACCGCCGAGCCCTCCGGCCCCGTGCTCGGCTGTTTGTTCGCCGAAGAACGTCGACGTTGCTGGAGCGGCTGGGGGTGGCCTGGGCGATCCGGCGCTTTGGTGTCGACGAGACGGTGTGGCGGAAGCGCCGGTTCGTCACCCACCTGGACTACGCGATGGTGCTTTGCCGTGGGAGGCAGCAGCGCCAAGGTGTGTGTAATCATGCGGTCACGGGAGGTGGACTGTGGGCGAGATAGTCGCGTATGCGGGCGCAGTGCGGGCATCGGTGGGCCCTGCCGCCGATCCGCTGGTGGTGGCGGCCACGGCGATCGAGTCGGCCGACGCAGCGTCGTTCCCTGCGGCGCTCGCGCAGTGGCGGACCGCCCGTCAGGTGGTGGAGGTGGGCCTTGCCGGTTTCGTGGCTGGGCCGCTGGCCGATGTCGAAGTTCTCCGCTACCAGTTGATCGCCCACCTCGATGACGCGGAGGGCCTCCGCCTCGAGTTGCCGTTTGGTCCGCTGCAGGTGCGGGTGGATGCACAGGCCGTGGTGGCCGTCCCGCCCGGTGGTGGAGGAGGGGTGGTGCTCGGCCCCCGCCGACCGGACCTGTTCCGGGCGACCCTCGACGCCGGCGTGGCGTCTGGAGCCGGGGTCCTGGAGCTGCTGCCCGACGGCTTCCACGGCGGGTTCGGCATCGACCTTGGCGCCATCAGCGCCTTTGCCCTGGCGTCGCTGCGCCGCACGCCGGGCGGCGCTCCGAGCTTTTTGGCCATCGTGGGCGTGGCGTTCCGGCCGCCGCTCCAGTTGTCGTTCGGGTTCTCGCTCGATCGGGTGGGTGGGCTCGTCGCCGTCAACCGGCGGGCCGATGTAACCGCCCTGGCCACGCTGCTGCGGGGCGGCGCCGCTGGCGACGCCCTTTTCCCCAACGATCCCGTCGGGGACGCTCCCCGTCTGCTGGCCACCCTCGACCGTCTCTTCCCGCCGGTTGAGGGGTCGGCGGTCGTCGGACCGACGCTGCGCTTGTCGTGGCTGTCGATCGGGGGGCTGGCGTTCTTCAGCCTCGACATCGGGGTATTCGTCGAATTGCCCGGGCCCCGGATCGTGCTCGTCGGCGTGGCCAAGGCGGGCATCCAGGGGGTCCTCGGCATCCGGCTCGACGTCCTCGGGGTGATCGACGTCCCCGGTCGTCTGGCGGCGGTCGACGCCACGCTGGTCGACAGCCGGGCCATCGGCATCTTCGTGCTCACCGGGGACGCCGCTTTGCGGATGCACTGGGCGCCCCCGGCCTACACCGTCCTCAGCATCGGCGGCTTCTACCCCGGGTTCCGTCCGGAGCCGGCGTCGATCCCGCCGCTGGCCCGGGTGGGGATGTCGCTCGAGCAGAGCATCCCCGGCGTCACCTTGCGGGCTGAGGGCTACCTGGCGGTCACGCCCAACACCGTGCAGCTGGGTGGGAGGTGGGTGGTGGGGCTGGCGGCCGGGCCGGTGAGCGCCACGGGGTTCCTGGCGGTGGATGCGCTCGTGCAGTTCAGCCCGTTCCACTTCAAGGCCCGGGTGTCGGCCGGGTTCCGGGTGCGGGTGTTCGGCTGCACCTTCGGTGGGGTGTCCCTCGACGGCAGCATCGACGGTCCGGGACCGGTCGTCATCTCCGGGCGACTCACCATCGAGACCTTCCTGTTCGACATCTCGTGGAGCCACACCTTCACCCTGGGCAGAGCGGATGCACCGGCCCTGCCGCCGCCTCCCGTGCTGGCCCAGGTGGTGGCCGGGCAGGCTCTCCCCGCCAGCTTGAGCACCGATGGCCACGACCCTCAGGTGCAGCTGGCCCCGTCGGTCTCGAAGGACCACAGCGTTCTCGTGCCGCTCGGTGCCCTCACCTGGCACCAGAAGCGGGTTCCGCTGGCGACGCCCGTCGATCGCGTCGACGGCCAGCCGCTGGGCCGGCGGGGGACCGTGAAGGCGGTGCCCACAACCGGGACAGCGACGTCGGTTCCTGAGCAGTTCGCCCCGGGCCAGCTCACCGACCTCACCGCCGCGGAGACGCTCAACAGCCCGGCCTTCGAGGACCTTCCCGGTGGTTTGCGAGTGAACTGGCCGGGCGACGACCTCGGCGCCTCGCACACGACCCCCGACGACTACCAGACCTTCCGCAAGCTACCCGCCGACTGGGCCCGGCACGACGGCCTGCCTCTGGCCGTCCTCGGTGGTTCGGTGCTCCGCATGGTGCTCACCAGCCGGCAGGCCGTGGTGAGCGACCACACGCCGGTGGTCACCGTCTCGAACCCCGGGTGGGCCACAACCAACGGGTCCAGTCACGCCAGCGCCTTCGACGCCCGCCAAGCCACCCGCATCGCCGGCGGGGGCGCCGTGGTGGCCGCGAGCGACCTGGCTGCCCCCGTGGCCCTGGCCGGGGCGCTGGCGTGAGTACCGAGTTCCGCGCCTGGCGACGGCCCGGAGTCCACACCACGGCCACCATCGCCAGCCCGGGCGATCCCCGCCTGACCGGACACCTGAAGTTCGACGTCACCGACGACACCGGTGCCAGCTTCCACCCTGAGATCCCCTTCGCCCTGGCCGGCCCGGCCGACGCCGTCGGGCTCGACGCCCAGGTCGTGGTGAAGCGCTACCCGGCCCCGGGTGTGGCCGACGCCGAGGCCACCAAGGCGCCGTTCATCGAGGTGCAGCCGGCCGACATCCCGTGGCGCTACACCGCGGCCACGCCAGGCGGCGGCGGTCTGCGGCCCTGGCTCGTCCTGGTGGTCGGTCCGGCTGCCACCATGCACGTGGACGGCGCCGGACGGCTGCAGGTGCCGGCGGCTGTGACCGCGGAGCACCGGCTGGCGCTCTCGGGCCGCTGGGCCCACACTCATCCGCACGAAGGAGGCGAGGTGGCCCGGCTCCTCTCGCCGGTGCGGCTGAGCACCGCCGTCCGCCACCTGGCCTGCTTGGTACCCGCCTTCCGCCTCGATCCCGCCGGGCGCCTGGTCGATGCCTGGGATCCGGGCGTCGACTCGGTGGCCCTGCCCGTCTACGACTCGTGGTCGTTCACCACGGTCGCCGACTTCGACGACTTCACGTCGATCTCCCGCCGGCTGGAGCCGCTGAGCAAGGTGGAGTGGGATTGGCTCCACGCTCTCAGCTTCGGCACCGCCAGCGTGCGCTACCGCCTCCCCCAGGCCGCCGAGGGCGTCGTCCTGCCTACCGGTGCGGCTCTCACCTTGGTACCCAAGCCCGGCGGCCCGCCCCCGGATCCGGTTGACGCCGACCCCGCCGTGCGCACCGATCTCGGCGCGCTGGCCGCCGCCGCTCTGGTGGCCGAGGGCCGCTGGGTGCTGGGGATGCCCCGTTACGACGAACCCTGGCCTCAACCACCCGGTGCGCTGCCGCCGGGCGCCAGGGGCTGGCCCGAGGAGCTCACCGACGACCCCCGGCGTCGTGGTGTCGCCGGCCTGGGCGCCTGGGCGGCCATCGAGTGGCAGGACCGCATCTCCGATGCCGCCGCTGACCAGGCCGGAGCGGTGGCCGCCGCCGCCGAGCGGGTCCGTCACCTCGTCCTGGGGCTGGCGGCGGCCCGGTCGCTGTGGGCCCGGCGCGTCCCGACCGACCCCCTCGAGCGCCTCTGGCTGCTGGGCCCAACCATGGCCAAGCTCCCCGCCGATACGGGCGCATCGGTGCTGGCGGCGCTGGCCGACCAGGTCCCGGCCCTGGCCGCCGTCCGGTCGGGCGCCGCCCGCCGGACGCTCCGGCGGGGCACGACGGCCGCCCGTCTCGCCCGCCCCGGAGCGGTCGAACCCTCGGCCATCCTGGCCGCCGCCAACCGGTGCCCGTCTTCCCCGCCCGGCGGAGGCGATGTCCTGCCCCGGGTCAAGGACTGGCTGGGGAAAGCCGGGCCCGCGGAGCGTCTCGCCTCTGAGCGCGAGCTCGACAAGCGGACCCAGGACCCCCTCGACAGCCGCCGCCTCACCGACTTCGAGCCGCCCGACGCCGACCTGGTCGGCGAACAGGCGAGGGTCGCAGTCGACGAGCTGGTGGAGCGCCTCCGGCCCAACGGGCCCCCACTCTCGTCGTGCCGGCCGCTGGCCGACCTGGCCGCCGTCGGCCGCCTGGTGGCCGGAGCGTGCGACCCGACCGTGGCCGACCCCGCGGCCATGACCCGCGTCCGGGGCACCGTGCACGGCCTGCCCGAGCCGTGGTTGAAGCCCCCCGACCTCACCCCCGAGCTCGACCTCCCGCTGTCGGTCTTCCTCACCGAGCGGGCCCCCGACTGGCTCCTGCCCGGCGTCGGCGACCTCCCGATGGACCGTGCCGTGGGCGCCGCCTCCAGCCCGGTGTTCATTGAGGCACTGCTCGTCGGCGCCAACCACCGGGCCACCGGGGAGCTGCGCTGGCGCAACCTGCCCGTCGTCACCGGGTGGACGCCGCTGCGGCGGTTCTGGAACCGGGTCGGCAGCGCCGGGCCGATCACCGACATCGACGGCATCGTCGACATCGCCAAGCTGCGGGCCGGCGGCGCCGACTGGTTGCGCTGGCCGGCCGGGACCCGCTTGGGCGACCCGTCCCACCGCCCCGATTCCTTGCGAGGCGCCGATTTCGTGGTGTTGTTCCACACCCCGCTCTTCCACCGCTACCCGGCAACCGTGGTGCGCCTGGTCGCCGCCCAACCCCCCGGTGGTCCTCCCGACTGGACCAGGGATCCCAGTCCGGGTGACGCTGTCGACCCCACGTTCAAGGGCCACATCGGCCCCGACGTCACCTTCTTCGGCTTCCCCGTGGACCCATCGGCCGGGCGGGACCACTGGGTGGTGGTCGAGGAGCCGCCCCCCGGTTACCGCTTCTGGTCGCCCGGCGAGAACGGCACGCTCGACTGGGCGCCGGCCGGCGAGCCCGCGCCGGAGCCGGCCGATGCCTTTGACGGCGCCAAGGTGGCCGCCGCCGCCCTGGTGCGACCGGTGCGGGTGCTGCTCGGCCGGCTGGTGGAGGCCTGATGGTCGCCCGCCGCGACGACGAGCTCAGCGCCTGGGCGGCGTTCGACCGGGCCACCCGCCGGCTGACCGACGCCGCCGCCGCCCAAGCCGCCGCCCAGGGGTGGCTCCGCACCGAGCGTCCCGGTGACCTCACCGATCCGGTCAACCAGGCCAACGCCGCCGCTCTCCTCGAAGCCCGCCGCCAGGCCCTCCTCGACCTGGCGGGGCGCCACCGGCTCGACGCCGCCCTCGACGCCCTGACGGCCCGCGGGGCGAACCCGCCGCCCAGCACGGCCCTCATCCAGTTCAAGGTGCTCCTGCCCTGGCTCAACGGCCTCGCATCAGGCGACGACATGCTGGACCAGCTCCTGCCCGATCCCCGCCGGCGCTTCCTCGGCACGCCACCGGCGTTCGACCCTGCCCTGGCCGACGCCATGATCGCCTACGTCGCCGCCCACCGCCCGATCGGCACGCTGGCCGTCTTCGACGGGGTTCAGGGCCCGAAGATGGATGACGACGACTTCTGGGACCTTCTGTCCACCGGCGCCCGGCGCCAGGCCGGTCCGCTGCCCGCCGGCCAGTCGGTCGGCGTGCTCGTGCCGCTGCGGCTGGTCACCCGCTTCCTCGGCCCCGAGCCGGACGGGACGTGGCGGATGCGTGTGCGCGTCTACCCCGACGACGCCTGCCGGGACCGGGCGCCCCGCCCGGCCGACGTCGACGAGCTGGAGGCCGTGCGGGCCATGTGGGAGGC
>JBBSHM010000122.1:0-6546 GCA_038253125.1 Acidimicrobiales bacterium
GGCGCCCCGGGGTCCCCCCGGGGCCGGGACAACGTTGGGTACCCCCGGGGGGGGGGGGGCGGGCCGCCGCCCGCCCCCCGGCTGGTCAGCGAGCTGGGTTGGCATCGGACTCCTTCCTATAGCGACTGCGGATGCGGGTCAGCAGCTCCGACAGCGTGGCGGCCTCGGACGAGGTGAACATTCCCCGGAGCTCCCGGTCCCACCGGGCTGCGTGCGATTCGACCTGGTCGAGGTGCGCCTGCCCCGCCGCGGTCAGCCGCACCTGGTACATGCGCCGGTCGCCGGGGGACCGGTCGCGCACGACGAGGCCCTCCCGAGCCAGCCGATCCAGGTGGCGGGTGAGCGTGGGGCTCTCGATGCCGAGGGCGGACGCAAGCTCGCGCTGGCTGAGGCCGAGGTGCAACGCCACGGTGCGCAGGATGACGTAGGTGTTCAACGACGAGCCGACGGTGCCGAGGTCCTGGTCGAACTGCTCGCGGACCACCTTGCCGGCCATGGCCAGCTGGCGTCCGAGCCGCTCTTCCATAGTCCCCTAATCATTAGCATACGAACGATCTGGGATCAAGGCTCGGAAGGGAGGAGATCCGCTGGCCGATTGCACGGGACGCCCATCTCGACCTCGACCACCCGAATCGTCCTTCGGCTCGGCTCCGCAGGCCACCACCTCCCTGGAGTGCCCAGGCAGAACCTGAGGAGGTGGCTGCGGGAGCTCGTCGGGGAATATCCTGGGCCAGAGCCTACGGAAGGGACCCAGAAGATGCCCAAGGTCGATCCAGATAGCGGCGAGCCGATGTCCGACGCCCCGGAGGGCGCCGAGGACACCGCCGGCGGCGAGACCGTCGACCCGAAGGAGCAGCGCGACCCCGGCGACGACTTCGCCGGCAGCGCCAGCTGAGCCAGTGACGGATCCGGCGCGGCCCGAGCGGCCGCGCCGGCTGCACGCCGCCGAGCTCAGATGACGACGACCTTGGTCCCGATGGGAGCGAAGTTCCACAGCACCTGAGCCTCAGCGTCGGCCTGGCGCACGCAGCCGTGGCTGCGGTACTGGCCGAGCTCGCTCTCTGACTGGATGGGCCGACCCCGCCGGTCGCGCGGGATGCTGTGGAACCCGATGGCCAGGGAGCGACCCCGGGTGAAGCGCACCATGTTGCGCATGGTCACGCTTCCCGAGGTGGCCCGCTCGGACCTGGAGAACACGGCGTAGGTGCCCGGCCGGGGCACACCGGCCCGTCCTGACACCGCATGGGTGTCGACCGCGGCTTCGTTGGCCTCGACCAGCCACACCCGCTGACAGGTGACGCAGTAGACGATGCGCTTGCCGACGCCCGAACCGGGGGGCACCGCCGGTGATGCCGGGGCGGGGGGTGCAGGCGCGGCGGTGACCGGTGGGGCCGGAGGCGGCGGCGGAGGCGGGTTGAGCAGGGCGAGCAGCGGGCCCAGGATGGGGATGGTCGTCGGTGGCCCGGGCTGGTCGGCCGCCCAGGCCGGCCCGGCCGGCAGCACCAGCGTGGCGGCGGCGATCGTCACCGCCGCCGCAGCTCCACCCAGTCGAGACCTGATCCCCATGCCTGGCTCCCATCTGGTGTGCTCCGACACCAGCCGTTGGAAAACTAGCCGGCGTCGAGAGCGATCCTTATGGATGCCGCCGTCGCCGCCATCTGCTCCGGTGACCCGTAGCTCACCCGGGGCCAGAAGAACCCGCGTAGGCCGTCGCCCCTGGTGCGGGGGACGACGTGGACGTGCAGGTGGGGAACGCTCTGGCTCACCGTGTTGTTGACGGCGACGAAGCTGCCCTGGGCGGCCAGGGCCCGGGGCACGGCGATGCTCAGGCGTTGCACGGCGTCGAACAGGATCGGGACCAGACGGGGCGGAAGCTGGGGAAGGGTGACGTGGTGCCGCCTGGTCACCGCCAGGACATGACCGGGGAACACCGGCCGAACGTCCAGAAAGGCCACCACCTCGGGCTCGTCCAGCACGACCTCGGCGGTGGAGCGGCCGGCCACGATCTCGCAGAACGCGCAGGGACCCATGGGAGCGCTAAGCATGCTCCATGTCCGAACCGCGGCCCGTCCAACTCTCGAGCGGTCTACCCGAGACGGTCCTGCCGGCGCCGTCGCCTGGTCTGGCCGAGGCGTTGGCTGCCGCCGGCACCGAGCGAGACGCGGTGGCGGCCGTAGCCGCCCGGGCCCCGCGGAGCATCGACGCCTGGGCCGCCCTCGGCGCCGCCGGGCGCGACGATGTCGAGTCCTACTGCGCCTACCGGGTCGGCTACCACCGGGGCCTTGACGCCCTTCGGGCCAACGGGTGGCGGGGCAGCGGCTACGTGCGCTGGAGCCGCCCGTCCAACCGGGCCTTCCTCCGCTGCCTCGAAGGCCTGCGGTCCAAGGCCGAGGCCATCGGCGAGCAGGACGAGGTGGAGCGCCTGGCCACCTTCATCCGCCAGCTAGAGCCGGACTGGGATCATCGGTCCGACCCCTGAGAGCGTCCGGTCCCTGGAACGGCGCCCCGGGCTCAGGCGGTGGGGTTCGGGCAGCCCCGGTCCACGTCGGGTTCGAGGAAGACGAGACGGGCCATCGGGCACGCGGTGCGCATGCGGGCCTCGGTGGCGTCTATGGCGCGGGCCACCTCCTCACGGCTGGCGACGTCCGCCGTCAGCGCCACCTTCGCCGCCACCAGCAGGTCGTCGGGCCCGAGCTGCAGGGTGCGGAGGTTGAGCACCCGTCTCACCTCCGGGCCGTCGGTGATGGCCGCCTTCAGGGCGTCGGCCACGTCCGGGTCGGCCGCCTCGCCGATCAGCAGGCTCTTCATCTCGACGGCCAGGGTGAGGGCGATGAAGACCAGCAGGATCCCGATGGCCACCGACCCGAGGGCGTCGAAGCGCTCGATGCCGGTGACCTCGGCCAGCACCACACCGATCAGGGCGAACGTCAGGCCGATGAGGGCGCCGACGTCCTCGAACAGCACCACGGGGAGCTCGGGGATCTTCGAGCGCCTGATGAAGGACCAGTAGTTCTCGTCCGGGTGCTTCACCTGCCTGGTCTCGCGGACCGCGGTGCGCAGGCTGTACCCCTCCAGGCCCATGGCCAGGATCAGCACGCCGATGGCCACCTTCGCCGACTCGAGCCCGTTGGGGTGCAGCAGCTTCTGAACGCCCTCGTACAGGGCGAAGAGGCCCCCGACGCTGAACAGGACCAGAGCCACGACGAACGCCCAGAAGTAGCGCTCGCGGGCATGGCCGAAAGGATGGCGCTCGTCGGGTGGGCGCTGGGCCTTGCGGCCGCCGAGGAGGAGCAGGCCCTGGTTGCCCGAGTCGGCCAGGGAGTGGATGGCCTCGGCCAGCATCGAGGCTGCACCCGTCAGCGAGAAGGCGATCAGCTTGGCCAGGGCGATGCCGATGTTGGCGGCGAAGGCGGCGAGGACAGCCTTGTTCCCACCCGGCGCTGACACCCCGGCGAACCTAGTGGTGTCGCTCCAGCACAACGGCGGTCACGTCGCCGGCCTCGTTGACCCACGCCTGCGCCCGGTAGAAGTAGGCGTCGTTGAAGTCGTCGAGGAAGGCCTTGCGGTCAGGGCCCACCAGCCGCTCGGAGACTTCGCCCCGCCAGACGCTGCGGGCCTTGGCCGGCGTAACCCACTGGAGGGGCTGGCCGACGTCGGCCAGCACCAGGCGCACCCAGCCGTTGAGCAAGAGGGCTTCGACCGCAGACCGGTCGAGGTGCTCGCCCGCCGTCAGGGGGAGGGCGCCCTTTGTGTCCCACACCTCGGGCAGGGGCAGCGTGGTGACGGATCGTTCGGCGGTGGCCACGCACGCATCATGGCGCAGCCGGTCGGGCCATGATGCCGGCTGGACCATGCTGGCCGACGTGACCACCCGGGCCGAGGCGGAGGCGCTGGAGCTCGACTGCCCGCTGGCCGGCTTCCGGGACCGCTTCCACATCCCCGACGACGACCTCGTCTACCTCAACGGCAACAGCCTGGGCCGCCTGCCGCTGGCCACCGTCGACCGCATGCGCCGAGCGGTGGACGACGAGTGGGGTGCCGGCCTCGTTCGCAGCTGGTCGACCTGGTCCGCGGACATCTCCCGGGTGGGCGACCTCCTCGGCGTCAACCTCCTCGGGGCCCGGCCAGGCGAGACGGTCATGGCCGACGCCACCACCGTCAACCTCTTCAAGCTGCTGTGGGCCGCCGCCGCCGACCGCCCCGGGGCGGTGGTGGTCGACCCGGACGACTTCCCCACCGATCGCTTCGTGGCTGAGGCTGTGGCCCACCACCTGGAACGGCCGTTCGTCCACCTCCGGGCCGGCGGGCTCGCCGAGGCGGAGGGCCCCCTCGCCGTGGTGGTTCGCTCGGTGGTCGACTGGCGGACCGGAGCCATCGCCGATCTGGACGGTTTGACGGCCGCCGCCCACGCCAGGTCGGCCCTGATGCTCTGGGACTGCTCGCACGCCGTGGGATCGTTGCCGCTCGACCTCCCCGCCCTCGGCGCGGATCTGGCCGTCGGCTGCTCCTACAAGCACCTGTGCGGCGGTCCGGGGGCGCCCGCCTGGCTGTGGGTGCGCCAGGACCTGCAGCCCCGGCTGCGCCAGCCGGTCTGGGGCTGGTGGGCGCAATGCGAGGCGTCGGCCACGGGGCCGGGCTACGACCCGGTGGAGGGCATCGGCGCGTGGGCGTCGGGCACCCCGCCGGTGCTGGCCCTGGCCGCCGCCGAGGAGGGCATACGCCTGATGGCCGAGGCCGGGATCGATCGCATCCGCGCCCGCTCCCAACGCCTCGCCGCCTTCGCCCTGGCCCGGCACGACGAGCTCCTGGCCGGTCTCGGCTGCACCTGGGAGTCACCCCGGGAGGTGAGCCGGATCGGAGGCCACGTGGCCATCCGCCACGCCGACGCCGCCGCCCTGGTCCTGGCCCTGCGCTCCCATGGCATCGTCCCCGACTTCAAGGCCCCCGATCTGATCCGGGTCGGCCTCCAAGCCCTGACCACCCGCTTCACCGACATCTGGGACGCCTTCACCGCTCTGGCCGACCTGTTGCGCCCGTCAGGAACGAGCAGGTGAGCCTGACAGGGCTCGAAGTCATGCTGCTCGGCACATCGATCATCACCGGGCCGCGGGCGTATGACTACTTCTTCGGATCGGAGAACGACGTGCCGAAGATGACCAGCCCGACTGGCCGCCCGGTGTGACTCCTCGGCGAGCAGCGGCAGTGGGACGAAGTTCTTTGGCGCGGAGCTAGCCTGGTGGCTGCTCGCCACCTCGGTCCTGAACGCCTGGCGCGCCTGAGCCGGATCCCCGCGAGAGGACCAGACATGACCACGACCACACCATCTACCGCCCTTTTCACCGGCGGCCGGGATCGGCGCGGTGATCGCCGAACGTGGACGCCGTTGCCGTCGACTACGTCGCCCGACTCGTGGCGCAGGCCGGCCGGACCGCGCTCGCGGAGCCGGCGACTGCGTGCGGTACCGGTGACGATCGGGGCGGCGTGCCTGCTCCTGCTCGCCGGATGCAGCGGTGCCGGCAGTCCGGCCGGCTCCGGTGGCTCGACCTCGGCCGGCGGTGCTGCCGACGCCACGCCCGGCCGATTCGGGACCGAGTACGAGAACACCGGCACCGGTCCGATGGTGGCCCCGACGATCCCAACGACGCCGAGCGTGCCGACCTACCTCGGCCAGTTGATGTGCTCCGGGGGCCAGCAGGCCGGCCCGGAGCAGCCGGCGCCCGACGGCTGCACCCGGGTGTTCAGCCTCACCGCACTGGCGCTCACCCAGCAGATCGCCAACTTCCCGATGAAGACTGCCACCGTGTGGGGCTACCAGGCGCCGGGCCAGGCGCCCTCCACGCCCGGGCCCACGCTGATCTCCTACGCCGGGGAGCGTGTGCAGATCAGCGAGACCAACATGCTTCCCGAACCGACCACCATCCACGTGCACGGCCTGCACCAGCCCAACGACGCGGACGGCGTGGCCGGGGTCAGCCAGCCCAACCCGATTGCTGCGGGTGACACCTTCAGCTATCCGGCCTTCGTGCCCGGCCACGTCGGCGCCTTCGCCTACCACGCCCACTTCGACTCCGCCGTGCAGGAGATGCGCGGGCTCGACGGCATGTGGGACGTGCTGCCCCGCCAGGAGCACAAGTCGGTGAAGGTCGACGTCGACCTGAACATGACCCTGCAGATCTGGGGGTGGGAGAGCGAGGGCTCGCTGGTCCAGCCCTTCGGGACGGGGGTGGCCAAGCAGTTCCCCTTCGACACGATCAACGGCAAGACCGGTGACGCCTCCGGCGGGCCGATCACGATCAAGAAGGGCGACCGGGTCCGGATCCGTGTCTACAACGCCTCCCAGGAGACCCACGCGATGCACCTGCATGGCCACGACGAAGTCGTCGTGTCCAAGAACGGCCACGAGGTGCCGCAGGTCCGCGAGACCACCCAGACCGTCAACCCCGGTGACTTCTACGAGATCGAGTTCACCGCGGACAACCCCGGGAACTGGATCTTCCACTGCCACTTCCCGCACCACACGGCCAACGGCATGAACTCCGGCTACAA
>JBBSHM010000123.1:0-6455 GCA_038253125.1 Acidimicrobiales bacterium
TACGAGCGCTGCGCTGCAACGGTGACTTCGATGACTACTGGCGTTTCCACCTGGACCAAGAACGACACCGGGTCCACGAATCCCGCTACGCAAACGACGTCATCCCGCTGGCTGCGTAGTCACTCCTGGAGCGCCGCACCCAAACGATTCAGCGACAGCCGGGAGTGAGCGACCACCGAATCCCCGCCGATCCCTTTCCCACGTTCATCCAGCCGCACGTGGACCGTCCCGGGCTGGGCGCCCGGTTACTGTCCTCGGCTCGATGCGCAAGAAAGGGGGCGCAGGCCGTCCCGCAGGACCACATGCCTTCCCTGAGGTGCTCACTGCCGCCCAGGGCGGGGCACCTTGGGCGGTCGAGGTCCTCTACCGGGCCCACCACCCGGCTCTCCTGCGCTACCTGCGGGCGCGGCTGCCGGCCACGGCCGAGGATCTCGCCTCCCAGGTGTGGCTGGAGGTGGCCGGCGCGCTGCCACGGTTCTCCGGTGATGAGCAGGCCTTCTGCGGGTTCCTCTTCACCGTGGCCGGCCGCCGGTTGGCCAACGAGCGACGCCGGATGGGAAGGCGCAAGGAGGACAGCTCGGCCGTGAGCCCCGAACCGCCGCCGGCTCCGGACGTCGAGAGCACCGTCCTCGACCGGATGGACGGGGACGCTGCGGCGGCCCTTGTTGTCGACCTCCTCCCGGCCGCCCAGGCCGACGTCGTGCTCCTCCGCGTGCTCGGCGGCCTGGATGTCGACGAGGTGGCGGCGGCCCTCGGGCGGCGACCCGGGACGGTGCGGGTCCTCCAGCACCGGGCGCTGAAGCGGCTGGCCGAGCACCTCGGCGGCGACGACCGCTTATCGGACCCACACCGTCTGTAACGGATCCGGCGGGGCCGGGGATGGAGGCAGTGTGGCCAGGGACGACGGAGCGGAGGAGTGGGTCCGGCTACTCACCGGCGCCGGCGATCACCTCGTTTCTGGACCCCAGCCCGAGGGAGCCGAGCCCCTCGCCCGTCTCGTGGCCGCCATGCGAGCCCCGGGGCATGCGCCGGAGGCGCCCCCAGTCGAGCTTGTCGCCTCGATGGTGGCCACGATCCAGCGTGCGGGCACCCACCCGCCGGCCGCTCCGAAGGTGCCGAGGTGGGGGAGGCAGAGCGGGGTCGCCCGCAGCATGGCCGCCCGACTGGCGTTGGCCGCCGTGGTGCTGGTCGGGGGCGCCAGCGGCGCGGCTGCGGCCACGGGCTCACTGCCGGACGCCGCCCAGGCCCGGGCGCACGACGTCCTCTCCCGCGTCGGTGTGTCGGTGCCCGGCCCCGGGCGGCCCGCCGACGCCGGCCCTGGCCCCGGAGCCCCCGGTCCCGGTGGGGGACCGAGCACCTGCCCCCAGCCTGCCCCCGCGGCCCCGACGGTGCCCGGGTCCTCCCCCCTCCCGTGCGGAGCGATCCTCGCCCCGGGCCGGGCGCCCTCCATCCTCGTCCCGTCGGGGCCGCCCGTCCTGCCATCCGTCGCCGGCCCGCCGTCCGCCGCCGGTCCGCCGCCGGTCGCCGGCTGGGTCGGCCCACCTCCGTCCCGGCCCGTGCCGTATGGACCCGCACCCTCGCACCCGGACGGCCCGCCGCCCTCCGGGAAGCCGCCGGTCCCGCCCCCAGGGGGGCCGCCCCGGACCCGCCCCGGGTCGCCGGTCTCGACTCCTCCTCCCGTTCCCCGGCCGGGCCGGGTTGCCGCGACCGCGGGCGGCGCGGCGGGCCCAACGACGGCACGAGGTGGACTCCATGGTTGACCTGATCGACTGGTCAGCGCCTGGCGCGACCGCTCCGGCCGGGCCAATCGCCCCGCCGTCACCGCTCCCGCCGTCCTCCCGCCACGTGTTCGTCGACGAGGAGGGTCGTCGGGCCGGTTGGGTGGCGATGGCGGGCTGGCTGCTGTGCCTCCTCGCGTTGAGCTACGTCGTCCTGCTGGGCGCAGCGCTGGTCGGGGCCCCCTGGGTGCCGCACGGGACGCTGCCGCTGGCCGGGCCCGTCCGGGCCAGCGGCTCACCCTCCCCGATCGCCGCCGCTCCTCCGCCGGCGGTGGCGCCAGGCGCGCCCGGCGGGGGGACGGTCTCCGCTCGACCTCCCTCGTCCGCTTCGGTGACCTCCGCGCCGGCGCTGCTCCCAACCACCCCCTCGGCGAAGGGCCCCGCCACGACGTCACCAGCGACGGCGGCTGCCTCCGCCCCACTCGCCCCGGCCCCGCCCACCACCGCGCCGCTTTCGGCTTCTCCGCTCAGCGGCCCTCCGGCCACCCGACCGTCGGCCACGACGACCCCCGACAGCACGCCGGGCAAGTCGGGCAGCCACGGTCCGACCACCACGGCCAAGCCCGGCCGCCGCTGATGGCCCGGCGTCGCCTGCCCCGGCGGCCGCGCGTCCACTGGCTGTTCCTGGCGGTCACCGCGTGCACCCTCACCCTGGCGCTCCTGGCCGAGGGCTACGCCCACCACCGCTTGGGCGCCACCGGCACCGCCCGGCCCGCCGACGATCCGGTCCAGGTCGCCGAGCTGAGTGGTCCAGTCGCCGACTTCTCCGTCGCCCCGCCGAGAACCGTGGCGCTGCCGGCTGGGACGGTGGCCCTCACCTTCGACGACGGTCCCGATCCGGAGTGGACGCCGCAGATCCTGGACGTGCTCCGACGCGAGCACGTCCCGGCAACCTTCTTCGTGGTGGGCTCCCAGGTGGCCGCCCACCCGGAGCTGGCCCGGCGCGAGGTGGCCGAGGGTCACGAGCTCGGTTCCCACACCTTCACCCACGTCAACCTCGGGCGCATGCCGGGGTGGAGGGCCAGCCTCGAGCTGTCACTGACCCAGCTGGCGATCGGAGGGGCCACTGGCGTGCACACCGGGCTGTTCCGGGCGCCGTACTCCAGTACCCCGGATGCCGTCACGAGCAGCCTGGCGGGCGCCGAACGGGCCGCAGCCCGCCTCGGCTATCTGTCGGTCCTGTCGGACCGCGATGGCGAGGACTGGCGCCGGCCCGGCGTCGACCGGATCGTGACCAACGCCATGCCCGAGGGCGGGGCCGGCGGGATCGTGCTCCTCCACGACTCCGGGGGCGACCGGGCCCAGACCGTCGCCGCTCTCCCTCTCCTCATCGAACGGCTGCGGGCGGGCGGGTACCGGTTCACCACTGTGGCCGACGCCGCCGGGGTACTGCCCGGCGCGGTCAGCGCTCCGGTGGGCGGCTACCAGCGTCAACAGGGGGTCGCCCTCCTGGCGGCCCTTCGTATCGCCGGGATCGTGAACAGGCTCCTGCTGTGGCTGGCCGTCACCGTCTCCATCCTCGGTGTGGCCAGGACGATCCTGCTCGTCGCATTCGCCCGGCACCACGCACGTGGGCTGGCCGGACCGGCGCTCGGGGGCTTCGCCCCGCCGGTCTCGATCATCGTGCCGGCCTTCAACGAGGCGGTGGGCATCGAGGCGTCGATCCTGAGCCTAGCGGCCAGCGTCTACCCTGACTTCGAGATCATCGTCGTCGACGACGGCTCCACCGACGGCACCGCCGACATCGTCCGACGCCTCGGCGTCGCCCAGGTGACGGTCGTCCGCCAGGCGAACGCCGGGAAGCCCGCCGCCCTGAACACAGGGATCGCCCACGCCCGCCACGACATACTCGTGACCGTCGACGGCGACACCGTCTTCGAGCCGGGCACGCTCGCTGCCCTCGTGCCCCAGCTGGCGGACCCGACCGTCGGCGCCGTGAGCGGCAACACCAAGGTGGGCAACCGCAGCGGCCTCCTCGGCCGGTGGCAACACATCGAGTACGTCATGGGCTTCAACCTCGACCGGCGGCTGTTCCACCTCCTGAACTGCATGCCCACCGTGCCCGGCGCCATCGGTGGCTTCCGACGGGAGGCGATCGAGGCGGCCGGCGGGGTGAGCGGCAGCACTCTGGCCGAGGACACCGACCTCACCATGGCCATCATCCGGAGCGGCTGGCGCGTGGTGTACGAGGAGCAGGCCCGGGCCTGGACCGAGGCGCCGGCCAGCCTCGGCGCCCTCTGGCGGCAGCGATACCGGTGGTGCTACGGCACGATGCAGTCCATCTGGAAACACCGCAGGGCGCTGCGCAGCTCGGGCCACGACCGCCGACTCGGGCGGGTGGGCTTGCCCTATCTGATCCTGTTCCAGGTGCTCCTGCCCCTCCTCGGCCCGGTCTTCGACGTGTACGCCCTGTACGGCCTCCTCTTCCTCAACCCGCTGGTAGTCGCCGCCTGGTGGGGCGGCTTCACGATCGTGCAGCTGGCCCTCGCCTCGTACGCCTTCCACCTAGACCGGGAGCGGGCAACGCCGCTCTGGGCCCTCCCGCTCCAGCAGCTCGTGTACCGCCAGCTGATGTACCTCGTGGTCATCCAGTCAGCGGTCAGCGCCCTCGCCGGCACTCGCCTCCCCTGGCACAAGATGACTCGCACCGGCGACGTGACGGTCCTCGAGGCCGGCTGACGGGTAGGTCGCAGGACGGCCCCGGCGTGCCTTCCGTCCCCTCAGGGACTCCCCAGATGGGCTGTCGACATGGCCCATCGACGCCGGCGACCTCGACGTCCTAGCCGACATGCCCAAGCGGCAAGGCGACCACCTCCGCTACTGCAGCCGGCCTCCCGAGCCCTCACCTTCGACGTCACCGAGTACCCGGGCTGAGCTAAGCTAAGCTCCTGCGCGGCGACTGAAGAAGGCGAACAACCGGCTGCGCCAGCGGCATGGCATCCCGACCCGGAAGTGGCAGCCCAGTTGGGCTACTGGGCCGGACAGAAATGGACAGAGCACCGTGCACCCGCCCCGCCGACCCCGTGGTACTTGCTGTCGCCCCCCGCCGCGGCCTGTCCAGGGTCAGCATCCTCGTGCTGGCCGCAGCCGGCGCCCTCATCCTGCTCCTGGTGGTCGCAGCCATCGCCGCCACGCCTACCAAGGTGACCACCACCACATCCACCGTTTCCTCTGAGGCGCCCGCAGCAACGTCGACGACTGCCAGCTGAAGCTTCGAGGGCCGCCCGCCCCCTTGACTTCCTGCTACCAGACAAGACATTGACATCCTCCTAATCGAGATGTCCGCCCAACGGGGGGATGCTCACTCGTCACCCGGCACCAGCCATCAGCGCGGCACGCCATCCACGCGCCCTCTTGGTTCACCGGGCGAAAGGAGTCGCTCGGTTCAGGAGCTCGTCGAGGTCGTCGGCGACGTCCAGGTCATCGAGGGGGGTGGCGTGGGCGTAGTGGCGGAGCGTGGTGACCGGGTCGCGGTGACCGAGCCGGCCTTGGGCTTTGAGGAGCTTTCCCTCGCTGACCAGGTGGGTGCCGACGCTGTGACGCAGGCGGTGCAAGGCGGCGTCGGGCACTCCCGCGGCTTGACGGAGACGGTCGAAGCGGTGCGACAGCAGGTCGGCTCGGGCGTTCGTCCGCCGCCGGTAGTCCGGGGCGAACACCCAATCGCCCACCGCGGTCTCCGGGCCGACTCGCGGCTGCCAGATGCCGAAGTGGTCGACGATCATCCTGGCCGTGGTGGCACCGAGGGTGAGGCGGCGGTTCCGGCTCGTCTTGGTCGGCCCGAGCACCTCGAGGGACAGGTTCCGCTCGATGCTCAGCACCCGGTGTCGGCGGCCAGACGGACCAACAGCCGGGTCTGCTCGGCCACGAACAGTGCCTCCACCAGCCGCCCGTCACGAGGCTTCACCCTAAGATCGGTGGCGGCCTGGGCGACCTGCCGTGACGCCGTGGCCAGCAGGGCGGCGACCTCGGCCGGGAGAAGATGCTTGCGGGGCAGAGGCCTCGGAGGCCCTCGCATCACGTCCAGCGGGTTTGACCGGACAACGCCGCGGGCGGCCGCCCACGACAGGGCGGAGCGGAGCGTTGCCCACCGGGCCCACACCAACGCCGTCGAGGCGCCCTCGGACCGCCACCTGGAAATCGTCGCCTCGACATGGTCAGGCGAGAGCACGGCCAGTCCCAGCTTCCCGCTCGGATCGGCGGTCAGGAACCGGGCCATCGAGGTATGCGTGGACCGGGTCGCTGGCCGCCAGTGCTCGTTGGACGCCACGAACCGTTCGAGGAGCTCGGCCAGGGTCCAGCGGGCTCCATCACAGTACAACGCGCTCCGGTCGACCCCGAGGCACGCGACGAGATTGCGGCGGTGCTCCTCGACCTGGGTGGCATCGCCGTGAACGGTGAACGACCGTTGCACCGAACGGCCCGTGACCGGGTCATTCGCGACAACGACCCGCACCTCCCACACCCCCGGGTGGCGCTCCCGCACCGACCCCGACCCTCGCTGCACCCGCTGCCGTTCATCCCTATACCGGTCGTCCATCCCTACAGGTATAGGGACGGTATAGGGATGCGTTTACGCGCCTAGAAGCCGCCTGCTACCGTCCGCAAGCCTGTGACCTGGGGAAACGCCTGGTGCGCTCGGAGGGATTCGAACCCCCAACCTTCTGATCCGTAGTCAGA
>JBBSHM010000124.1:0-6330 GCA_038253125.1 Acidimicrobiales bacterium
CGGGCCCCAGGTCGAAGGCGAAGGTGACTGAAGTTATCCGGGCGTCACCAACCGGGGGCCGGCCGAGTCGTACCTGTCGGCGTCAGCTCGTCCCGAGCGTCCTGCCACAGCTCCCAGCACGAAGGGTTGGCCCACATGACCGTCAGAGTGGTGACCGACAGCGGCTGCGACCTGCCCCCCGGCCTGTGCGACGAGCTCGGCATCGAGGTCGTTCCCCTCACCATCCGCTTCGGGGAGGAGGCGCTGATCGACCGCAAGGACCTGACGGCCGTCGAGTTCTGGGCCCGGTGCAAGGCGGCGCCCGCCCTGCCCGAGACGGCGGCCCCCTCTCCCGGCGCCTTTGAGGAGGCCTACCGGCGGGCCCATGCCGGCGGGGCGGACGGCCTGGTCGTGGTCACGCTGTCCCAGAAGATGTCGGCCACGATCCAGGCCGCCCAGATGGGGGCCGATGCGCTGGGCGGCGACCTGCCGGTTCGGGTGGTCGACTCGGCCAACGCCAGCCTGGCCGAGGGCATGGTCGCCCTGCTGGCCGCCCGGGCCGCCGCCGCCGGCCAGGACCTGGACCAGGTCGAGGAGGTGGCCCGCTCGGCCGCCCGGCGGACCACCCTGTTCGCCGTCGTCGACTCCCTCGACAACCTCCGCCGGGGCGGCCGGATCGGCGGGGCCCAGGCCCTCCTCGGCGGCCTGCTGTCGATCAAGCCGCTGATCACCGTCAGCTCGGCCACCGGCGGCGAGGTGGCCGAGGCCGGCAAGCAGCGCACCCGGGCCAAGGCGGTGAGCACCCTGCTCGACAAGGTCCGGGCCGTCGGCCCCGTCGAGGCGCTCGGCCTGATGCACTCCGAGGCCCCCGACGTCGAGGACCTGCTGCAGCGGCTGGACGACATCGTGCCCAGCGAGGACATCGTCGTCGCCGACGTGGGCGCGGTGATCGGCACCCACATCGGCCCCGGCTGCATCGGCGTGGTGACCGTCCAGGCCGGCTGAGAGGGCGCTGTCCCCCGCGCCCTAGGCCGTGGACCACAGGGCGCTGATGGGAACCGCGGCGATCCGCTCGCCCAGGGGGAAGCTGGCCGGGCCGGTGTGGAAGACAACCCCGGCGGTGAAGTCCTCACCCAGCCGGGCGGCGAGCCAGTGCAGGTGGCGGGCGTCGTTTGCAGTCGGAGCCGCCGACGCCTTGACCTCCATGGCCACGACCCGTCCGTCGGGTGCGGCCATCACCAGGTCGATCTCCTGGCGGCCATGGGCCTCCCGCAGGTGGGACAGCTCGGCCCGCTGGGTGCTGACGGCCAGCTCGGGCCGCAGCTGCGAGGCGACGAAGGTGTCGATCACCCGACCCAGAAGGTCCGCGTCACGCAGGCACGCCCGCTCGTCGACGCCGGCGAGCGGTCCGAGCAGGGCCGGATCGGCCAGGTAGCGCTTGGGTAGGCGGGTGAGCTGGGCCAGACGGTTCGAGCTGTAGGCCGGCACCTGCTCGGTGAGGTGGATCTGTTCGAGGAGCGAGTCATAGGCAAGGCCGGTGGGGCGACTCACCTGAGCGGCGTCGTACAGGGTCTTGTGCTGGACGGTGCCGGCGGTGCTTCTAGCGACGGCCTGTAGGTACCGACGGAGCCGTCTCGGGTCGCGTTCACCTCCCAGGATGGCGGCATCGCGATGCACAGCCTGGGTGACATACGCGTCCAGCCACTCCCGGCGCACCCGCGGGCTCTCCCGCTGGACCAGGTCAGGAAAGGCGCCGCGCATGGCGAGCGAGAGGTAGTCGCGCAGGTCGAGGGGCGTCGTCGCCGGCCTCAGCGCCAGAGGATCGCCGTCGAAGAGGACATCGACGGGGCTCGGAGCATCGACGCGTGCGGCCAGCTCACGCTGGCAGAGCCCCCAGACCGGGACGATCACGACCCGTCCGGTCGCCGGCCAGGCATCCGGCCCGAGCTCGGCGCCTACCGAGCCGGTGAGCAGGAACAGGCCACTGCCGCCGTCAGCGTCGATGGCCCGCTTCACCGCCCCCATCACGCTCGGGACGGCCTGCCACTCGTCGATGCACAGGAGGGAGCCTCCGGCTCGCCCGCCGATCGCCGCGTCGGGATCGGCGGCAACGGCACCGGCGACGGCGGGCCGATCCAGGGCCAGGGTCTCGCTGGCGCGCCGGCGGGCCGTGGTGGTCTTGCCCGATGCCCGTGGTCCGGCCAGCAGAACCGCAGGCAGGCCGGCGAGCAGCTGGTCGAGGAGGGGGTCGACGAGCCGCTCGATGTAATGCATTCATCTGCCAGGATATCGTTCTACGACGGCGTTGGCTTCGGTTCTACGACAGCGCTGGGTTGTGATCCACGACAGCCCAAGACGCCCCCTCCGAGCGGCCCCGGAGCGGCCCCCGGGAGCGGGGAGCACAGACCGGTTCCCGCCACCGGGACAGGCGGGGGCTTCGGTAGCCTCGGTCGCAGTGTCCGATGCCGCGGGTGCCGGGGCGCCCGCCGGCCACAAGGAGGTGCTGGCCGGACGGTACCGGCTGATCCGGCGCCTGGCCGAGGGCGGCATGGGCACGGTGTGGGAGGGCCGTGACGAGGTCCTGGCCCGGGCCGTGGCCATCAAGATCCCCCACACCAGGCTGGCGGCCGACCCCTCGGCCCGTGAGCGGTTCCGACGTGAGGCGGTGGCGGCGGCCCGCCTGGCCCATCCGGGGATCGTCGCCACCTACGACACCGGCGCCGACGGCCCCATCGACTTCATCGTCATGGAGCTGGTGCCGGGCCGCACGGTGCGTGACCTGGTGGCCGGCGGGCCGGTGGCCCCCGCCGTCGCCGTCGCCGTCGCCGCCCAGGTGGCCGAGGCCCTGGACGCCGCCCACAAGGCCGGGCTGATCCACCGCGACATCAAGCCGGCCAACCTGCTCGTGGTTGAGGATGCCGCGGTGCTGCGGGTGAAGGTGGCCGACTTCGGGGTGGCCCGGGCCCAGGAGGCGCTGGATGAGGGTCTGGGCGACGCCAGCGTCACCCGGGAGGGGGTGGTGGTCGGCACCGCCCGCTACCTGGCGCCCGAGCAGGTGTCGGCCCGCCCGCTGGACGGCCGCACCGACCTCTACGCCCTCGGCTGCGTGCTGCACGAGCTGCTGGCCGGGCAGCCGCCGTTCGTGCGCGACACCGATCTCGCCATCGCCCTGGCCCACCTCACCGAGCCGCCCACACCTCTGCGGACGCTCGGCGTGCCCGTCGGCCCCGAGCTCGAAGCGCTCGTCCTGGCCTGCCTGGCCAAGGACCCGGCGCAGCGGCCCAGCTCAGCTCTGAGCCTCGGTCAGCAGCTGCGGACCCTGGAGGCGGCGCCGGCAGCGCCGGCCACCGCAGCCGTCCCGGTCATCGACCTCCCGGGCCGCGCTCCCGCCCCCCGCACCACGCCGCCGGCGTGGCCCGGTGAGGCGACCGTCTCCCTGCCTGCGGCGCCGCCCTCGCAGCTGTCAGGTGCCGGGCCACCCGTGGCGCCGCCCGGGCCGGTCCCGGGTATCGGACGTCGCCAGCCCTCACCGGCGACCGCGCCTCCGGCGCCCTCGCTGGCGCCGTCCCGCCGCCCCGGCCGCACCCGCCGCACCCGCCGCACCCCGACCGGGCGCCGGGGAGGGCGGTCGCGGGTCCCGCTGATCGTGGTGGGCGTCCTCGTGGCCGCCGCCCTGGCCACCGCCCTGGCCGTCGTCGCCCTACCCGGCGGGCCGCGCCCGGGTGCGCTCAGGCCCACCGTCGGCCCGGCGGCCACCGGGCCGCCGGTGATCGCCGCCGTGCGATCTTTCGATCCCGCCCCCGGCGATGGCCAGGAGAACGAGAGCCAGCTGCCCCGGCTGATCGACTCCGACCCGGCCACCACGTGGTCCAGCGACCGCTACCGCCAGCCGCCAGTGTTCGGCAACCTGAAGAAGGGCGTGGGTGTCGTTGTGACCCTCAGGCAGCCGACCCGGATCGGCCGGCTCCGGGTGCGCAGCGCCAGCCAGGCGTGGGCCGCCCAGGTGTACCTGGGCGCCGCCCCGGCGCCCACGCTCAGCGCCTGGGGCCAGCCCGTGGCCCGGGCCAGCGGGGTGGACGGCGACCTAGACGTCAGCCTCAACGGCCAGAGCGCCGGGGCCCTCCTCCTGTGGTTCACCGACCCGGGCCGCACCGGCCAGGTGGTCATCGGCGAGCTCGAGCTGTCCGGCCCATGAACCTGTCCCCACCCGGGTCGGACCCTCCACGCCCAGTGCTCGGTGGCCACTCCCGTCGGCGATGACACCGGGTAGGTACCGTCATGGGTCCCAACGACACGACCCCTCCCCCAGCTTCCAAGTCGGCCCCGAGTAGCCTGGAACTGTGGTACCCCAGCACGATCACGCACCTCGTCCGGATGCACTCGACGACTGGGTCACCGAGGTCGGCGAGGACTACATCGTGGATCTCGCCGATGAAACCAGGCGCGGCGTTGCTGTCGGCTCGATCCCAACATTCGACGACAAGGACGCCTTCCTCCGGCACCTGACCCGCAGCACCATCGACAAGCCCGCGTGACCTGGCGGGTCCTCACCACCCCCACCTCCGAGCCCGACTGTTGTGCGGCTACACCGTCAGCTACTTCGCCGAGGACACAGACCGCTACGTGGCGGTCATCCGCCTCCGCAGATCACGCTGATGCTTCGCTGGTGGTGCCGAAACTCCGCCCCAGCTGGGGGGGCGGCAGCATCGGGGTTGCCGAGCCGCAGCCGCCGACCGGGTGATCAGACGGCGACCAGGCGGAGCCCAGGGTCGAGCTGGCGGAGGTTGTCCGGATCGGACGTGACGACCTGCTGACCGCTCCGTCGGGCGCAGATCACGACGTGAGCATCTACGACGTCGCCCGTCCGGGTGGCGGCCAGGAGCCTTCCGACGTTCGTGGCATCGACCCGATCGAGGGGTACGACGACGGCGTTCGGCTGACGGACCAACCGGGCCAGGCGCACCTGTCGGTCCGGCCGCCGGATGGCCTGGGCGAGCGCCCCGGCAGGAACGGTGACGGTCGCCTGGACCTCTGCAGCTCGCGCCAGCAAGGCCACCACACGGCGATCGTCGCCGTCCAGGGCGATCAGGCCGCCGGCGTCAAGGGTGACCCCCGGCATCACGCCACCGCCACCGAGGTCTGGCCGGCCACCCCCAGCACCTCGTCGGCCCACGCCCGCTCCTCCTCGGACAGGGGCCCACCCGTTTCGCTCAGCGCTGCCGCCAGCGCCGCACCCCAACCCGCCACGTCATCCAGGGCCCCACCCACGGCGTGCTGGACGAAGGCCGACACGCTCCGCACCGCTCCGGAGTGGACGAGCGCCCGGATCTGGTCCAGCTGCGCCTCTTCCAGCGTGATCGTGACCTTCTTCGTACCCATACCGATCACCATACTGCGGTTCTCTCAGCCGATGCAGCGCTCCGCCGGTCCGGCCCGGCGGAGAGGTCAAGACCGCAGGCGGCTGCTGGGCCGCGGTGGCCGCGGTGCAGATCGCGACACCAGCGGTAGGTTCAAGCCCATTGCCGATCCGGCAGCGGCAGCGTCGTCCGGGCCGGCCTAACGGTAATGCAGCCCGTGGGGCCGACGTCGTGACCCAAGGACCAGCAGGACGCCGAGGAGCACCGACGACAGGCCGGCCCTGACGGCTCCGATGAGCTGTGATCCGGTGCGCGGCAGCTCCGAAGGTCGCCCCGGCCCGGCCGTCGGCCCCGGGCCGCTGCCCGTGTTGACGCCGGTGGCCCTGGTCGTGGTGGTGCCCAACCGGGTGGTGGTCGTGCCCGCCAGGGTCGACGTCGTCGTCGAACCCGCCAGAGTCGAAGTCGTCGAACCCGGCAGAGTCGTCGTAGTCGAACCGGCCAGAGTCGTCGACGTCGTCGTCGAACCCGGCAGAGTCGTCGACGTCGTCGTCGAACCCGGCACCATCGTCGACGTCGTCGTCGAACCCGGCACCGCCGTCGTCGTCGTCGAACCCGGCAGAGTCGTCGTCGTGGAACCGGGCACCGCCGTCGTCGTCGTCGAACCCGGCACCGTCGTGGTCGTTGAACCCATCGGCGTCGTTGTCGTGGTCGTCGGCGCGGGCGGGCACGTCGGGCTGGTGACGATGTTGGAGTCCAGGGTTACGGCGCCGTTGCGAGCCAGCAATCGCCCCTCCACCGTGGCGCCTGTGTTGGCGGTGATCGACGTCAGGGCCAGGATGCTTCCGGCAAAGGCTGTGCCCGTGCCAAGGGTCGCGGAGCTGCCGATCTGGAAGAAGACGTTGCACGCGCTGGCGGCGTTGGTGAGCACGATCGAGCTGGCCGAGCCCGTGATCAGTGTGCTGGTCGACTGGAAGATGAAGACGGCGTTCGAGTC
>JBBSHM010000125.1:0-6014 GCA_038253125.1 Acidimicrobiales bacterium
ACGCCCATCGGGTGCGGCTCGCCCATGACCAGCGAACCTACGTGGCGCCGTTGGGGCCGATGTCCAGCCCGCGTTCGGCCAGGGCCTGCTCCACCCACTGGCGGTCGGCATCGGTGAGCCGCCCCGACGGGCACGGTGTCTCCAGCATGCGGGCGGCTTCGGCGAGCAGCCCGTCGTAGCGGGCCAAGACCTGGCGGCTTCGACGCGCAGGCTCGCCTTCGACGTCGTAGGGGGCCGCGGCGCGGTCGTGGACGTGGCGATGCAGCGAACGCAGCTCAGCGGCCACCCGCTCAATAGTCGTCACCGGCGCCGAACCCGACTCGCCGTCGCCTCGCTCGTCGTCATGTGGCGGTCCGCAGCGGTCGCAGCCCGCCGGCCGGGGCTCCGCCGGTGGTGCGGTAGCGGCCCTGGAGGTTGATCGTCGGGTGACCGAGCGGCGACAGGCGGGCGACGTTGGCGGGGTCGATCTCGTGCCCGGCAGCGGCGAGGTGGTCGAGGGCGGCCTGGATGTACACCGTCTGCCAAAGGACGATCACGTTCACCATGAGGCCGAGGGCGCCCAACTGGTTCTCCTGCCCGGCCTGGTAGTGCTGGCGCAGCTGACCGCGCCGGCCGTGGAACACGTCCCGGGCCAGGCTGTTGCGGCTCTCGCCTCGGCCGAGAATGCGGTGGATGGCCCGCCGGTAGACCGGGTCGTGGCAATAGTCGAGGACGTGGAGGGTCTTGATCACCCGCCCGAGCTCGGCCAGCGCCCGGGCGAGGCTGGAGGGGTTCGGTCCCCGCTGCAGCGACCGGAGGATGGCCGACGGGGTGACGGTGCGGGCCTCCAGGGAGGCGGCCAGGCGGCAGATCTGGTCCCACTGGCTGACGATGAGGCCGGTGTTGATGCGGTTCCGGGCCAGCCCGTTGAGCGGCCCGTAGTCGGGGGCTGAAGTCATGAACCACAGGCGATGGTCGGCCAGGTCGGCCAGGCGTGGGGCGTAGCGGTAGCCCAGCGCCCAGGACAGGGCGAAGACGATCTCCGACGCTCCGGCGGTGTCGGTGGAGACGGTCCCGGGTCGGAGCACGGTCTGGTTGGCCATGAGCCCGTCGAGGGCGAACAGGCTGTCGCGCTCGGTGCCGGGGATCAGGGTCTGGTGGAACGAGGCGTGGGTGTCGGCCATCCAGGTGTAGAGGGTCGAGCCGCGCTGGCGGCCGAAGTAGCGGGGGTTGTAGCCGGCGTGGATGGTCGACACCGGGATGACGAAGCGCATCCCGTCGGCCGAGGCCATCTCGCCACCGTTCCAGGCGATTCGGGCCAGCTCGAGCCCGGCGTGGAAGTCGAAGAGCCGGGTGCTGGCCGCGGTGTGGGTGGCCGAGCGGAAGTAGTTGTGTGCCGCCCAGTTGAGGCGGTCGCGGGTCAGCGGCGCGTAGTCCTCGTCGACCACGGGGGCGAGGCCGACGTTGCATGAGTCAGAGACGAGCAGGGCCGACAGCGTCTCGTTCAGGCCGACGGCCCGGGAGCCCGAGCCGCTGATGTGGCTGTACTCGTCGAGGAAGCCGGTCCAGCCGTGCACTTCGAGGGGCACGTCGGCGATCTCCACCTCGGGCAGCAGCTCCTCGACCATGGCCCGCAGGCTGACCAGGGACGCCGGCTCCTCCATGGCGTCGAGGGGGCTGACCACGACCCGATCGGCGCCGTCGCGGTGCTCGATGCGGAAGTCCGGATTGGCGGCGAAGCCATCGGCCGTTCGACGCCACGCCTGGTCGAGGACCTGGCCCAGCTGGGCCACGACCTTGGCCGGGTCGGTATCGAGGGCCAAGACCTCACACGCCTGGTCCCGCTGGGCGTCCCACGTCTCGGGCGGGAGCAGCTCGGCCCGGGGATCGCCCCAGCGGATGCTGCCCGGTGCGTACAGGTCCCGGCGGCGCAGCCCGACCCGGAGGCGGTCGAGGACGCAGCAGGCGTAGGCGGCCCGGTTAACGCTGCCGTCGTCGCGGTCGCGGACGTGGGGCTCCCAAGAAGCGCTGACCACGTCGAGGGGCACGTCGGCGCCAGGAAGGCGAGCGGTGTGGGGCTTCTCGGCCAACCAGGTGCCGAGGGCACCGAATGCTTCAAGCACCGGGCGGGCAGGAGCGGTCGACTCCATGGCCAGGGCCTCGATCAACATGGGCAGGAAGCGGCGGATCTGGGGGTAACAGGCGACCAGGCGCTCGTGGTAAGGATCGGCCGGTGGGCGCATCAACGCCGTCACCGTGCCCATGGCCCCGGCGATGCCCTCCCGGTCCTCACGTAGAGCGCCCAGGACGACGGCGATGGCCTCCTCGTCGTCGAGGGCGTCGAGGAGGGCCTGCATCCTGGCGTGCAGCTCGGCGACGGCACGGTCGTAGTCCTTCAGCTCGCCGGCCCGGCGCTTCTTGCCCCGATTGGTGGCCGCACGCTGCATGTCCCCGAAGACGACGTCGAAGATGTCGATCACGTCATCGCGGGCGCTGGCCCGCAGCCCGTGGGCGTAGGCCACCAGCGTGGCCACCCGACGCGGCGTGCCCAGGTCGGCGAGCTGGGTGACCCAGGCATCCTCGGCGTAGCGGGCCAGGCCGGCGACGCGCCGGGGCGGCAAGGCAGACAGGTCGAGCGCCTCCACCCCGAGCGCCCGGACCTCGCCCAGGCGTTCCAGGGCCTGGACCAAGCCGTTGATCGTCGGGCTGAACGGCGGCCGCCGCAGCCGGTCAAGCTCCGAGCGGCGTTTGCTCTCGGGCACCACCAGCAGGCCCTCCAACCGCTGCACCAGCTCGGGCGAGGCTGCTCTTGCCAGCTGGGTCCAGAGGCGCTGGGTGGCCCGCTCCCGCACGCTGGCCACGGTGCGGGTGAGCACGTTCTCGCCGGGCAGGATGACCCGCTCGGCCAGCAGCCGGCGATGGGCGGCCCGGAACAGGGCGGTTGGGCCGAGGTCGTCGGCCCATGCCTGGCGGTAGAGGTGCCGCAGCAGGCCGACGTGCGCCGGCTCGCTGGCGAAGTCCCGGTAGCCGTAGCGGCGGCGGATCTCCGCGGTGTGCTTCCAGCGCACCGGGGCCTTGGCTGAGAATGACGACTCGAGTTGGCCCCACCGTGATGGCTTGAACTGGCCCCACCTGTTGGTTCACTGCAGTCTGACATTGAACGCTGTCAGTGACGGATTGGTCGGCGTTGGATGTCGGGTTCAGGCCACGGGCGGCTCCGTTCCTGGCCGGTCATCGTGTGAGGCGCCGGCCGGCGCCCAGGTGGCGAAGCGTTGCCAGGCGCTGGCCCGGGTGACACCGAGGAGGTCGGCGATCTCGGCCCAGGAGTAGCCCTCGTCCCGGGCGTCGGCGACGGCCTGGGGAAGTCGGCGTTCGGCTTGGGCCGTGATGCTGGTGAGGAGATGAAGGGTGACGCCGGCGTCACCGGGCCAGAGTTGGCGTTGCGTGCCCAGGCTGGCCAGGGCGTCGCCGAGAACCGCTTCGGCGTCGTCGCCGGTGGCGGGTGAGAGGTAGTGGTTGCGGCGGGTCTGCCTCATGGTGTGCGGATGTCCATACAGTTATCGGCGAGGCCTGGGGTGGGACCAGCGGCGACGGACGTGAGGGTGCTCACGGCTTCTTCTTGTTGGCCCGGGACATGCGCAGGCGGTAGCTGTCGGTGCCGGTCTCGATGATGTGCGCCCTGAACGTGAGGCGATCGACCACGGCCGCGGCGAGGCGGGGATCCGAGAAGGTCTGGCCCCACTCGCTGAAGGGGTGGTTCGACGCGGTGGCCACCGAGGCCCGTTCCTCCCGCTCCGTCAGGACCTGGAACAACAGCTCGGCGCCCTTGGGGTCGATGCTGACATAGCCCAGCTCATCGACCAGGAGAAGGTCCAGGCGGCCGTAGCGGGCGACGACCTTGGACAGCACCCGGTCATCGGCCGCCTCGGCCAGCTCGTTGACCAGGGAGGCACAGGTGACGTAACGCACCCGGCGTCCCTGCTCGCAGGCGGCGATACCGAGGCCGATGAGCAGGTGGGACTTGCCCGTGCCCGAGTCGCCCAGCAGGACCACCGGCTCGCCGGCGTCGATCCAGGCGCCCTTGCCCAGGGCGGCCAGGGTGGCCGGGTTGATCCCCGGCGACGCGCCCAGGTCGAAGTCCTCCAGGCGCTTGATGCGGGGGAACCGGGCCTCGACCACCCGCCGTGCCCGGCGTCGCCCGTCACGCTCGTCGACCTCGGCGGCGAGGACCTCGGCCAGGTAGGCCCGATGGGTGATGGCCTCCTTGGCCGCGGTGTCGGCCAGAGATGCGGCCTCGGCCCGCACTGTCGGCAGGTGCAGGGCCCGGCAGGCGGCATCGACGGACGCCTCGGCCGCCGCCTCTGTCATGGCGGTGATGGTCATGCCTCAGCGCCGGCGGCGAGGAGCTCGTCGTAGTGGTCGAGGCGCGGCGGTGGGCGGGTGTCTCGGCTCCCGGTGCCGATGGGCACCACCGGTGCCGGTGGACGGACCTGGTCGAGGCGGCGGGCCTCGATGGCCACCACCTCGGGATCGACGCTCCCGATGCCCAGCGCCGCCTCCATGGCGGCGATGACCACGACGGCGGCCATGCGACGCTGCAACAGCACCACGCCGATCAGCGCCCTGGTGCCGGCCCCGTCGCCCAGCTTGGCCCGGGCCGCGGCCCAGAAGCGCTCGTGGGTGACCGTGAATGACCCCGACGCCCGGGCCTGGGCCAGGGCGGTGGAGCCGGGCATGGCCCCGGGCTTGTGCTGGAGGATCTCCAGGTAGTGGTCCAGCACCAGGTCCTCGGTGCCCTTGTGCAGGCTGCGGGCATGACGGGCCACGACTTTGCCCTCGGCCATGGCTTCCAACCACTGGGCGCCGAGGCGCACCGTCACGCTTCGCCGGGCCAGGCCGACGGGCACGGAGTAGAAGCTCTGGCGCACCGACACCCGGCCTTTGGTGTCGACCTTGGCGGCCAGGACGGTGGTGGGGTCGAACGCCTCGGTGGGCAGGGGGCCCATGGAGGCCACCTCGACGGCGAAGGCGACGCCGACGGGATCGGGCCGGGCGGCGATGTGGCGGGCGTCGTCGATCACGTCACCGGCGGCGAGCAGCTCGTTGAGCTCGGCCATGGTGGCGACCTTGGGAACCGGGACGAGGTGACGACGGCGGAATCTGCCCACTTCGCCCTCCACGCCGCCCTTCTCATGGCTGCCCTCGATCCCCGGCCGGCAGTAGAAGCTGTCGAAACCGAAATGGGATCGCAGGACCACGAAGCGCTCGTTCTCGGTGCGGTCCCGGCCCATGAGCACCTTGGCCACCGCCGCCTTCAGGTTGTCGTAGCGGATCCGCCCGGGCACGGCCCCAAAGGCTTCGAAGGCCAGCACGTGGCCCTCGAAGAAGCACTCCTGGGCCTGGTGGGAGAAGGCCACGTGGAAGCCCCGCCCGGAATGGCTGAGGCGCATGCAGAACATCCAGCACTTGACCAGCGCCCCGTCGACCCAGGCCACGAACTCACCGAAGTCGACTTCGGCTTCTTCACCTGGGCCATGGGTCTGGGGCACCGTCACCACCCGGAGGGTGTTGTCGAGCTCGAAGTGCACCTGGGCCACATGGGCCCGCACCGTCGACTCGGCGACATCGGCCCCGTACTCGGCCACCAGGCGTTGGTGCACCCGCCGGGCGGTGTGGCGCTGCTTGCGGGGAACGTCCCGGTCGGCCACCAGCCACGCTCGGATGATCGTCGTCCACGGGCCGAGCGCCGGGGTGTCGCGTTCGGGCACCTTGCGATCCGCCGGCGTGGCCGACGCCAGTGCCTGCCGCACATCACGACGGTGCACCTGATGACGGGTGGCCAGGGCTCGGATGCTCAGGCCCTCCTCCCGGCTGTCCTTGCGAATACGTTCGTAGAGCTCCACCTTCGACACTCCTTCTCCCTTGCTCAGCGGTCATCAGCAACCACTGAACGTAGGGGCGGTCTGTTGGAGGTGGGGCCAGTTCAAGCCATCAAAGTGGCCTCAGGTGGGGCCAACTCAAGGCATCATTCCCAC
>JBBSHM010000126.1:0-5879 GCA_038253125.1 Acidimicrobiales bacterium
GCAGTGGTCCTGGGCCGGCCCGCTGCTGCTCTACGCCCTGCGCGACGCAGGCACCAACCCCGGTGACCGCGAGCAAAACTTCGGGCTCGAGCACCGCGACTTCTCCCCCAAGCCCGCCCTCGCCGTCCTCACAGCAGCGCTAGCCGCCGCTCCGCCGCCCCCGCCGCCGAGCCGGGTGAAGCGCCGGTCCACGTTGTAAGCCATGGGCGCCCGGGCCACCTACGCCACCCGCCGGTCAGAGCGGAGCGCCGAGGGAGCGGTAGACCGCGGCGGTGGCGTCGGCGGTGGCAGCCCAGGTGTACCTGGCGGCCCGGGCCCGTCCGGCGGAGGCCAGCGCGGCGCGCCGGGCGTCGTCGTGCAGCAGGGCTCGCAGGGCGGCGGTGAGGGCATCGGGATCACCGGTCCGGACCAGCTCGGCGCCGTCGCCGAGCACCTCAGGGAGCGAGGCGACGCGGGAGGCGACGACGGCCGCGCCGCAGGCCATGGCCTCGAGGGGCGGGAGGCCGAAGCCCTCGTAGACCGACGGGTAGGCGACAACGGTCGCTGCGCCGTAGAGGGGGGCGATGTCGGATGCCGGGACGTAGCCGAGGAGGCGGGCCCCGGCCGGTACCGCGGCGGGCGTGGTCACCTTCCCGGCCAGCACCAGGGGGACCTCGAGGCGGCGGCAGACCTCCCCGAGGGCCACCAGGCCCTTCCGGGGCTCAACCGTCCCGACGTGGAGGACGAACCGCGCAGGCAGGTCACGACGGGCCCTGACGTCGTCCACCGCCTCGGCTGCGGGGGGGGCCAGCGCCGGGGAGGGAGCCTCGGGGACGACGACGGAGTCCCGCCCGAAGCGGGCGCGGATCCGTTCGGCGGTGAACGAGGAGACAGCGATGATGGCGTCGGCCCGGTGCAGCGACTGGCGGATGAGGAGCCGCTCACCTGCGGCCCGCCAGCGGCTGTAGGTCCACGGCACGTCGAACACGGCGAGGTCGTGGACGGTGGCGACGGTGGGGGCACGAGGCCTGAGCGGGACGTCGACGTCGAGGCCGTGGACCACGTCGGCCGACCCGATCGGGCGGAGTCCGGCGGCGGCCCGACGGGCTCCGGACGAGACCGGCCTCCGCACGAGGCCGACGCCCGCAGGCAGCTCGCCTGCGAGATCGCTCTGCACGGCGACGATCAGGTCGGCGTCGACCCTGTCGGCGAGGGCAGCCACGAGCTCACGGATGTAGGTCTGGACGCCGCTGCCGCCGGGCTGCAGGGCCAGCGCGTTTAGGGCGATTCGGGCGCGCATGCGGCGACGACACCGAGGAGGAGCCAGAAGTAGGCGTCCATCGGGAAGATCTCGAAGAAGGTAGACACCAAGGAGGCGGCGGCCACGGCCAGGACGACGGCCGAAACCCCGGTGCTGAGGATGCCTTCGTGGGGGCCGGCCCGCCGTGCCTGGTCGCGGGTGGCGCCGAAGGCGGCGACGAGGAGGAGCGCGAGCATCCAGAAGCCGAGGACCCCGAGCTCGTAGAGGATCTTCACGTAGTAGTTGTCCGGTTGGTAGACCTCACCAGCGCCACGCAGCTGGGCCACCTTCTCGGACGCGCTGCCGCTGGCCCCCACGCCGACCCCCACCGGGTTGGCGAGGATCCGGTCCACGCTCTCCTGCCACGAGCTGACCCGCTCGGCGGAGCTGGACGCCCCCAGGGCGGCGATGGACACGTCGCTCGGGAGGAACAGGAGGCCGACCAACACCAGCGGGATGCCGAGGAGGAGGATCCGGTACCGGGTGAAGCCCAGGTAGGCGAACCCGACGGCGACGCCCAGCCAGGCGCCTCGCACGAAGCTGAGGGCGAGGGCGGCGCCCAGGATCGGCAGGGCGAGCAGGAAGAGCCGGCTGCGGAGCCGGCCGGGTTCGTCCAGGGCGTGCGGCACGCCGATGAGGAGGACGAGCATCAGGAAGTAGCCGAGCCCGAACGGCTGATTGAAGCTGGAGAAGGAGCGCAGGAGCCCGGCTGTGGTCCGGATCGTGTCGTTGTACGCGTAGCCCAGGTCGTGGAGCCGGGCCGGCCCGAGCTTCTGCTGGGCCAGCCCGTAGATCGCAGTGAGGAACCCCATCACCATGAGGATCGTGACCAGGCGGTCCCGTTCGGTGGCGTCGAGCGGGCAGCGCCAGACGACGACGGCCACCAGCGCGAAGAAGAAGGCGATCTTGAGCCCGACGGCGGCCTGGAGTCCACCAACCGTGAGGCCGGAGAGCGCGCTCACCACGAGGAGGCCGGCGAGCCCCGGAGCCCAGGTGGGGAAGGCCCGGCGCGGGGCGCGAGCCGTCGACGGGGCGAAGAAGGTGGCGGCGAGCAGCGCTAGCACCAGGGCCTCCTTCCACCGCCCGACCCAGGCCGGCAGCCCGGCGATCAGCAAGAGGCCGTTGAGGGGAAGGAGCGCGGCGAGCAGCAGCACCCCTCGCTGGGGCCGGGCGAGGACCGCGGCGGCGAGCGGCAGAAGCACGGCGGCGAACAGGGCGAGCCACACCGACCCGGCGGCCGCCAAGATGAGGAGCAGCAGGTTCGCGGCGGCCGCTGCGCCCACCCACGTCCCCCTCGCCCGGACGTTCGCCACGGCAAGGGCCATCAGGACCGGCACGGTACTTCCGGACGGACGCGGTCGAGGTCGGGCCCCCACCAGCACCGAGTAGCGTCGCCGCGTGGACCTTGCCGAGCACTTCCGCGTCATTTGGCGCGGTCGCTGGCGGGTGCTCCTGGCCGCGCTGGTGATCGCCGCCCTTGCCTTCGCCTGGCGCTCCACCCGCCCGTCGGTCTATCGGGCCAGCGCGCTGGTCAGCGTCGAGTCAGGCCGGGCGATGGCGGGGGTGAGCGCCAGCGAGCAGGACACCGTGTTCCTGGCTCGGAGCTACGCCGAGCTCGCCCGCACGCTGCCGGTCGTCACGGAGGCCACGCGCCGCTCCGGGCTGGCGATCAGCCCCACCCAGGCCCGTGACCTCATCACCCTCAGTGTGGCCGCCGACGTCGGGTTCGTCACCGTCGCCGCCGAGGGCCCGTCCGAGGGCGCTGCCACCGCCCTGGCCGGGGGCACGGCCGATGCGCTCCTCGACGCCGTGAGCAAGCAGCAGGCGGAGACGCTGCGGCTGTCGCTCGAACCCGTCGACGCCGAGATCCGCCAGCTCGAGGCGAAGCTGGCGCCGCTCCCCGCGGGCGCAGCCGACCGGGCCACGCTGGAGGCCCGCTACGACGCCCTCGTCAAGGCGTCCACCGACCGCCGCCTGGCCCCGACGGACCGCGTGACGATCGTCGCCCCCGCCCGGGCCGAGGTGGGGCGGGTCTCGCCCACGCCGGTGCGCGACTCCGTCCTGGCCTTCCTGGTCGCGTTGGTCGTGAACGCCGAGCTGGTGGCCGTGGCCAACGGCCTCAAGGACCGGTTCGCAGATGACGAGCAGGATGTCGGGGCCGACAAGGTCGCCGGCCTGCCCGTGCTGGTGCGGTTGCCGGTCGGGGGCTCCGATGCGGCCGTCGAGGCGTTCCGCACCCTGCGCACGAACCTCATGTTCATGAACACGAGCGGGGCGATCCGTACCGTCGCCGTCGTCAGCGCCGATCCCGGCACCGGCAAGACCCACACCTCGATCAACCTGGCCCAGTCGGTCGCCACCCTCGACGTGCCGGTCGTCCTGATCGACGCCGACCTGCGCCGCCCGAACGTCCACGTGCGGCTCGGGCTCGACCCGGTCCCCGGGCTGGGTGACCTGCTGAACGGCGCGAGGCTCGAGAAGGTGCTGACCACCTCGCCCGCGCTCGGCCAGCTCCAGGTCGTGACCTGTGGCGCTCCGGTCGAGGACCCTGCCGGCGGCCTCGCCGCCACCGAGCTCGCGGAGGCGCTGGACGAGCTCGACTGGGCCGCCATGGTCGTCGTCGACACCCCGCCGCTGAGGTTGTTCTCCGACGCCCTCGCCATCGCCTCGCGCTGCGACGCCACGATCATCGTGGTGGATGCCCGGGCCACGCGCCGCCAGACCGTGCGGGCCGCGGTCCAGCAGTTCAAGCGGGTCGACGCCAACATCATCGGGCTCGTGCTCAACCGGACCGAACGGGTGAGCGAGGGCCACTACCGGTACCACCGGCACAAGCCACCCGGGACGTGACGGGGCCGCGGGTCGCGATCGTCCACGACCGCTTCATCGAGCTGGCCGGCTCGGAACGTGTCGTCGAGCAGCTGTACGCCATCTGGCCCGAGGCCAAGGTGCACGCCCCGCTCGTCAACCCCGACGCGCTCCCTCCCGGCCTCCGCGGCGCCGACGTGCGGTCGAGCGGGCTGCAGCGCTTCTACCGCGGCGGTCGGAACTACGCCTACCTCCTCCCCCTCCTGCCCGGGGCGACGGCCAGGCTGGACGTGGGCGACGCCGAGCTGGTCATCACCAGCCACCACTCCTTCGCCAACCGGGTGCGGGCCGCACCCGGGGTTCCGGTGGTCTCCTACACCCACACGCCGGCGCGGTGGATCTGGGATCCCTCGTTCCTGGAGTACGAGGTCGGAGGCGCGGTCGGGAGGATGAGCCTGCGTGCCTTCGCCGCCACCCAGCGGCGAGCCGACGCCGCGGCCGCTCGGCGCCTGTCGGTGATCGCCGTGAACTCGCGACACGTCGCCGAACGGGTGCGCCGCTGGTGGGGCCGGGACGCGCACGTGGTGCCGCCGCCCGTCGACGTCCACCGCTACACGCCCGCTCCCGCCGTCGTTCGCGAGCCCTTCTTCCTGCTCGCCGGCCGGCTCGTCCCCTACAAGCGGCCGGAGGTGGCGGTGGCGGCCGCGGTCAGGGCCGGCGTGCGGCTGGTGGTGGCCGGCGAGGGCCGTATTCGGTCGGCCGTGGAGGCGCAGGCGGGCCCGGGGGTGGAGCTCCTGGGGCACGTCGACGACGCCACCCTCCTCGACCTCTACCGTCGCTGCCGGGCCCTGGTCTTCCCCGGCGAGGAGGACTTCGGGATCGTGCCCGTGGAGGCGCAGGCCTGTGGCGCCCCGGTCCTGGCCAGAGCCATCGGGGGGGCCATGGACACGGTCGTGGATGGCGTGACGGGTGCGCTCTACCGCCTGCCCGCCGGCGCTGACGAGGTGGACGCGCTGGCCGGCGCCCTCAGGGTGTTCGAGCCCGATCGCTACGACCCGGAGACGATCCGGCACCACGCCGAGCAGTTCTCCCCCGAGGCGTTCCGGGCGGCCTTCTCGGCGGTGGTCGACAAAGTGCTCGAGCGCTGACGCACCCGTCAGGCCAGGGGAGGGCCGGCGGCCGGACGATGGAGCTCGCGGGCCTCGACCAGGACGTCGAGCAGCATCTGCGTCGTCCGGCGGGCGTCGTAGACGTCCAGGACCCGTTGGCGGGCGGCCGCACCCATGCGTCGCCTGGCGTCGGGGTCGTCGACCAGCCGGCCCAGGGCCTCGGCCAGAGCTCGGTCGTCGCCCACGTCGACCAGGATGCCCGTGACCCCGTCGGCGACCATCTCGGGGATGGCACCGACCCGGGTGGTGACCACAGGCAGGCCCGCGGCCATCGCCTCCAGCACCGAGTAGGGCACCTTGTCGATCGAGGTGGGCATGGCGAAGATGTCGCTGCGGGCCAGCACCTGGACCACCCGCCCGTCCCCCGGCCGCACGTCACGGAGCACCTCCACGCCGGGGGCGGCCGGCACGTCGTCGTGGGTGATGAGCGTGAGGCGGCAGCGTTCCCGCAGCACCTCCTGGAACACCCGGAGCAGCTGCCAGCCCCCCTTCCGGTCCATGGTGGAGGCCACGAAGGTGACCCGTGGCAGGCCACCGGCCGGCTGAGCCGCCGCGGGCGGAACGGTGATCCCGAAGGGGATCACCCGGATCCGGTCCGGCCTGATGCCGTAGGGACCGAAGGA
>JBBSHM010000127.1:0-5866 GCA_038253125.1 Acidimicrobiales bacterium
ACTTCAGCGAAGGCTGAGGGGGCGTCGACGGTGAAGGCCCCGACAACGACTCCGGTGGCCAGACGCACCACCGCGGCGGCGTTGGCCGCATGGAAGCCGGACGTTCGTGCTGACCAGATCGTCAGCGTCCTTGGGAACAAGCGGGCCGCAAGGATGCTGAGCGTGTCGGAGAGCCAGCCATCGCGGTGGCGGAACGCTCAGGAGGTGCCCGGCCCGCGGGTCGCTCCCGCACTGGTCGACCTCGACCACATCATCGCCCGGCTTCAGCTCCTCTGGGACACCGACGTGATCGGAGACTGGCTCGAAGGGCCGAACGCTTTCCTGGAGGGCGCCCGTCCGATTGACGTGCTCCTGGTCCACGGATCGGTCCCCGTGCTGGAGGCGCTCGAGGCCGAGGCTTCAGGCGCCTACGCCTGAACGGTGCTCCTCTACCGGGTCTTCCCCTACGTTGGGGGAGCGGAGCAGGTCGAGCCGGGCCACTCCTTCAACGTCCAGGCCAGGTATCAGGGCAAGGGACGGTGGGACAACCCGGCGCTCTACACGGTCATGTACCTGTCGGCCTCTGCGGAAGCGGCCGTCGGCGAGACATTCGGAAACCTGGCCGTGTGGTCACCTACCATGCTCACGTTTCCGCAGATCCCCGAGTCGGTGAGGTCGCTCGGCACCTTCGAGCTGGACGAGGAAACCCGCCCGCTGCTCGACCTCGACAACGCCACCGAGCTGGCCCAGCGTGGCATCCGTCCAACTCACGTGGTGATCCGGAACCGCCCCCGCACCCAACAGATCGCGGCTGACATCTTCAACGAGGGGCGCTGGAGCGGGATCGGCTGGTGGTCGTACCACCGGCCGCAGTGGGCTGCGGTCGCGCTCTGGGAGCCTTCCGGCCTGGCGATCCGGCGCGTCGAGGACCTGCGAGGGCACCCCGCCCTCGACGCCGCAGCCAGGACGCTCTCCAAGCCTCGCCAAGGCATCTGAGCGGTCCTAGGACAACTGGCCAACGTGACCGAGGAGGCCGGCGTGGCGGACCTGGGGCGAGTGGGCGGGCCATGGCCAGTGGAAGATCCAGGCCATGCTCCGCGGCGAGCATCTCACCCGGCCGGCGGCTGTCGCTGCTGCCTACGGGGCCATCGTCGCCTCGCTGGTCAAGGTCATCGCCGCCCACAACACCCAGATCACCGAGCTCGAGGCCGTCCTGACCGACCATTTCAGCCAGCACCCCGGCGCAGACGGTCACCCAAGCCTGCGTTGCTTAGCTAAGCCGCCGCAACCGGAACGTTTCTGCCCCGTTTGCTAATCTCACCATCGGGCGGGGTGGCCGCCCGCCTGGTCGACCGCTACCTGGCCCGCACCAGCTTTGAGGCTCAGCAGACTGGGGCCCACGATCACGGTGCCGTCGGGAGCGACCGCGGCGGACACCTTGATGGTGGCCGGTAGACGACGCAGTGGTGGCGGTCAGCGACCAGGGCGACGCCGGGGTGGTGCGCTGGCGGTGTCGTGATCACCGAGCCGTCGGGGGCGTTGGCGGGGCTACCGTAGGACATCGCGCCCAGCGAGGCTGACCAGGCCACGCGGTGGCGGCCACCGGCGACGACGTCGATGGCCCGCACCGCCGGCTCATCGAACGCGGGCCTGGCACGGTCAGGGTGTCGGTGGACGCGACGTTGGCCGCGAGGAGGAGGCCGCCTTCGAGGTGACCAACGTGTCCCGACGCCTGGTACGGGGAGAGCGAAGCTCGGCCGATGACCATCCGGGCCACGACGGCGGCGTTGAGGCCGGGCACGACGATGCCGGGGCGGCCGGTGAACTCGGCAACGAAGACGGCGGCGGCGAGCGGCACTCGGTTCCCGCCCCGAGAAAGGCCGCCATCCCCGACAACTGGGACAGCGACGCGTGAGTTTGAAGTCGGGCTTCGGTCACGAGTGGGCGGGCAGGTCGGCGGCGAGCTGGATGCCGAAGGGGGCGGCGGCGAGCAGCAGATTGGCCGGGAGCTCCTGACTGGAGCCCGTCGGCGGTCGTCCGGCCCGCCCGGCGCGCCCGAACCAGGCGACCCCGGCGAGCTCGCTGCGTGGGTCGTGACGGACGTGGTAACGGATGCCGTGAAACCCGGCGGCGCAGAGGGCGCTGGCCCAGGCGCGCGGCCCGGTGTAGTCGGCGGTGGCGCTCAGCTCGCCGGTGACACCGAAGCCGTAGGCGGCAGCCGGTAGAGGCCGCTGGAGGCTTCGCCGAGAACCGAACTCGCGCCCTCGACCTCCTCCTCGTCGACAGTAGGGCCCTGGTGGCCGACCCCTATCCGCCGAGAGCGGCACGGACCTGGGCGAGGCGGTCAGGGACCAGCGACCACCAGGTCCAGCGGCCGTCCTTGCGACCGGCGAGGAGACCGGCGTCGACCAGGACCTTGGTGTGGTGGCTGATCGTCGGTTGGCTCTTGGCCAGCGGCGTCTCGAGATCGCACGAGCAGACCTCCCCGTTGGCGGCCACCAGCGAGACGAGCTGGAGGCGGACCGGGTCAGCCAACGCGGCGAGGACCCTGGCCAGCTCGGCCGCCTCCGCTCCGTTCAGCCGGCCGCTCGTCAGCGCCGAGCAGCACAGGCCCACGTCCGGCGTGACCTTCACCTGTTCCGTCCCAACCATCCACGCTCCTCATTGACATCGGTCGATACATCGTGCAGAGTGCAACGCATCGACAACCGCCGATCCTACCGGGAGGTTTCCATGTCTCGTGTGCAGCTCGCCCTGAACGTCACCAACCTGGAGGAGGCCATCGTCTTCTACTCCAAGCTGTTCGCCACCGAGCCGGCCAAGATCCGCCCCGGCTACGCCAACTTCGCCATCGCCGAGCCGCCGCTCAAGCTGGTCCTGATCGAGGGGGAGACCGGTGGCACCCTGAATCATCTGGGTGTCGAGGTCGGCTCCGTCGGCGAGGTGGCGGCCGCCTCGGCCCGCCTCTCCGGCGCCGGGCTGGCCACAGCCGAGGAATCGGGGGCCTGCTGCTTCGCCGAGCAGGAGAAGGTGTGGGTGGACGGACCCGACGGCGAACCGTGGGAGGTCTACACCGTGCTAGGCGACGCCGAGCACCCCCAGGGCCGGCTGCGCAGCGCCGAGCCCGGTCAGGCCAGCGCCTGCTGCTCCACGGTGTCCGAAGAGGTCGGGGTGGCCTTCGGATGCCGCTGATCCGACCGGTCACCAACCTGCCCGACCCCGAGCCATCCGGCGTCGCCCCACCAGCCACCTGCTGATGCCGGACCTCGCCCGGAAGGCACTGGCTGAGTTCGTGGGCACCGGCCTGCTCGTGGCCGGCGTGATCGGCTCGGGAATCGCCGCGTCGCAGCTTTCGCCCGGCGATGTCGGCCTCCAGCTCCTCGAGAACACTGCGGCGACCGTCGGGGTCCTGGTCGCCATCATCCTGGCGCTGGGTTCTGTCAGCGGCGCCCACCTCAACCCGGTCGTCACCCTGGCCGACCGGTACTTCGGCGGAGTCACCACCCGAGAGGTGCTGGCCTACGTGCCCGCCCAGATCGGCGGTGGGTGCTTCGGCGCGATCGCCGCCAACATCATGTTCGGAGCACCGCTGATCGAGCTGTCCACCAAGCACCGGGCCACAGGCCCGCACCTGTTCGCCGAGGTCGTGGCCACCTTCGGGCTCCTCCTCGTCATCTTCGGCGTCGTCCGCTCCGGCCGGGCCTCGGCCGCACCCTTCGCCGTCGGCGCCTACATCGGCGGCGCCTACTTCTTCACCTCCTCAACCAGCTTCGCCAACCCGGCTGTCACCCTGGCTCGCACCCTGTCCGACACCTTCGCCGGCATCGCCCCTGCCGCGGTCCCAGGGTTCATCGCCGCCCAACTCGCCGGCGGAGCGCTCGCCGTGGCCTGCGCCGCCACCCTCTACCCCCGCCTCACCGACATCGCCGAAGCCGTCATCCTCCCTCACGCCCAGCAGGCCAGGGAGCGCCCGTCGTGACCATCACCCTCGACCCCTTTGACCCGACCGCCAAGGTCCAGACGTTCCTGCCCATCTTTCATCCGCCGCTTCGCCCGAGAACGCCATCCGACCCATCCGCGATCGAACGCAAGGTCAAGAACCTCCTCACCGAACTCACCTCCTGATCCGCCGCCGCTGATCCTGCGGGCTGCCCCCAAAAGGAGCCGCCCTCAGATGTGAGTCCTGGCGTGGCTTGCCGCGGTGTCAGGAAGCGCCCGTGACCAGTGGGGCTAGTGTTGCTGATGTGGTACGTGGGATACGGCTGGCGGTGCTGACCGCTGTCGTCTCTGTCGTGCTGGTACCGGCGGCGTCGGCCGACCCGGCGGCCGACCGGGCGCGGGTCCGCCAGCAGCAGGCGGACGTGGCCGCCAAGCTGAAGGCGGCCGAGGCGACGGACCAGCAGCTGGCTGACGCTGTCGACACCCTGGCCATGACTGAGAAGGTGGCCGAGGGAGAGGCCCAGCAGGCCGAACGGGCTCAGCGGCGGGCCGAGGCCGACGTGGCCCAGGCCGAGGCCGTGCTGGCCCGGCAGCGATCGGCGGTGGTCGAGCGGGCCGTGCGGGCCTACGCCGACCAGGGCCACGTGCAGGTGCTCGCCGGCGTTGGCCGACCCGAGGACGCCGCCAGGCGGCTGGCCTTGGCCAAGGTCGTGCAGGGCCGCCTGGTGGATGCGGTCGACTCAAGCCGGGCCGCCGTCGGCGACCTCGCCCGGCAGCGCCAGAAGCAGGCCGTCGCCGCCAAGCACGCGGCCGGCGCCTTCCGGCAGGTGTCCGACGCCCGGGTCCGCACGGCCAAGGCCAAGGCCGACCTCGACGGGCGCATCGACGAGTTCCGCCAGACCGCCGACGCCCTCAACGCCGAGGAGGCGGGGCTCAGCCAGCTGCTAGCCACCCGGGCCAGCCATGCCGTCGTGCCCCCGCCCGACCCCCCGGCGGCGCCGGGTCCGGTGGCGGCGGGTCCGGCGGCAGCGGGCGCCCCGAAGGGCGGCACCAGCTCCAGCGGCTTCATCTGGCCGGTCATCGGTCGCCTCACCAGCCCCTTCGGCCCCCGCTGGGGAAGCATCCACCAGGGCCAGGACATCGCCGATCCTACCGGCACGCCGATAAGGGCGCCCAAGGCCGGCCTGGTCGTGAAGGCGGCCAGCGCCGGCGGGTTCGGCAACCTCACCCTGATCGACCACGGCGGCGGCGTCGTCACGGCCTACGGTCACCAGTCACGCTTCGCGGTGAAGGAGGGTGACCAGGTGCAGCAGGGTCAGGTCATCGGCTACGTCGGCTCCACCGGCTTCTCGACCGGCCCCCACCTGCACTTCGAGGTCAGGATCAACGGTGTGGCCCGCAACCCGATCCCCTACCTCCCCTAACCTGCCGCCCCCGTGCGCAAGATCCCCTTCGTCGGACGCGTCCTTTTCCTGGGCTGCGGCTCGGTGTCCCGCTGCCTCCAGCCTCTGCTGCTGCGCCACCTCGACGTACCGGGCGACCGCATCACGATCATGGACTTCGAGGACCTGCGTGACCGCATCCCCGCCACCCTCGAAGCGGGGGTGGGCTATGCGCGGGAGCGGATCACCCCCGACTCGATGGACCGGCTGCTCGCGGCCCACCTGGGTCATGGCGACCTGTTGATCGACCTGGCCTGGAACATCGACTGCGGCGAGATCGTGCAGTGGTGCCACGACGCCGGGGTGCTGTACATCAACACCTCCGTCGAGCTGTGGGACCCCTACGGCGAGGCCCCGGACCTACCGCCCCCACAGCGCACCCTGTACGTCCGCCACATGGCGCTGCGCCAGCGGGTCAGCCGCTGGTCGGCCCCCGGCCCCACCGCCGTGGTCGAGCACGGCGCCAACCCCGGCCTGGTCTCCCACTGGACCAAGCGGGCGCTGGG